>JAGVVU010000041.1 GCA_018304605.1 Candidatus Aenigmatarchaeota archaeon | reverse complement strand
GTCATTTGCATAAAAGAATTTTGCCAGGCCGTCCCTTGAATAGTAAAGCAGCACCTGATTTTTCTCACTGAACGGTATTTTCAGCTCCTTGCCGAGGTTGTCCGTTCTTTTTGCAAGGCCTGCAGCGACATGATTCCTTCCAACATCCGACATTCCGCCGACGGTTACTGTCGATATGCCATTTGTATTTCCGTAACCGGCGAAAGCAGCATGATTCTTACTGATGTTGATTTTCGCATGTACCTCTGCCGACAAGCCTCCATTGAGATGCTCCGCCCCGGTTCCCATCAGCAAAGGACCCTTTTCCTGTGTGAAATATATGCCCTGTTCTTCGATGTCTCCCGTGTTGCCTGCCGCTATTTTCAGCTTGCTCTTTGAAAGCGGTATGAACGTGCCAAACGTGAATTTATCATCGCCTTCGTAGCATAACCTGATACGCGGATTCGGATTCCAGTAGCTTGCGCAAACGTATTTCTGACCGTCGGAATAATTTGTCGTTAGTTTTCCTGATTGGGCAGCTGCGGCAGCAGGAACCAAGCTTATTGCAAGAGCACCAAGGAGTTTCTTGAACTTCATTGAAGTTTCTTGTACAACCGGCATTTAAACAAGACGAACTCATTTTTGAAATAATAAGATTAGTGGTGGTATATCAACACCACAACTTTATAAATAACCAAACTAATTAGGTTCCATGGTCGACCTTACACAGATCGGGCTTTCTGAGAATGAGTCGAAGGTCTATATGGCGCTTCTTGACAACGGAGCGTTGCCTGTAAGCAGAATACATGAGGAGACCGGGATCGACAGGAGAAATATTTATGACGTATTGAACAGGCTCATTTCCAAGGGACTTGCAACTTTTGCCATAGAGAATAAAAAGAGGATATTTCAGATTACTTCCCCGAAGCGCATCATGCTCTTCCTGGAAGATCAGAAGCAGACTATAAATGAAAAGAAGAAAATAGCAAAAAAAATACTTTCAAGGCTGGAAAGCAAATTTGAGGCAAGGACGTCTTCAGCCGAGGCGGAGATATACAGGGGATACGAGGGCATAAAAACTATATGGGAAGACACGCTGAATTATAAAGAGGCGATGATGATAGGGGCCGGCGGATTCGGCCATGACAGGATGCCCCGCTATTGGATAGCGTTCAACAGGAAAAGAATAAAGCGCGGCATAAGATGGAAGGAGCTTGTCATAGACAGCATGAGAAACCATCCCATGCTAAAGGAAAAACTCATAGAATCCAAGTTCCTGCCGAAAGAATTGACAGGACCGCCAAATGTGATATGGATATATGGGAGCAAGGTGACAAATATACTATGGCTGGAAACAACGCCCATAGCATTCGTTGTCCATGACAGACAAATCGCCGAGAGCTACAGGAGATATTTCAACTTCCTTTGGGACAAAGTGGCAAAATGGTGAATAAATGAATCAAGAAGAACCGAAACAGCTTCTTTTGACAGCAAAAATTCATAAGGTGTTTTCAAAATGAAGCTAAAGCAGACGATTGGCAAGAAGACGCTTCTGATGCTCATAATAAACGCGATACTTGGCACAGGCATATTCTTCCTGCCTGCCGTCGGCGCAGCCTACTCGGGAAGCAGCTCGATCCTCGCATGGATCATTATGTCGCTTGTCGCCATCATAATTTCCGTCTATTTTGCGGAACTCATTTCCATGTATCCGAAATCCGGCGGCGCTTATGAGTTCGTCAAGAATGCATTCGGAAAAAGCACAGGTTTTATTTTTGGGTGGCTTTCATGGATTGTTGCCAACCTCACAATAGCCATGCTTGTCGTGGGCTCGATCCTTTACCTGTTCCCGTCCCAGGGAATTCTGTTCAACATATCCACGGCGCTGTTTTTTGTCCTGCTGTTCAACTTCGTCAGCTACCGCGGCATAGATTGGGCCTCAAAACTGCTCCTGTTTTTCGGCGTAATGACTGTCGTCACTCTCCTAGCGCTCATAATTCCCGGTCTGGCAACAGTGAATACTGGCAACTTTGCGTCGGTTTTTTCGGCGCCGCTGCCGCTGGTGCTGCTTACAGTGTACTTCATCGCCGAGACGTTCTTCGGCTGGGAGACTACCACTTACCTCTCGGAAGAAATAAAGAACGCACGCAAGGTGCTCCCGAAGATGCTCGTGCTCGGCACTGCCATAATAGCAGCTATAAGCATCCTCATTGTTTTCGTATCCCTGGGCAACATAGACGCCGCCACGTTTGCCAGCCAGGACGCGCCGCTCGCATTCCTTGCGGAGACGCTTTTCGGCAGCGATATCGGAAAGGTATTTGCGGTAATGATTTTCATCCCGCTGATAGGAACCGCGGCTTCATGGATAGTCTCGTCGCCCCGCCTTCTCTTTGCCATGTCCCGCGACAAGCTTCTTGTCAGGCGATTCTCCAGAATACACAAGAAATACAAGACGCCATCCTCGGCGATAATTTTCCAGACATTCGTTATCAGCATGATAACCCTTCTCGCGTTCGGCAACTACCTTTTCCTCCTTTCGCTGCTCATACCTCTTGTTGTCGTAATGTACTCGCTTGTCATGCTGTCTGTAGTCAAGCTAAGGGTTGAAAAGCCAAAGATGAAGCGCTACTTCAACGCGCCCTTTCCGAAGATCGGGCCTATTCTTGTCGTTGTCTTCAATGCAATGCTGCTTTATTTCTGGATTACGGAAGTCTCGGAGGCTATCTATATTTTTGCCATGGGAATTTTCCTCATATTGCTTGGACTGCCTCTCTACATTGCGATACGCCTGAGTGTTGACAAGAAATTCACTGAGCAGTTCTACGACAGGATAGCTTTCTTCTGGGACAAGTTCTTCCACATATGGTACGGGGAAAGGGAAGCGTCGCGGATAATCAGGTTCCTCAAGCTAAGGGACAACTCCAAGGTGCTTGACTTCGGCTGCGGCTCCGGGAATACAACGCTTTTCATATCGAGGAGGTTGAGGAGAGGCATGGTGGTCGCGGTTGACCTTAGCGAGAAGCAGCTTGAGCATGCGGCGAAGAAGATAAGGAAATACAAACTCCACAACGTCATCTTCGTCAAGGGAAGCTTCAGGGCGCCGAAGCATGCTTTTGACGCAGTGACTGTCGTCGGAGTCCTGGAACATCTTGATATACCTCACAGGCACGTCGGACAGCTGGTTGGCTCCCTCAAAAAGGGCGGACGCTTCTATTTCCTGTCCTTTGGAAAGAGCTTCGGCATACCCGGTCCGGGATTTCTTGAGAGCAACGATAAAATAAAGGCGCTGTTCAGGGGAGCCCGCGTTGACATACACATAGAGAGAAAAAAGAAAAGGCTTGTTGAATACGTCTCGATTTACGGCGTGAAGAAATAATTAAGGCTTTTCTTTGTGGAAGGAAAATCCTTAAGGCAAAAGAAAATATTACAAAGTGGCTCATTGTCATTCGCAGGAAAATCCCTACAAGCAAGAGCAAAGCTCTTGCTGTACAGCAGAACCGAAGGTTCTGCTTGTGCTGGAAAAAGAAATAATCAGCCCTTTTTGGAAAAAAGCGCTTGCGGAAAAGAAAACATACTAACGGTGGCTCACTGGTGTTCGCTTGAGTGCCCAAGGATTCAAAGAAAATATACCATAGATTTTCTGCTATTTCTTATTCTGGTCCTTCGGCCCGAACAATTTGTTCATGCCTTGATTAAACATCTGCCTGCCCCTTTCCGCGCCCTGCTGTAATTGCTGCCGGGTTTGCTGATCTATCTGCCTGGACATGTCCTGCTGCCTTGATTCAGGTTGCGGCTGGCTTAGGTATCTCGGGTCGCCCGTTACATCTCTTGGATTAAAATTTCGCGAACTGCCGCTGCCCGACGGCGACTCCCAAGTTCTGTAAGTGGACGTGTCTTGGCCTCTTGTCACTGGCAGCCGGTCTTCCCTTATAGCGCCCGATGCGCCCTGCCACAGTATTCTGTGAAGTTCTTCGGGATTTGGCTGCCTGCCCGTGCGTTTCATGTCGTCGTCCAGATAACCATTTGACTTGCGCAAGGTCTGCAAGTATTGCGCATAGGCATCGAGTCCCAATTCTTTTTGAATATTCTTCCCTACGAGGGCTGCGAAAGTAATGCCGAGTTCTGTAAGCGTTCTTGGCTGGACAAATTGTGGCGAACTGAAAAGAAACCTTCTCAGACCTTCAGAATTATCATAATATCGAGAAAGATTCACACCCCTCTCTCTTGACAAGTGAATGCGTTTAAGGCTCCTATGCTGGCGCTTAGCTCATCAAATACCTCACGTCTTCTTTCTGGATTTGGCTCATCTCTAAGATAATTTCTTGTAAATTCTACTGTCTGCTTCATCGTATCATCAGAAAGAAATTCCCCAGCTTTCACATATTCTCCACCGACCATTTCATATTTCACAGTTACGTTCGTAAACCCGCCCCATGGAAGGTATACTTTTTTGGTCTCAAAGAGATTCCTAAATCCATTACTCGATTCAGGCGACATGTGCTCTGCCAGACCGTTAAATATTGTTTCATAGGATCCGTTTCTTTTGGTAAACGTTTCTCCCCAGCAGCCGCCGCTGCCGCAGCTTTCTACGACAGAAATCTCATCGATGCCATCCCCGTTCAAATCTGCTGCATGTGCAATACCCATGTATCCTAATCCGGTATCCTCTTTTATCACCCGGAACAAATCATCAGGCACGTCTACTGTTCTTTCTATCTTCGAACTTCTTCGGAACTCTTCATAATCAGCCATTCCTCTATTCTTTGCAGGTCCGGATTGCAAATACGCAAGACCGATTGATGCGGCGGCGATAGCCGCGCCGGCTAAAATTGAAACCGGTACACGATAATTTCTTTGAATGCCATCGGGCCGTTCTGGCAATGGACATTCATCCGGGATTGCATTCCCTGGCCTTTCCGCCGTATAAGGTACATTATGCCGCAGCGCCATGGCGGGTTCTGACGACTTATTGCCACCCGAGAAACTCGCGGTTCTGAATATTTCGCACTCATCGGGCGCCGGACCTGCCGATGCATATCCTACTTCTGTACGCTGCACTGGCATATAATGAGCGAGCCTTCTTCTGTCATCGACTTTGAATTGGAAGACTTTCCCGTTCTTGTCAGTCATGATAATCTTATATTTTCAAAGCTCTTATAGCTCTACAAGGAAACAATCTGGATATATTACTTCCTTGTGAGCTATCTGTGAACCCACAAACATGTCCGGATTCTTTTGTGGGTTCACTATAAGCAAATATCCGGATTTAAGCTTTAGCTCCAACTATCCTTTATTGAAGAGGCTGGTGTGATGCCCTACCAATGGATTTCCACGGCGTAGCGGAGAACGCAAGTTTTTCTAGTTCTACTTCTGTCAAAATCGGCATTCTGGGCGGCATAGGACCCGAAGCCACAGGCGAGTTCTACAGCAAACTTATCAAGGAGCTCCAGAAAAGGAAGCTGATCGAAAGGAATATTGATTTTCCTCATATAGTCATAAACAGCATACCCGCCTCCGAGCTTGTTTTCGATAAAATACCAGACAACGACTTGAAACCGTATATTGAAGAACTGCCGCCTTTAGGCGGCATGTATTAGAGGCGCATTCGGGATCCCATGTTCAAAACAAACCCACACCTTTAGGTGTGGGTATATCAGAACATGTGATCGTGATGGTCTGCAACACCATTCATCTTTACTACGACAGGCTGCAAAAAGAAATAAAAACGCCCTTATTGGACTTGAGGGAGGAAGTGAAAAAGGTTTTGGCCAAGAAAGGAAAACGCGTTCTTGTTCTCGGAACGCCGGCTACTATAAAGCACGGCCTGTATAAATTCCCAGGCATAAAATATAGCACGCTTACGAAGAAAGAGATGAATGACATTTCAGTGTCTATTCTGCGCTTCAACCGCGGCATTGGCTCACGAAGCCCTGCTAATATTTGCAAGAGGCATACGAAAAATGGCTCCCAGGTTGTCCTTGCTTGCACAGAGCTTTCATTGATGCTTGAAAAAGAAAATATACCAAATATCAATACAGTGGACGTTTTGGTGGATGCAACCGTAAACAAATTCTTATATTACAGGCTGCAAAAGAATAATAAACAAAGAGGTAGATTAAAATCGAGAACATGAGAGTGACGCCGTGGGAGGTCTCCGGGCATATAGACTACGACAGGCTGACCAAGGAATTCGGCACCAGCCGCATAACAAAACCGCTTCTTGGGAGGCTGGAGAAGGCGGCTGGCGAAAGCCATTTCATGCTTACCAGGAAAGTTTTCTTTAGCCATCGCGACCTTGACTGGCTGCTCGACAGGTACGAGAGAGGCGAGCAGTTCGCTCTCTATACGGGACGCGGACCTTCCGGCGACACGCACCTCGGGCATCTGCTTCCCTGGGTATTCACGAAGTGGCTGCAGGACAGGTTTGACGCGGAACTTTATTTCCAGATAACAGACGACGAGAAATTCGTTGTCAAGGAAGGCCTGGAGCTGGGCGAGACGACGCGGCTCGCCTATGACAATGTACTGGACATCATCGCGCTTGGCTTTGACCCAAACAAGACGTTCATCTTCGTGGACACCGATTACATAAGGTCACTCTATAAGATAGCGCTTGAAGTCGCGAAACGGACGACGTTCTCGACGGCAAAAGCGGTCTTTGGATTTGACAACAGCACAAATATCGGCACGACTTTCTGGCCGGCTATACAGGCGGCGCCATGCTTCCTGCCAAGCTACCTGAAGAAGATGAACGTGCCAGTGCTGATACCTGCGGCGATAGACCAGGACCCCTACTGGCGCATCCCCCGTGACATCGCACCGAGGCTCGGGTACTACAAGCCGGCGGCTATCCATAACACTTTCCTGCCCGGACTGCAGGGGTCCGACAGCAAGATGTCGTCGAGCAAGCCTGAATCGACTATATTCACGACGGACAAGCCAGATGATGTAAAGAAGAAGATACAGCGCGCCTTCAGCGGCGGCGGCGCGACGATGAAGGAACACAGGGAGAAGGGAGGGAATCCGGACACAGACGTGGCATGCCAGTATCTCTACCAGATGTTCGAGCCTGATGACAAGAAGATAAAAGACATATTTGACGACTACCGCTCGGGCGCAGTCAGCACGGGCGAAGTGAAGGACATCCTGGCAAAGAAAGTGATAGCTTTCCTGACCGAGCACCAGAAAAAGAGGGAAGAGG
Source organism: Candidatus Aenigmatarchaeota archaeon (assembly GCA_018304605.1). Classification (GTDB taxonomy): domain Archaea; phylum Aenigmatarchaeota; class Aenigmatarchaeia; order GW2011-AR5; family GW2011-AR5; genus GW2011-AR5. The sequence goes on along the minus strand of JAGVVU010000041.1, from coordinate 10,170 downwards.
CAAAGAAGAAGCTCGACAAATTCATGCTGAAGGACTGAAGGTGGTTACCGTAGAAAAATTTTTCCATCGAGTCACAATAACGTCTGCAATACCGTACGTGAACGGCGTGAAGCACCTGGGCAACATAGTGGGCTCGATACTTCCGGCTGACATATTTCACCGCTTCCTGGACATTTTCGGCGTTGACAACATATTCATTTGCGGCACCGATGAGCACGGCACTGCTGTAGAATTAGCCGCATTGGAAGAAGGGCTCACGCCGGAAAGATATGCCGAAAAATATTACGGCATCCAGAAAGAGATTTACAAGAAATGGGGCTTTGATTTCACATTTTTCGGGAGGTCCTCGTCGCAAAACAACCATCAGATAACTCAGGAGCTTTTTCTTTCATCACTTGAGAACGGATACATAAAAGAAGATACTATAATTGTTCCCTTCTGCAAACATGACAAGCGGTTTCTTCCGGATCGCTATATAATCGGCACCTGCCCGGTCTGCGGATATGACAGCGCCCGCGGCGACCAGTGCGAGAAATGCAGCACGATTCTTGACCCGGAACAGCTCCAGAATCCCAGATGCAATGTCTGCAAAAGGCAGGAGATCGAATTCAGGAAGGAAAAGCATTTGTTCCTGAACCTTCCGCTGCTTGAAGGAAAGCTAAAGAAATGGATTGACAAGCAAGACCAATGGCCGGACAACACGCGGAACCTTGCTCTCGGCTGGCTGAAGACGGGACTCAAGCCGAGATGTATAACACGCAACCTCAAATGGGGCGTCAAGGTGCCGCTAAAAGGATATGAGCATCTCATTTTTTATGTCTGGATGGATGCGCCGATAGCATATATCTCTATGACGAAGGATGCGTATGATAATGGTATAATAAAGGACTGGAAAAGCTACTGGAAAGACTCGCGTATCTACCAGTTCATGGGCAAGGACAATATACCGTTTCATTCAATAGTCTTTCCTGCCATATTGCTGTCAGCCCTACTGGAGATTTTACCTGTCTTCGATACTTCCGGAAAGCAAGGACAGCAACTTCGACTGGAGCGACTTCCAGAACCGCATAAACAACGAGCTGATCGCGAACTACGGCAATTTGTTCTATCGTGCGACGTATTTCATAGAAAAGAACTTTGGCGGCAAGGTTCCCGAACCGCAACTGGGCGAGCAAGAAAGAAACCTCCAGTGGAGCCTGGAAAAGACAATAAGCAGGGTTGAAGAGCTCGTAAGCCAGGTGAAGCTGCGCGAGGCGCTCCGCGAAACGCTCGCTTTTGCCTCCCAGGTGAACAAATATTTTCAGGACGGCAAGCCATGGGCCTCGGAAAAAGAAAAGGCCGCCACAACTCTTTACACCGCTGCGAATCTTCTCCAGCCGATTTCTTTGCTGCTGTCCCCGTTCATACCTGCAAGCGCGGAAAAGGCGCTGAAGTGCCTGGGCGCCGGGAAGAAACTTTCAGGCAAGTTCTCGATCGAGCCGGGGCGGCGCATAACCGCGCATATGCTATTTAAGAAAATTGAAGACAAAGAAATAGAAAAGGCGAAAAAGCACAGGAGCAGATACGCGAGGACGGAACAAAGTCCCGCAAACCCCGACGAGATAGCCTTGGTGAACGACATGCTGCCTCACAAGGAATTCCAGAAGGTCGACATGAGAGTCGGCACTATAACTGACGTGAAGGACCATCCGAACGCGGAAAAGCTTTACGTGCTGCGCGTCGACCTCGGAGGCGGGCAGCGCCAGATCGTCGCCGGCTTGAGGGAAAAATACAAGAAAGAGCAGCTCGAAGGTCGGCAGATAATCGTCATAATGAACATGGAGCCGCGCGATCTCAGGGGCATCAGGAGCGAGGGAATGCTGCTGGCGGCGGAGGACGGCACGATACTTGAGCCGAGCAATAGCGTGCAGAACGGCTCGAGGATAATGTAGACCTATTTTGTCTTCTTGAGAAATTTATTCAGCCTGCCTATGATAATTCTGCATTCCACGCATTTCGGCTCGTAATCTTTATTCTTAATTATGCCTCTAATATGCCCAGCATAACCTCTGCTAAAAGAGATTCTAGATTTGTTTGCAAGTTTGATGCTCATAATTTACCAAATTTTTCGGAGATTTTTGAGGCCTTCCAGGTAATCTTCCTTAGTCAGATTGCTTTTTACCCCGAAATCTGACAGGCGATCCATCATCTCACTTATTGAAATGCCGGCCATTTCCGACGCTTTTCCTATGGACGCTTTTCCTTTCCTGTAGCTTTCCACTGCATACATAAGCCTTCCCATGTCTACAAGCTCCCTGACGGATTTCGATATTTCTTCCTTATTTTCTTTTGCCATTTTCTTCACAAATTCATAGTTGTCTTCATCCATCCTAATGCTTAGAGTTCTTTGCATTTTTCCCCACCTCTTTAAGCCTTGTTTTTACAACTTCAGTTATTTCCTTCTTATACCTGCCGTTTTTTATTAACAAGTTTAACTTTTCTCCGGCCTGCTCCTCTGTCAGGAGCATCTTTTCGCGGAATCTTATGAGTATATTCGGCGCATTTGTAAAATTTATGCCCAATAATTTACATGCGGTGATAGCTTTTTTATCATCAGTCGCCAAAATTGAATCTTCACCGCCCATAGCTAGGCATATGGATTCTGCTTCACCGATATTTATGTTAAAGTCCTGCATGAACTTGTTTGCATTATCGTCTTTAACACTTTTGATTTTTATCTTACCTTCTTCTATGCGCTTCTTTAACAGCAGAGCGTCGAATGTCCCCTTTATTGTCACTTCCCTTTCGACGCTGCGAGGAATTACTACATCTCCTTTGAAGTCATTCAAAAACATGTCAAGCATCTCTGTTTTAGCCAGCAATACAAGCGTCGACGAGTCGAATACAATCATTATTACATTTTATTACATTTGTAATATATAAAGCTTTCTGCGGATTGGCGAAGCTTAAAACATGGCGAATTAAAAATTCGTCTGCATAAAAGAATATGTTTTTTGGAAGGATTCTTTTTATATATCGGGAAAGCCAAATATCCCTTTAACGGAGCGCTCCGTGCGGGGCGCTTCTTTCGAACACCATCTTGGTGTATATAGTGTGTTCAAAATGAAGCCGGTGAAATTCCTAGCCTTGGTTATATCCGCCATCATGGTTACGCTCAGTATTCCACACATCTCGCTGATTTCCATCGGCAGCGGCGTTGCGGAGGCTGCCACGCAGAAGGTTTATGCTGTTCCATCAAGCTTGAGTATCATAGGGAAACTCTGTCCTGGCCTTTCCGGCAAATACAGATGCGCATCCAAGAGTGGACGATTCGAGGTCGTGACATGCGCCCCCCACAATGTCTGGGTCGAGCCAGATCAAAACCTCTTAATAGTGAGGGACTCTTACGGTGCATGCAGGACTTACTGCGAAGGCACTTACAGTTCTAGTTGCATAGAGCCATACAGTACTGTGACGAGGGACCCTGAAACGAACATGAATCCCGGGCAGCAGATCATGACCTTTACTTCCACTACGAGCTATCCCTTTACTTCCTCTTCCTCCCCGGGCTATCAAGACGTACGGTCCCATACAATACAATTCAAGGAAGTCGGCTCCGTCAACCGTGCGTGGACGACGTGGAACTGCGGCACGGAAAAAACCTGTCCGGCTCAAAATACATTCACTGGCGCGATAGCTGGCAACACCATTCAGTACTGGTCTGATATCGTATTTGAAGACGGGACTCGCGTGCGGAACCCCCAGACAGGTGAATACAGCTTCTTACTTTCTTCGGCAGGCGGCACGAGCGGCGGCCTTACTGGACCTTCTTCAATGACGATCGCAGTTGGCGCGGCAACAACGTCCCAGATTTCCGGCGGGACAGGCGCGCACACAGCTACATCTTCGGCAACAAACATAGCAACGGCCACAATCTCCGGAACTACATTGACAGCGAGGGGCGTTTTGGCAGGAACAGCAACCATCACAGTGAGAGACTCGTCGCCGTCCCAGAAGACCGCAACTATACAAGTGACTGTAACGTCCGGCGGCACACCGCGTCTGACGGTGACGAAGTCCGGCAGCGGCACAGTGACAAGCAATCCTAACGGCATCAATTGCGGCTCGACATGCTGGTATGATTTCTCTCAAGGCAGTCTTGTTACGCTCACGGCAAATCAGGCGGTATCATAGTTTCAGTCAGCCCGGAGTCGCCGGCGGTTAACACGCCGGTCACTATGAGATTCACTGTTCCGCAGGACCCTACCGCAACCGGCCTGAGACTGGCATTGAGATATCCGAGCGGCTCGGCCACGCAGCCGGGAATACCATGGAACGTATTCGGCTGCCCGCCCGACTGCACCTACACATTCACGCCGACGCAGACGGGAACATATACGTATGACGTGCGCGTAGCGAGGGGCGCGGCATCGGGAAACCCCACCACCAGTTCGTTCCAGGTCGCTTCTTCGTCTTCATCACCGCCATCAGGCACCGGCCACTGCTGCGTCATCAGGATGGAGCCATTCGAATATAAGTCGGATATACTGGAAGACGCATGCGTGCAATTGAATGGCAGGTGGTTCGGCAGCATAAGTTGCGCATCTGCCCAGGACCCCGCATGCGACGAATACTGCAGGGTCGTAAAAAACACGGGAAACGGGGGCGACTGCAATGTCAGAGCGCCGGGCGCGCAGCAGTTTGATATTTGCTACAACAGGGGCGACACATGCAAGTGCAGCGTCGCCGGGCAACTGAACAATGCGAACCTCCCGTGCAACCAGGCGTGCAGCACGGACAGCCGCGTATCCGCATATTCTTCCCCTTATGCCGCAGGCCAGTCAGCGCAGATACCTCTTGGCCAGTGCACCGGCGACGTGCAGTCGTTCATTCTTGCATGGACCGCGACCACCGGCACAACGACTTCAGCAGGACAGTATGCCCAGAGGCCTTTCGCGCTTTCTCAAATACCCGGCCAGTACCAGTGCGATCCTGACCAATATTGCATGTGCACGTTCCTGAACCTCAATTCGTTCACGGCGAGCAATCCCTCTCCTGTCTCGTCCACGCCCGGCTCGATAAGATGGGACGCGCCTGCAGCGTCATTCGGCGGGAACCAGACAAGCGGGGCAGGCGCTGCGTCCTCGGCCAGGCTGATACAGGCGGGTGACTCCGTCACAATCACGGGCCACGTCGGCAAGTTTTCAGACCAGTGCGAGGGTTATAATTATACATGCAGGACAGAGCAGGTCCTGCAGTGCGAGTCGCACAACCGCGTCCTGTGGAATTCCTTCGGGTACAAGGACTGTCCGGCAGGAACGACGCAGGTCCATGCCGAGGGCGAAGGACGCAAAGCAAACGTGGAACTTATCGTGGGCATAGCAATGGTGGCTGCATCGTTTTTCACAGGCGGGGCGACGCTGGCCGCTTTCCTCAGCCAGGTTGGATGGTCAACTGTAATAGATGGTGTTGTAAGGAGCACCCAGTGCGGCAGCGGACCCGACCAGGGCAACGCGCTTCTATATTACCAGCTGCTGCAACAGGCGCAGAACAGCCAGAACACAAATAATCCATCAGGCGGCGCGAAGCCGTCAATTGACGTGACCGGGAAGGATGTGCTGCCAAGCACTCCGTTGCCTGTCCAATCATTGCCTTTGCCTGCTGCGCCCAGCGGCATATCAACAGTGTCATCTGCCGGGAGCGGTGCCGGAACTGCCGCCAGCTTCAACTTCAATCCTTACGCACTTGGGGCTTCCTATGCGCTCAGCCGGATACCTATCTGTCCCACGGAGGAAGACTTGCGGGATTGCTTCTCGGTCTGTGGCAGGACCTACAAGACGAACGCGTCAGCCGCGCCCGTCTGCAACGGACCCGTCATCGGGTTCGAGGACGCCAACTACAGGTGCCCGTCAGGACTGTGCGGCGGATTCGAGAACAAGCAAGTCAAGATATTGATTAAAGGCCCTGACGGGGCAACTGCTATTGACGACACGACTACAACGGACAGCAACGGAGACTACAGCTACACGTTTGTTGCGCCCGGCGCTGACGGCGAGTTCACCGCGATAGTCAGCGTCCCGCGGGACTAATAAAAATCAATGAACATGAACCGGGTGTTTGCCAGTTATCAAGGAAGAATAAAGATGAAGAAAATTTCTGGATCAGGAAAAGGGACGATTGGTGCAGGCGTACTGATCTCGCTAATGCTCCTTTTCATCCTGCTCTCCCAGGCATCGTCGGCTTCGCTCACTTTCCAGGGGAGGGCGTGCAATGTCAACAGCATCTGCGACGTCATAAGAAACTGCAGCACCAGCGGCTGCACCAGCAGCTACGAGAACTGCCAGTCCTGCGGCGCCACCAGCAGGGTCTGCCCGAACGGAGTTGCAACGACGCTGAACGCATGCGTCGATTCGGGAACGCCCCATTGCATCCCCGGCGTGCCTGTATGCAGCAACCAGAGCGGAATAACAGACCCCCATGTGATACTCACGTTCACAGTCTTCACGAAAAAGAATCTCGTCATCAACATCACCCCCGAAAACCAGACTGCGCTTGCCGGCAGGACGCTCAACTATAAGGTTGGCGTGGAGAACAAGAACCCCAGACAGCTGACTTTCCAGATAAGCTCGCAGATACCACAGAACTGGCAGATAAACATACCCGCGACCACTTCAATAGCCGCCAATGGCAATGTGGAGATACCTTTCAGGGTGACGTCGAACGAGACCGCTTCAGACGCAAGCTATCCTATAATTGTAGGCATGTTCAACTCGGAGCTCAACCTGTTCGGGGCGGCAACGGCCCAGTATATTGTCGCTTCCCGCGGCCCGCCGAGCGTATCTGCCAATCCAAGAAGCCAGGCCGGATATCCGGGGCAGCCGCTCTTCTATAATATTTCCGTCACGAACAACAACCCGGCTGATTTCGACGCCTCGTCTGTAACGCTCCGGGCCAATGCACCGGACGGCTTCAATGCCGTCTTTACCCCGAACAGCATAAACCTCCAGCCGCAGGCGACAGGCTACGTGCGACTTGACGTGACGTCGCCTTCAAATGCGAGCGAAGCGACGTACGGGCTCACCATAAACGCGACAGCCAACGGACTCACTGCCGTAGAATTCATCGAGTACATGATTGACTTCTGCGGGGACAGCGTCTGCCAACAGGGCGAGGAGGGAATCTGCCTGAGGGACTGCCCTTCAGACAGCAATTTCTTCTGCAACGGGCGCTGCGAGCGTGAGGTTGACGACGGGCTTGAATTTGCCGCAACTGTCAATGTTCCTTATAACAGGTTCATCGTATGCAGCAGGAACGCTTCGCTCTCGACGTGCGTCCAGGCGGCTGGAAGGGCAGCAGCAGGGGGATTCCCCGGAATAAACAACACCAATGTCACGGCTAATTGCGGCATCGGCAAGCCATGCTTGTGCACAGCGGCTAGCGCCGCTTTAGCGGCATGCAAGACGCTGTGCGTCGATGCAAATGGCGTTTATTACCTTGCAGCCAGCACAGGCAACAGTTCAACACGCGGGCTGGTGAACTGGAGCTACGCATGCCCGTTTGTCGACCTTCCGGATATCATAGCCATGCGTGAAGATTTTGCCAGTGCGCGCAACGAGTATGAAGAAGCGCAAAGCGCGCTAAGGGAATCGTTCAACACGCCAAACACCACACTGCAGAGAAAGTCAGAGATACTGCCCTGCATAGACGCGCTGTCGGGCATAATCTCCGGCACGCGCGACTATGTGACATATCTGGATGCAGTCATAGCATGGCCGGGCAGGATCAATACGACGGCCGCGCGCCTGAGGGCAGAAGGGCTGAGGGCAAGCATCGAATCGACTTACAATACTTATTGCACGCAAGCCACAGGGCTCCTGCAGATTGAGGGCATAAGCGTGCCGCAAGCTGAAAAGGGCGAAACAGTCCGGATGGTTGCCACCGTGAGCAACATAGGGAGCACGCCTTATTACGGCTATGTCCAGTGCGATATCACCGGAGCAGCCGGCGAAAGGACCTCGGCAAACAGCAGCTGCGCGCAAATCAGCGGCGCAACGGGCTTCGGCTTCGACGTCAACGCGACGTCAGCAGGCAGGTGGACAACGCGCTGCCGCGTGCTGGGTTCGCTCATTTCCAACTGCACCCTTGCTTCCATACACAGCGAAGCATCTGTCCAGTTCAATGTTTCTACGCGCGAGACATTCGTCATCGACATGTCCGGCAGCTGTTCAGGAACGAACGCGTCCGGTTTAACCTGCTCTGTTCGCGGGTCCCAGCCGGGATGCGTCGGATGCCGGGCGTTAAACATACAAAGTGCGCCAGCCGGCGCTGACGAATGCACGCTTGTCAGCGACAACGGCACCAGCAGGTTCAGCTGTCCGATGTCTTCATACGGCAACCATACGCTCTTCGGATATGTGCTCGACAATGAGAGGTGCAAGCCTGTCGCGCCGGCAGAGAAGAACATCTCTGTAAGATGTCCGGGATGCGGCGATGGCATAGTTGAGAGGGGAGAGCAATGCGAAACGCCTTACACAAACAACAACCAGCGCTGCACGCAGGCGCAAAGCACATGCCAGGGAAGACTGTTCGGGATGCGCGACGCGGCAGGCTTTTGCACGGCGGAGTGCTCGTGCAGCCCTGACCAGTATGAGTTCAGCTGCACGCGCGGGCAATGCGGAGCGGAATGTCTTGACGGGGAAACGAGGACGGTGACAGTAAACAAAACAACCGGAAGCTGCCTGTGCACCCAGCAATGCTCGGGAGGCTGCACGTGGAACCCCTGCGACTGCGAGCCAGAGTCCGGAGGCGGAGCAGTATGCGGCAACGGAAGATGCGAGTCAGGGGAGACAACACAAAACTGCGCCACTGACTGCGAAACCGGAGGCGGAGCAGTATGCGGCAACGGAAGATGCGAGTCAGGGGAGACAACGCAAAACTGTGTTACTGACTGCGGAACTGGCGGCGGAGGCGGCGCATTCACGGACCCTCCGTCCGTGCAAATCTCGCATTCTCCGCAGACGCCCACAAGCGGAACTGTCATACTGACTGCCAGTGCCGTCAACTCCACCAGCATCGAGATATATGTGGACGGGTTCATTGTCAGGACTTGCCAGTCTTCGCCTTGCTCACTGACTGCAACGTACGAGCCGGGCATTCACAGCTACTTCGGCCGCGCCAGCAATCCAATAGGTGTGGACACGGACCCCGACCAGGGCACGAAGACTTTTACCGTACCAGCGCGTGGAACTCCAAACCAAACCATCCCGAACCAGACGACCACAACGAACAACAGCATCACGCTGACGATCTCGCACAACCCACAAAACCCAACCACCCAGGATACCGTGACGATAACAGCTGCGGCGAGCACCAACGCAAACAGGATAGACATATACGTCGACGGCTTCCTGTCGAAGAGCTGCAACGAGTTCGTCTGTTCGCTCGCGTCGAGATACCCGGCAGGGGGACATACTTACTTTGCAATAGCGTCTGACGGCTCCGCAAGCGTCGCAAACCCCCTCACAGGAACAAGATCATTCATCGTTACACAGTCTGCAGCGTCCGGAAACGGTACAGGCGAGACGAACGGCACGACGGGCGGGCTCGAAACTACCAATATTATATTAGATGTCAGCCACAACCCACAATCCATAACCACGCAGGACACAGTGACATTAACAGCAATCGCCCACGGTCCAAGAAGTTTCAGGGAAATAAACATATTCGCCGACAATTCGCTGAAGAAGACATGCACCAACACGCCATCGTCGCAGCCGTGCACCTTCCGGTCCACTTTCCCAGAAGGCAATCATGATTATTTCGCCTTCGCAACGGACATACTGAACAGCTCATCAAGAGACCCCCAGACGGGATTGAAGAGCTTTTCCGTGTCGGCTCCCGCACCGACCGGGCCCACACCGCCCCCCGGCGGGCCTGTCATCGGTTCGGGTCCGACACCGCCGACAGCCGGCGGCTCTAGCCCCGGAAGGTGCTTTGCAAAAATAATCGACAGGAACTGCACGTACAATGCAGCCACAAGGCGCTATGACCTGAGAATCTCGGCAATATGGGACAACGGCACCCATGCTCACTGGGAGATAGACGGAACCCCGGGCGCAAAAATGTACGTGAAGAATTTCGCGCACGTGGAGCCGCTGTCGGCGCCGGGAATGAAGTCGGTAAAGGTGCCGG
>JAGVVU010000009.1 GCA_018304605.1 Candidatus Aenigmatarchaeota archaeon | reverse complement strand
CTCAAAGAACCCGGGCATCAGAGGCTTGTCTTTTACGTTCCTGATTCTATCAGTGATTACGCCATCGCGATGTACTCCGGCTTTGGAAGGCCTCCGAAAACATACGAAAGGATGGGCCAGCTCGCGGCTGAAAGCGGAAGGCTTGCTGTCATATCAGACTGGGACGATGGCAGGCACTTCACTGAAAGCACCATGATAGACGCTGTTTATTACCCGATCGACTGGCTGAGGAATGAGATAGGAAAATCAGAGCCCCGGAACAAGTTCAGGTGCTTTTTCGGCATCGGTCACAGCTTCGGCGGGGAACGCCTCCTGAAGGCTGCGCTGACTGACAAGGAAAAAAGATTTGCCGCCGTTGCCGTTGTGCAGCCGCCCGAAAGGCTCGGGAAATACATAAGAGAGCATCAGGCCCTTTACACGATATCGAAGACGCCGTATGCGAGGGCTCTCGCAGTGCCGGTGACCCTTGCCAGCAGACCCGAACTGCATGTCTTCACGCTGGTGGATCAGGCTAATCTGATAAGAATGATAGACGATGATTCGTCGTTGTTCGATGCCATCAAATCCGCGCCAGAATACCGGACTCCCACGCAAATCCTTTGCGCATCCAGCGATGGCCATGTCGATTATAAGGATGCGACAGAGGCGGCAGAGATGATGAAAAATAACGGCGCGAAAACTGAACTGGTGCACTTGGATGAATTCTACAAGCGGCCGACAGACAAGCAAATGGAAGATGTATTCGGTCATATATCTGATTTCTTCGACCGGATCAGCCGCGATCCCGAACTGGCTGCCTAGCACTTTTTTAAGCACGGGAACCAAATTGTTAGCATGATCGGGTATATGCGGATAATACGCCCGGAAAGGAGCATTATAGCGGCCGCAGCCGTCTGGATTGGGACGCTAATCGCCGGCTCTGCGCTCATTCCGGAACTCAACGCAATACTGGCCATTCTGTCTGCTTTTCTCATAGCGGCAGGCAGCTTTGCAGCAAATGACTATTTCGACGCGGAATCTGACAAGCTTAACAGGCCGGACAGGCCGCTTGCAAGAGGGAAAGCAAGCAAGCGAAAAACGCTTGCCTTGTCGGGAATATTGTTCGCCGCTGGCATCGCGCTCGCATATTTCATTAATTTTGACACACTTGCCGTGGCAGCCATCGCTTCAGGGCTGCTGATTGTCTATTCTGCACAGCTTAAGCGGACGATCTTGATAGGAAACCTGGTCATCAGCGGCTTGGCAGCTTTAGCCTTCTTTTTCGGCGGGCTTGCTGCTGGAAATCACCTGCCTGCGCTGCCGCTTGCTCTCTTTGCATTCCTTTCAGGCGCGGGAAGGGAAATCTACAAAAACATAGACAGCTCACTGGCTGACAGAAGATATGAGGAGAACAGCGTGGCGATAAAGCTGGGAGTCTCGAATGCGAGGATAATCGCGAACGTGTTCCTGACAGTTGCCGTCATATTCAGCTTCGTTCCCTACCTGCTTGGTCTGCTCGGGATGACCTACCTGTTCTTCGTGCTGATGGCGGACATAGCATTCCTCGCATCGGCGGCAGTGCCGGTGAAATACAGCTCCAAACTCGTGCTGATCGGCATCGTCATCGGTGTTTTCGCGTTTTTGGCCGGTGAAGTTGCATGAAGCAAACAAAAGTATAAATAATCAGTCATCAATGTAACAAGTGATAATCATGGGAAAAATTCAGGACTATGTTGTAAAGAATAATATTAAGCCAAAGGAATGCGGCTATCATACATGGCGTGACGTGAAGAGCAAAGCAGGAAAGCCGGGCGGCAAGATACGCGTCCTTGTTCCACCAAACAGCACAACAGCAATGGTGGAATACACATGCCCTGAGTGCGGACATTCTGCTTATTCGGAGCAGCCGTGGAAAAGGCCCTTCAGCATAAACTGCGAGAAATGCAAGCTCAAGATAACCGTGCCGAAGATGAAGGACGCGGCGAAAAAGGAAGCGAAAGCGGACAATGCAAAGTAAGGTTAAGGTTGCGGATGATCCCTGATATAATTTCTTATTTCTTCGACAGTTGCCGCGCCGCCTTTTGATACAGCATCAAAGGCGTATTGTGGCACATTGACGAACCAGTTATGATACGGGTCATTGACACTGCATATTACGCTGCCGTTGTGCCTGTTAATGTATACGATTCCATCAGAAGGTTTCAGCCGTTCCAACTCCTTTATATTCCTTACGTGCCTAGGTCCATGTTTCATCCCCATCAATTCTCCCTCAGCATCCTGTACATCCTTTCTATATTTTTTGAGCAAACATAATCGTGGTGGCGAAATCCGCCGCCCATCGATTTCGGTATGTGCATCAGCTCGTGTATTATAGTCTTTGTCTGCTGCTCCTCACTCATCCTGTCAAACTGCTCTGAAATCACTTCGATGACATAATGCGCCTTCATGCCGAGCGCAGCCTGCAGCACGCGCGGAAAAGCGTGGCATCTGGCAAGCGTGCGCGTGGCCTGGCTGCCCGTGCTTCGCACGAATTTTATCCGCGAGAAATCATGCATTATGCCGACTTTCTGGCCGATTGATTTTGCCCTATCCTCGATGTCCGGCGCGTGATGGTATTTTATCATGGATTCAAGTTGTGACAGAAAGAATTAATAGATTCTTTATCTTATTGTCTCAATGCGTTCAATTGAATTGGATATTTCTAAAGTTGAATTTAGCCAAAATGACATAAGGATTGGAATAAGAACTCCTCAGATTTTAACAAATGACTTATGTTATGAAACTGGCACGCATATTGGTGATGGCCATATTTCATGTTATAGAAGAATTGATGGAACATTATATATGGTCACGTATTCTGGAGACCTTAAAAATGAGTATGATTTCTATAAAACAGTTTTAATTCCTATCATCAAAAGTCTCTACAATAAGAGCTTATCGCCTTATGAATCAACTAAGAACACAATTCAACTAGTCATAAAAAGTAAAGCCATAACAACTTTCAAACTTAATTCTCTTGGTCTATCAAATGGGCGTAAAAATGGCAGAATACAAATCCCTAAAATTATAATGGAGTCTGACTTAGAGTTTCAAAAATCATGCCTTGGAGGGATAGTAGACACTGATTTCTCGTTAGTCTTTAGACATGAAAAATACCCTAAAATAACAGGAGAATTTGTTTCTACTAATAGAATTCTAAAAACTCAGATTTTAGAAATACTAGAAAATATAGGAATAAAATATACCTGCTGTGATACCAAAAATCTTGATAAAAGAAATAATAAATATACTTATGGAATCAAGATTGATATAAACGGCAGAGAAAATCTAAACATGTGGATTAAAGAAGTTGGGTTTAGGAGTCCAAAACATTTAATAAAATTACAGCTATGGAAAAAATACGGTTTCTGTAAACAGTTTTTAAGCTATGATGATAGAAAACTCATACTGCAAAATGCTCCGTTAGCTCAGTTGGAAGAGCGCTAGCCAATTTCGCTCGAATTTGGTCGCTAAACCTTGGTAAGGTAAAGAAACCGTGTTTTCACGTTTCTCCTTAAGAGGTCTCGAGTTCGACTCTCGAACGGGGCTCTGATTTCTTTTAATATTTTTACTTCATCCTAGTCCAATGAAAATGAAGACATGGAATCAATATCATGCGGACATGCTGACACTGGCTGAAAAATCTGCGCCTTACAGACCAGATGTAATCTGCCCTGTTATGCTAGGCGGCCTAATTCCAGGCGCAATAGTTGCCAAATACTTTGGAATAAAGGATGTCAGACCAATAGATATAGAACGTATTGGAGAATGTAGGCGTTTAGCATACGATGTTCAAGGAAGTATATCGGGCAAAAGAATCCTGATAGTTGAAGACGATCTTCCTACAGGAATCGGACCTGCTTTCATAGCTCAAGAATTTAGGCAAAGAGGGTCGGATGTTAAAATCGGTGCACTTTATGTAACTCCGCAAAGCCAAAGTCTTACTGATTTTTGGGTAGAATTATATGAATCTGCAGATCAATTTCCTAAATACCCCTGGAAAACGCCCCATATAGGCGATAGGGTCATCATAAATTCACAAGATTGAACTCTGTTTATTCACAGGCAGTCCATATTTATTTCTTTGTTATGCATAGAGTGGTAAATATGAAATCAAAAATAATCGACGACTTGACCTGGCGGTACGCCACGAAAAAATTCGACCCGAAGAAAAAAGTATCCAAAAAAGACCTTGATGAACTCCTTGAGGTTCTGAGGCTCTCGCCGTCATCATACGGACTGCAGCCGTGGAAATTCCTCGTCATAACAGACAAAAAGATTCGCGAAAAGCTGCGGCCTCGCGCGCGCGGCCAGGCACAGGTGACCGACGCTTCCCACCTAATAGTCCTTTGCGCGCGCACTGACATTGACGGGAAATACATCAGGAAATACATAGAATCGATAATCAAGGTGCGCGGCGTTACCAGAAAATCCCTGAAAGCATACGAGGACAGGATGAATGCAGTCATGAAGTCCAAGTCCCACGAGGAGCGGGAAGAGTGGGCCAGCCGCCAGGTCTGCATAGCGCTCGGCATGCTCATGGCTGCCTGTGCGCAGAAGCGAATAGACTGCTGCCCCATGGAAGGCTTCGAGCGCGGAAAATTCGACGAGATCCTGGAACTGGAAAAATCCGGTCTGAAATCCGTCGTATTGTGCCCGATAGGTTACCGCGGCGCGGATGACTTTGCAAAAAACAAGAAGGTTCGATTTGACAAAGGTGATGTATTTGGGTTTATCTAAATCAAAGCCCGAGAAAGCAGCCTTCGCTGCCGGCTGTTTCTGGGGCATTGAGGCTGCATTCAAGGATGCCAAAGGAGTTGTCAAGACGATCGTCGGCTATACCGGTGGTTCTTTCGAGAAACCGACTTACGAAGATGTCTGCAGCGGCAAGACCGGCCATGCCGAAGCAGTGCTTGTCGAGTTCGACCCGAAAAAAATTTCCTATGAAAAACTGCTCGAATTATTCTGGAAGATCCACGACCCGACACAGGTGAACAGGCAGGGCCCTGACGTGGGAAGCCAGTACAGATCAGCAATATATTGTCATACAGCAGCGCAAAAGAGGATGGCTGAAGCGTCAAAGGAGAAGGCACAAAAAAAACATTCAAAGCCGATCGCGACCAAGATCATCAAAGCATCAAAATTCTGGGCTGCCGAGGATTACCACCAGGATTACTACGCGAAACACGGGAAGACCTGCAGGATTTGAGGTTCAATGATGCCTGAAGCCAATCATTTCTGCAGGAAACCGTAAAGGCTCTGCATCAGGTCTTCCCTTTTTTCGAAATCTGCAAGCCTTTCTGAAAGCACTTTCAGCGTTATTTTTTTTGATTTCAGGAACTTGATCAGTGTCTCCGGTGTGAACTTCTTCTTCTCAGGCGAGCGCTGCGGGAGCATGCTCTTTAGAGTGACATAATAAAAAATCGCCATCGCTATGTCGCGCACGGTCGCTTTGGTCTTCTTTTTCACATCCTCTGAGAATTCCTCAACCTTCTTCATGAAATACTTGTCGTCCTCGTAGAATTGATAGTAGCCGTAAACCTCGTTGATGAAGCTCTTCGTCTGGTAGCTCGGCGGGCAGAAGTCATCCGCATAGCCGAGAGAGTGCAGCCAGATTATGACTTTTGTGTACTTTATATTGGAGACGTCCTCGTCACTCACCAGGTCTTCTATGAACTCTTTTGTCGACTCCCGGCTCTGGAGAATCTTATCCAGAAATTCCGGGCTCATTTTGTTTTTCTCGAAAAATCGCGCCCCCCCCTTGATCGAGGCGCTTATCCTGAAGATCTCCTTCTGGAACTCCTGCAGCATGACAAGTATGTCCTCGTCCTTTATCCTTGCCAGGCGCTCGTTTATCGCGTTATCAACAGCTTCTCTCCAATCCTCCCCGTCGGTCTTCCTGACATATTCTTTGTCCAGCAGCGGACCAAGCATCTTGATCAGGAAATTTATCTCGGGCTCGCTGCGCTTGCCGCCCATGAAAACTATGAAAAGAAACCTGTTCCAAATCTCCCCTGTGCTCTTCGGCTTTGCCGGCCTTTCTTTTGCTGCCAGCTTCACCAGCTCATTGAAGCCTTTCGGTTCTGCCATCAGATAAGAATAGAAAACAAGGCTTTAAGAATCGTTAATGGATAGCTTATCAATGACGGACATATTAGAATTGAAAAAGATAGTCATCAACGAGCTTTGCCAGCAGGGCGGGCGGCAGGAAAGAACTTGCGAAGGAATTTAATCTTACGGAAGACCAGACTGACCTTTTTACCAGGAAGCTGCTTGACAAATGGCTAAATAATGCAGATTTCATATTAATCATGGCGGATGTCCTTGGCCTCTCGATGCCACGGAAATCCAGGGAGAAAAAAGCGCACTATATAGGATGATAATCATGGAAGACCAGGAAGAAGAGATGTTCTGCAATATATGCGGGAGAAAGATGAAGAAGAGGCCTGTTAAAACGCCGCTGGGCTCCTTTGACCACTGGACGTGCAGCTTCTGCCAGGAGATGAAAGACTAAATGGAAATCAAGGAAAATCTTTCTGAAGCCAAGCAGGACATTAAGAGGACACACAGGAAAGTCAACCGCCTGAAGAAGAAGGTAGTACTCCCAATACTTGTGGTGCTGACCGGAATTTTCGTTTTTACGACCTCAGACGTCCAGGACCAGGTTCTCTCTATGTTCATCGGCAGCGTCGCGGGCTTTTCGCTGCTGACAATCATTTTTTTCGTGGCGAACATGCTCAAGGAACAGACTTGGAAGGAGGCAATAAAGCCGTACGCAGTCGTTTTTGGCCTGCTGCTTTTCTGGAGCTTCGCACTGGCGGGGCTAAGGCTGGTTTTCAAGTTCTAACTGCATGCAGCCAGCCGCGTCTTTTTAATTCTATTCATCAATTTATTCCCATGAAAATGGCAGTGATATTCGTGAACGGGCTCGAGAAGGACCCCTCCCAACTTATAAAAGTGACATCTTCTGCAATCCTGGGCGCATCCGGGCAGATAGGCATGTTCGGCAAGAAAAAGATGGGCAGCGTCGAAACAGTGCCGGTCCAGGTCATAGACATCCAGACGCTCTGGGGCATATGGTACAACGCAGAGAAATTCGGGCTCAAGCACTTTCTTGCCACCAACGACAAGAACAACATGGACCCGATGCAGACTGCCCTGGTCGTCGGTCCCGAGGAGCCTGAAAAACTCAACAAGCTCTCGGCTAATTTAAGGCTATTTTAGACTTGCAGCATAATTGTTCCCATGCATTCCGTGCTAGTTCAGGTATGGGGTCCCGCGAATGCAATGTTCGGGGGGTACGACTGGATAACAGCGGGCATGATAGAGGCGGAAATAATCGACATAGATGTCCTGAAAGAAAAAGCGATGAAAATTATCGGGAAAAACGACTACAAGCCGTTCATGAACGCCGTCAGGCTGAAGATAATCCACGACAACCAGACGGAAATGAAGGTCACGCTCACGGACTTGTGGTAAGTCCCCTTATCTGAAAGAAATTATCTCCTAGACAGTTCTTGCCTTATAGTGAACCCACAAAAGAATCCGGACATGTTTGTGGGTTCACAGATAGCTCACAAGGAAGTAATATATCCAGATTGTTTCCTTGTAGAGCTATAACTGATCCGGGGAAATCAAAATGATCAAGATCTTTACCTACGTGAAACCTATAGCAATGTGTCTGGTCGCTAAATCCATCATCCATATATTTCCGATTTCACTAGCGTGTTTATAGTTATAGTTAACCCAGTAAATAACCCGGATATTATAACTTGGTTTACTATATGTGACCAACTTGTGTAATACTTGAATATTAAGTTGGTCAGCTATAATCCAGACGGCCAGTAGTCTATTAAGCATTTCCTGGCTACTTCTTCCTATGACAGACGATATGCACGCGCTTCACGAAGGCTCTGTCCAGAAGAGGACCTGGCACAAGATAAAATGGACCAAGGGAGCGCATGCAGGACGCTACGACATTTTCGACGACGAAGACCTCGCCAAAAACAAAAATGACGTCGAAATAATAGAGACTTTCAAGACTGACATGTGCGCGGCGGGCGTCAGCATGGAATTCGGAAGGACGCCTGAAGACAAGATAGACAAGTGGATAAAAGAAAACAAACGCTAGTTCTTTAATTTTCCCGTAAAAATACCAGCATGCGAATACCAGAGAAACTCGGGCAGAGCTTGCAAAAGCTCGGGATGAATGCGAATATCTACGAGGGCAGAACAAGAAAGTGCATGCTTTCCAGAAAACCCATGAGCCTGGAAAAAGTCCCGTGGTGTGGGTGTGCATATTATGTTCCTGATGATTTTGACAGGAAAGATGCATTCATCTTTGACCCCGTATCGCTCGTGCCGTGTCTTGCGCTAGAACCAAGGAGCGGCGACAAGATACTTGACATGTGCGCCGCGCCCGGAACAAAGACGTTCATCCTTTCCTTCATGACGCACAACGAGGCGCATATCACTGCCAATGACATAAGCAGGTTCAGGGTAAAGCGCCTTAGCTGGGTAGTGAACAAGTACGGACTTAGCGCTGACGTGATCAACAAGTCCGGGCGCAAGATCGATGGCGAGTTTGACAAAATCCTGCTCGATGCGCCGTGCAGCGGCGAAGGAATGGTGAACAAGCGCGACAAGATCTTCGAGCACTGGTCGGAAAAACGAATCAAACTGCTGGCGAAGAAGCAAAAAAAACTTGTACTGCATGCATTTGAAATATTGAAAAAAGGCGGGACGCTCGTCTATTCAACGTGCACCTTCGGGCCCGAGGAAAACGAAGATGTAATTGATACTTTGCTGAAAAAGAACAAAGATGCAGAATTGGACGGAATTGATGTTGAGATAAACCACGCAAACGGACTGACTTCATGGGAAGGCAAAGAGTACGATCCACGGCTCGAGAGATGCATGCGCATATACCCGTTCCATAACAATACAGGCGGATTTTTCGTGGCGAAAATAAGGAAGGTTTATAGTGCTCCAAGTAAATAATTTGGATATTATACTTACTTGAGCGCTATAAGTTGACCCAGAACATGTCCAGATTCTTTTCTGGGTCAACTATAAATCGTCTTTGCCTCTATACTTAGCAGATATTTATGTCGCAGATAATGGACAAGACATACGAGCACGAGCGGGCGGCGCACAAGACATTCAAGCTCAGGATAATCTACAACAAGAAAGGCTGCCTGTCCTCAGGACACTGCCTGCTCTCGGACCCGTATGATTTCAAATTGGACGACGAGTTCAAAGCAATACTTGTCGACAGCAAGGAGGGGGAAGGGCTTCAGAAGGGCGTGTTCTTCAAGGACATAGAGACGACGGAGCCGCACCTCATCATGAATGCGGCGAAGACCTGCACTCCAAAGGTCATCGCTGTCATCGACCTCGAAACCGGCAAAAGGATCGCGCCTTAAATCTTAGTTTTTTGTTGGCAATGCCACATACACGTCAGGAATTTCATTGTCAGAGAGCGATTGAAAGATGGGTTTTTCTGGACGTGTACCTGGATTCAGACGGTAAGCTATTTCTTCAACAGCTTCTAAAAATGCTCGTGAAAGGTATAGAGGAAGTCCCAGAAATAATATACCATCTCGCTGTTCAACTCCTTTGTAGCCTCGTTCTTCCAGAACTTCAAGAGCTCTAGCACGTAAATCCGGATCAGTGTGAGTAGTTGCCCATACCGCAACACGTTCTTGGGAATCACCAGGTAATGGAGCCATCCATTTCATGTGCGGCCATACCTGAGCAGATTCTTCAATAGTCAGATAACGCTTGCCCATGGGCAGATGTTTTCGAGAACTTATTTAAGTTATTAATATACTCTTCTATGGGTAAAAATGCATCTTAACATAGAGCACGACGACATGGGGCAGAAATTCTGGACAGAAGCGGAAGGGGAAGAGTGCCTGCTTGCCTATACGATGATAAACGACTGCCTGAATTTGCATTTCCTGACCGCGCCAAACGGCCAAGTTGCTGATGAGCTTTGCACTGCGGCTTTCGAGCATGCCAGGAAAAACGGGCTCAAAATAACTTCATCCAACGAATACGTCGACGAATTCGTACGAAAACATCCCGAATTCAGGGACCTTTTGGAGACAGAATAGGGCTATTTCTTCCAAATCACGCGAAAATCACGTTCGTAATGCTTATATAGCGAGGCGCAGAATAGAATTATAAGGTTGTTACTAGTGAGAACGAAATACGCTTTCTTCGTCATGGCGATATTGCTGCTCAGTGCGCCCTCTTTCGCATTCATCGTTACGGTGCCTGACGAAACCATAAACGTCGCCATAGGCAGCTCCAGGCAGATAGACATCAGGGTCGACAGCGGGATACCCGAGGACATACAGTTCACCATACTTGACCCTAAACCCTGGATAACGCAGGACACCACACGCATCAGGCTCAACGGTGACGAGACGAAGGACCTCCGCATCTTCGTGACCCCTTCGGCAGACACCCAGCCGAGCGTATACAGGATCAGCCTGCTGGCAGAGTCGCTCATCTCGGGGGAGACCCAGAAAAAATTCATATTCATAAATATCAACAAGCTGGACATCGTTGACGTCGAAAGGGTCATAATCTCGGGAAACTTCACGCCGACGAGCCAGATCGTGATCTTGACCACGATCAAGAACTACAAGGCGAGGACCGTGCAAAACATAAGGGTGACATCCTCCATCAGCGCGCCCTCCTCCAAGCTGATTGAATTCGAGCAGAACATCGACAGTCTGGATTCGGGCGAGACAAAGAATTTCACTTATACATTCACCCTGCCACCCCGCTCCGAATCGGGCTTGTACACGATACTGACCATGGTGAGCGCGGAAGGCGAGACCAGTGAAAAGACGAGGACGTTCACAGTGCTCAGCCAGGCCCAGTTTGCCAAGGAGAGCAAGAAGGAGCCACTCGTGTTCGGATACAAGAAATCAACGACAGTCACCAACATAGGCAACAGCGAGGACGATGCACTGCTCACGGAAACGCTTTCCGGGCTTGACGCGGCTTTCTATTCAGGCGAGCAGCCCACTACGATGAAAGGCAGCGAGTTCGCCTGGCTGCTCAAGGACATAAAGCCCGGCGAGTCAAGGACAATGGCGTTCAGGGTCGACTATTCGCCGCTGTTCCTCTTCATCATAGTCATCCTGATAGCAGGCTGGGTATTCTTCTTCAAGGTCAGGATAATCAAGGTGAAAAAATTCATACTTGAGAAGAAATTCATCGAGGAAGGCGAGGAATTCACAGTCGGCGTGGAAATAGCCAACTCCACAGGCAAGAAGGTGGAGAATGCCACGGTAAAGGATTTCGTGCCTTCGGTCTTCGAAATAAAGGAAGGCGAGGGGCCGAAGCCTGCGAGAAAAAAAACGGCGGCTGGAACAGAGCTGGTCTGGAAGATAAAGGACATACACAAGAACGAGGAGCGTATTCTCTCATACAAGATAATGCCTGTCTTCGGCGTCCATGGCAGGATTAGGCTGCCGCAGGCTTCCGTCAGCTTCCACAGGGGCAAGAAAGAGATGGAAATCAGGTCCCCCTACACGAGCATAGGCATCGAGACTGAAAACTACGGCGAAAAGAAAGGCGTCCTGAAAAGGAAGAAATAAACCGCCAAAAGCCGGCTTTTTTTGCAATCCTCCCGGTTTATTGAAAGATTTTTCCGTCTAAAAAACGCGAAAAATTCTGGAATGTCAAGGACTATCGCAAATTTTGTAGTCCTTGAACATCCCGCATTCCATATAGAAACACAAAGGAATGCAAGATCTTTGCAAAAAATCTTTATTAACGCGGAAAATCAATTCATAATAATGAAAATCTCCATCTCAAAATGTGTTGAATGCAAAAGGAACCGGCTGGTGGACAGGGTCGGCAACAGATGGATATGCTTCGCGTGCAAGCAGAAGATAGGAAAGGTCGGATTGACGAAAAGCATCCTGGAATACGTCAACAATTCTAATGAAAACAACTAATAGCAAAGAACATTAATTTTGGAGCATATTATGGTGTTCTTTCCATATAGAATTTCTTAATAGAAGTTCCATTATTATTGAGAAATGCTATAAGTCTCTTTCTTTGAACGGAGAAAAATCCTCACAAGCAAGAGTCAAGCTCTTGCTGTGCAGCAGAAACTGCGTTTCTGCATGTAAGGGAAAAAGAACCT
This sequence comes from Candidatus Aenigmatarchaeota archaeon, assembly GCA_018304605.1. Taxonomy (GTDB): domain Archaea; phylum Aenigmatarchaeota; class Aenigmatarchaeia; order GW2011-AR5; family GW2011-AR5; genus GW2011-AR5. The sequence continues at coordinate 28,479 of JAGVVU010000009.1, read as the reverse complement.
ATTATAATTTTGGTTCGCTCTGCCCTGCGAACGTCAGTGAGCCCACAATCACATCTTCCTTATATCCCACGACTAAAGTCGTGGGTTTGCAAGGATGGCTCAAAGAGCCATCCTGCACGGAAGGAACTTCGTTCCTTCCTGTGTTGGAAGATGGGATCCCAGATTCATTATGTTTCACAAGAAAGACTGAAAGTCTTTCTGTGCAGGAAAAGCAAAGCTTTTCCCACATCACACGGCTAAAGCCGTGTGTTTTCAATGAATCTAAGATGATATGTTCCTTATAACCCATGGCTAAAGCCATGGGGTATCTGGGAACATGGCATCCAGAATGCATTGAGTTTCATCTGCGGTCTAAAGACCGCAGTATTCAATGCATTCTAGGATAATATGTTTTCTTTTCCGCCAGTGACTGACGCTTTAGCGTCGTGCAACTTTGGCTTTTCTTTTGCAAAAAGAAAAGGGTTAAGGCATCGATTCGGGCTGCTTGACCTCGCGCTCCTTCTTGAACCTGAGCAGCACGACAACTTCGGCCAGAACCAGCAGGACTACGACGTACAAGAATGCCGCAGTGCCAAGCCTGAAGTATGCGGCCAGGAAGAAGACTGCCAAAACGGCCACTACAATGTCGACGAGTTCTATTTTCATATTATCACTATAATCCCCCGACTGGGATTTTCAGAGTCCATCTCTCATTTGAACCCAGAACCTCGCGGTGACTGCCGAGCACATACTGGTGTCAATTGCAAAGACAATGCTTTTGTCCTGGATGCAAAAAACTACAGCCGCGCGCTCTACCGTTGAGCTATCAGGGGGAATTATACAATAGGCATTTTGTTAATATTTAAAACTTCAAGAAACCGGCCTGTAATTCAGCAGTAAAAGAAAGAAGAGTATGAAAAACACTATAAGCCCGATAAGGATGATTTCGCGCACGAGCCCTTTATCTATAGTCCTCATCTTCATAGAATAATTATGGAATTCGGGAATAAAATAATTTATGAAAACAGAATTTCTTACTTTATCTGCTCCGTCTCAGCCGAAGAACAAACAGGGCACCTCAGCGAATGATAAAGCCACGTGTAGCTGCACGACTTGCAGTTGTATTTCTTTGCCGGATTCTTCGGGTACTTGAGCTGGCGCTTGCTGGCTTCCTCGAGAAGCTCTATGTCCTCATGGGTAAGCCATCCCTTTACCCTTGACATCCTTGATTTGACTTTCATGCTCAACTCAACTCCGTTGATTCACCATCACGCGGTTTCTGCCTTCTCATGCTTGCCAACGCCTTTTCCAAATAAACTGTTTCTGCATCCTCAAACTTGACCCCAACGGAATGCAGTTTTGAAAGATCTACGCAGGCATTTATCCCTCTAAAATATGCTCTTAATCTAAATACATCAATCGATTCGTCATGACCTACGAATTCCGGCAATCTCTCGTTCACAACTGTTGGCAGTGCCTCATCAAGCGAATACCTTAATCCGCTTCCGGCTCTGAAGTAATCCGCAACACCCTTGTCAAAGGCGCCTTCGTGGCCTGGTTCCTTGGCCCTTTCTACAAACAAACTGCCTACAAAATCCTTTACAATATCGCTTACCATGACACACACCGTAATTGACCCGTATTGTAACCTCTATTTAGTAACAAAAGTTTAAATAGGTTTCTGTGCATGGAGGTATACCATATAAATATGGAGTAATCCTTAAGTTGGTTGTAGTATTTTAGGGATAATTATGAACAGATTCGTCAAAGGTGCCTTGGTTGCTTTGGGAACAGCTGCTTTAGTTGAGGCACCTCATTTGGCAGCGGGGTACGCTTTTGGCCGGGTATTCACAAGTCACGGCTATACAGAGAGAATGTTTGACGAAAACTGGAACTCACAGCCCAGGAATTTCACAGACGCAAGAGCATTTCTCACATATCCTGGGGTCAAAATAGCATACAAAATGCATTCTCGTTAAAAATACGCAAATCGGCGCAAATTGTAATCTTTAAATCTCTTTTTATCGAAATAACGAGAGGTTGGCGGCCATAGCGGAGAGGGTAGACCCAAACCCATTTCGAACTTGGAAGTGAATCTCTCCAGCGATACAATGAGTACTAAGCGAGAGCTTGGGAAAGTTTATACGTCGCTTACCATTAATATTGACCCGGTGGAAGCGTGACATTTACCCAAATTTTCTTGAAAACTAACAAACCAGATGAAGGACTGTAAAATCTCCATTAAATCATTAACAATTAGCCAGAAGACTTTCCTGGGAAGCCTTCTTAGATCATACTTGCCTCGGTGGTGTAGAGCACCTTTTTGGAAAAAAGCTGCACCAAAAATGCAGCTGAAAAGGTGTGCGAACTGGCCTAGCATAGTGGCCTGTCACGCCGCTGACTCGGGTTCAAACGGCCCTTTTCTATAAGAAAAGCGCCGGCGGAAAAGAACGCCAGCGAACCTAGAAATTGCCTGAAAATCCCGACCGAGGCGCGGGCCTGTAGCTCAGACAGTCCTTTCTTGGAAAGAATGCCAGAAGAAAGGCTGGAGAATCCTGGTAGAGCATCGGCCTTTTACATCCATGGTGACAGCATGGAAAAATGCGGCACCGAGGATGAAGAAAGCCGGACGCAAGGCAAGGAGACGCCAAAGGCGTCATGCAGCTTGCGTCATCCAGAGACAGCCGGGTGTCGCGGGTTCGAATCCCGTCGGGCCCATTTAACCCTTTCTTCTTTTAGGAAAAGAAGAAAGCCAAGCAGAAAGACGCTAAAGCGTCAGTCACTGGCGGAAAGAAGAAAATATTATAAAATCGGTGGACGAATGGTTGGTATTTTGCAGTTCGATAATTTAGGAAGGTATGACGCCTGCTGGTTCGAGATAGTAACAAACAGGCAAAAAATGCTTATCAGGGATGAAGGGGAATTTTTCAGAAAATCTGAAGCATTGTCACACATTCAGGAAATAACAATGTACAGGATTGAAAAGACAGTTTCGGGGTTCAGAAAGTCAAGGATTCACTCTATATAATAAAGAAAAAATTAGAGTCCAGAGGGACGACTCTGATATGCTCATGGTGAAAAGAATGGCAACCAAGAAAAAAGAGGAAACTGACATAGACATTTTCCAGAGCAATCTCGTTCCGAAGCACCAGATACTCAGCGGCGACGAGAAGGCGGAGCTCATGAAAAGCCTCAATGTTTCTCCAAAGCAGTTCCCGCGCATAAAGGAAGACGATCCTGTCGTGAAAATCCTTCAGGGCAAGAAAGGCGATGTCATCAAGATAACAAGAAACTCCCTGGTGGCAGAGGAGTACAACTATTACAGGGTCGTGGCATGAACTTTTCTTTGGAAAAGAAAATTTCAATCAAAACATCATCGAGCTTGCTCGATGTGTGTCGCAAAGCAAAGCTTTGTAACAGAAACATATTACAAAAAGCGGATAAAAATCTGGCACTTACATCACGGAGTCGATAAAATGGACACAAGAGATTACAAGACGCTCCTGAAGTCGTTCAAGCACGACGTCGGATTCGTCGACCACCAGATCAAGAGCTTCGACGAGTTCATCGACGTGCGCGTCCAGAAAATAATCGACGAGATCGGCGAGATAGAGCTGGAGACGCCTGAACTGGCCGAATTCCGCATAAAGCTGGGCAAGGTCAGGATACCGAAGCCCGTAGTCAAGGAAGCCGACGGCGCCACAAGGCCGATAACGCCGACTGAATCGCGCATAAGGGACCTTACTTATTCTTCACCGATTTTTGTAGAGATGGTACCTGTCATCAACGGAGTCGAGCAGGAACCCCAGGAGGTCAAGCTCGGCGACCTGCCTATCATGCTGAAATCCACGACCCGGGCGGCTATTTCATAATCAACGGCACGGAAAGGGTAATAGTCATGGTGGAAGAGGTGCTTTCGAACAGGCCAATAATAGAAATAAAAGGGGAAAACGAGACGGCCCGCATAAACAGCGAATCATCGGGCTTCGTCCAGAGGCACACGCTGGAGCGCAAAAGCGGGACAATAGCCATATCATTTGCGAACCTCAAGAAACTGCCAGTGGTCGTGCTGCTGCGCGCGCTGGGGATGGAGACTGACAAGGAGATCGTAGAGGCGATCGCGTCCACAGATGCCGAGAGGCAGGAAATATACTTCAATCTTTACGAATTCGAGGTCAACACCCCTGAAGATGCCAAAGAATATATCGGCAAGAAGCTGAGGATACCCCAGAAGGAGTACCGGGACAAGCGCATAACGGACATCATGGACAAGTACCTGCTCCCTCACCTGGGACAGAAGAAGGCCGACAGGATGAAAAAGGCGTTATACCTTTCGCAGGTCGTCAAAAAAATACTCAAGGTCGGGCTGCACGACGCGAAGGAACAGGACATAGACCACTACGAGAACAAGAGGCTCCGCATGGTCTCAGACTTCCTCGAGATACTTTTCAGGTCAATATTGCTGGGCAAGTACGGGCTGGTTTCCAGAATAATCTATTCCTACCAGAAGCTCGTGAAGAGAGGCAAGATGCCTTCGATAAAATCGATCGTCGAGAGCGACTACCTCACGAAGAGAATAATATCCCACATGGCGACCGGCCAGTGGATTGGCGGGCGCACGGGTGTCTGCCAGCGCCTTGAACGGACGAACCACGTAAGAACAATTGCCCATCTGAGAAACGTGATCTCTCCGCTGTCCGCTTCCCAGGAGCACTTCGAGGCGAGGGCTCTGCATGCCACGCACTGGGGAAGGCTTTGCGCGGAAGAGACGCCCGAAGGAGTCAACATAGGCCTGCGCAAGTACCTTGCGCTCTTCGCGGCGATAACGGAAACGAGCAAGGACATCGACAACATAAGGGAATTCGTGAAGAAGGAAGTGGGCGAGGAAGGAACCATCGTATTCATCAACGGGGAAATCGCGGGGAGGTCGGCCAAGCCCGACGAGTTCATCCAGAAGCTGAGGCAAAAGCGAAGGAGCGGGCATATCGACCCGCAGATAAGCATAGTCTATTCCCACGGGTTCGACGAGATCCACATCAACACGGACTCGGGCAGGCTCCAGAGGCCTATGATAGTCGTAGAGAACGGAAAGTCGCTGCTGACAGAAAAGCACGTGGGGGGGCTGGAGGCGGCGGAGATCAAATGGCAGGACCTGATAAAGCAGGGCGTCATAGAGTACCTGGACGCCGAAGAGGAAAATAATTCTTACGTTGCGATCAACAAGGAGAGCATAACAAAGGAGCACACGCACATGGAAGTGGACCCTGGCGTCATTCTCGGGCTTTCAGCCTCGCTGGTGCCGTTTGCCGCGCACAACAGGGGGGATCGTGTAAACTTCGGCGCCAAGATGTCCGGGCAATCGCTGGGCATCTTCGCGACAAACTACCTGATGAGAACGGACACGAAATCGGACGTTCTGATATATCCGCAGGTCCCGCTCGTCAACACCGTGGTAGGTCACGAGTCCGACATGGACAATCATCCGCAGGGACAGAACATAACCATCGCGATAATGAGCTTCAACGGCTACAACATGGAAGACGGCATAGTCTTCAACAAGGCAACGCTCGAGAGGGGTTTTGGGAGATCGGTATTCTTCAGAAGTTATGCCACGGAAGAGAAGAAATACTGGGGAATAGAAAAGGACGAGATAAAGATACCGGACAAGTCAGTGAACGGCTACAGGACGGAAGAAGCGTACGCGAATCTCGGCGCGGACGGGATAGTGAACCGCGAGACGCCTGTGGAGTCTGGAGACGTGCTCATAGGAAAGGTCTCGCCTTTGCGTTTCTTTGGACCTGTGGAGAGTTTCATGGTCGAGACAGAGAACAGGCGAGAAACGAGCGAGACGATACGGCACGGCGAGGAAGGAATAGTCGACAATGTCATAATCACGGAAACCATTAGCGGCAACAAGCTGGTGAAGATAAACGTGCGCAGCGACAGAATCCCAGAGCTGGGCGACAAGTTCGCTTCGCGACACGGACAAAAGGGCGTCGTTGCATTGATCGTGCCTGAAGAAGACCTGCCTTTCACCTGCACAGGCATAACGCCTGACATAATCATCAATCCTCACGCAATACCGAGCAGGATGACACTGGGACAGTTGCTGGAGATAATAGCCTCGAAGGTAACATCACTCACAGGGAACGAAGTCGACTCGTCGGTGTTCGCCGAAGTGAGCGAGGAGAACATAAGGGACATGCTGAAGAAATCAGGATTCAGGGACGACGGCAAAGAGGCGATGTGCGACGGAACAACGGGCAGGATGCTCGAGGCGAGGATACTCGTCGGGCCTTGTTACTATCAAAAACTTCACCACATGGTCGCCAACAAGATACAGTCCAGGGCAAGAGGTCCTGTAACGCTGCTGACAAAGCAGCCGACGGCAGGCCGCGCGAAGCAGGGCGGACTGAGACTGGGGGAGATGGAGAAGGACTGCCTGATCGCGCATGGCGCCGCGCTGCTGCTCAAGGAACGTTTCAGCAGCGACAAGTACAAGATCCCGATATGCGACAAGTGCGGACTCGTCGCGATGGAGGACTTCACTAAAGGGAAGAAGTTCTGCGCGGTGTGCAAGAAGAGCAAGATAATAGAAGTAGAAATGAGCTATGCCTTCAAGCTGATGCTTGATGAATTGAAATGCCTTGGAATGTACCCGAAGGTGAACGTTGAAGAGTGATAATCATGACATCAATAAAAAGCATCGAATTCGGATTCATGTCGCCGAAGCTCATCAAGGAGATGTCGGCGATCAAGATAGAGCATGCCGAGCTGTACGACCCGGACGGATACCCTATAGACGGCGGGCTGACTGACTTGCATCTTGGCGTCGTGGACCCCGGGCTGCGATGCAGGACCTGCGGCGGCACGATAGGGCAATGCCTCGGCCATTTCGGATATCTGGAGCTCATCAAGCCTGTGGTCCACCCGCTCTACGGAAAGAAAATATACATGATGCTGAAAACGATATGCAGGAAGTGCTCGAAGCCTCTTGTCGATGACGAAGTATTGAAGGAGATGAAGAATCCCCTCAATGAGATATACAAGAAAAAGAAAAGCACCTGCCCTCATTGCGGCGAGAAGCAGAAGGACATAGAATTCCAGAAGCCGACCTCGTACAGGGAAGGAAAAGTCGAGCTAACTAGCGAGGAAGTCAGGCAGCGCCTGGAAAGAATGACCGACGAGGACGTCAAGCTCATGAAGATAAGCGGCGGTAGGCCCGAATGGTTCGTGCTCACGATACTTCCGGTCCCGCCTGTCACCGTGCGGCCGTCGATAACGCTGGAAACCGGCGAGCGGTCAGAGGACGACCTCACGCACAAGCTCGTGGATGTTGTCAGGATAAACGAAAGGCTGCGCAAGAATCTTGAGATAGGCGCGCCCGACTTCATCATAGCGGACATATGGGAGCTGCTGCAGTATCATATTTCTACATTGATGAGCAACGAAATATCCACGCTGCCTCCTGCAAGGCACAGGTCAGGAAGGGCATTGAAGACGCTCATGCAGAGGCTGAGCAAGAAGGAAGGACGATTCCGCGGAAACCTGTCCGGCAAGCGCGTTAACTTCTCGGCACGTACCGTCATCTCGCCTGACCCAAGGATATCCATAAACGAGGTCGGCGTGCCGATGGACATAGCTAAGGAGCTCACGCTGCAAATCAAGGTCACCAAGAACAACATCGCAGAGCTGAAAGGGCTCGTGCTGAACGGCTCGAAGGTGCATCCCGGCGCCAATTATATTCTACGCTCGGACGGGATCAGGAAGAAAATCACGGACGAGAACAAGAAGGACATATCGGGGGAGCTCGACGTCGGCTACGTTGTCGAGAGGCACATGATGGACAATGACATAACGCTCCTGAACAGGCAGCCTTCGCTGCACAGGATGTCGATGATGGCGCACCGCGCGCGCATCATGCCTTACCAGACGCTCCGCATAAATCTTGCGGTGACCATACCTTACAACGCAGACTTTGACGGGGATGAGATGAACCTGCACGTGCCGCAGACAGAGGAGGCGCAGACAGAGGCCGAGATGCTCATGCTCGTCGAGAAGCACATCAGGTCGCCAAGGTACGGGTCTCCGATAATAACAGGGAAGCACGACCACGTGACGGGCGCATACATGTTAACCCGCAAGGAGGCCAAGTTCTCGCGAAAAGAAGCGATAGAACTGCTTTTCGCCGTCGGCATAGAGGATTTCGAGGCGAAAGAGGAATACACAGGGAAAGAAATATTCAGCATGCTCCTTCCAAAGGACCTCAATCTTGAATTCAAGTCGTCCGTCTACAGCAGCGGATTCGACGACGAAATGGTTGTAATAAAGAACGGCGTTCTCAAGAAAGGCGTGATTGATGACGATGCGCTGGGCGAAAAGACGGGCAAGCTGATCGACGCGATGGAGAGGAAATACGGCAGCGAGACCACGCGAATATTCCTGGACAGGATGACGAGGCTCGTCCTTGACGTAGTGACAAAGAAAGGCTTCAGCATATCTGTCGCTGACACCAACATATCCGAGAAGGCAAAGAGGAAGATAGAAAAAGCCGTGGAGGAATTCGAGACAAATTCAGAGAAGCTGGTAAAGGACTTCAGCGCCGGAAAGATAGAGGGTACAGTAGGACTGACGAGGAACGTGATATTCGAGAACAAGATACTTCAGATGGGAGGCATGGCGTCAAACGAGGCGGGGGAGATAGTCAAGGCGGACCTTCCACTGAACTCATCCGTCATGATGGCCGTCACGGGAGCAAGAGGCAGCTTCGTCAACCTCACGCAGATGTGCGCCTTCGTGGGGCAGGAGGCTCTGGAAGGGGAGCGTATCCATCGCGGCTTCCTGAACAGGACAACTTCGCACTTCAAGCCGGGCGACCTGGGCCTGAAAGCGTGCGGATTCGTGAGCCATGGCTACAAGAAGGGCCTCGATCCCTTCGAATTCTTCTTCGACGCCATGAACTCCAGGGAAAACCTCATGGACAAGTCATTGCACACAAGGCACTCCGGATACATGGAACGAAGGCTTGTGAATGCGTTGCAAGACCTGAGGGTGGAGTATGACGGTACGGTCAGGGACAGCAAGAACCATATCATCCAGTTCATCGCAGGGGAGGACGGCATCGATCCTGCAAAGAGCGATGCGGGCAAGGTCGATGTTGGGAAGGTGCTAGAATAATATGACTATAACCCTTTCGTCAGGTGATATCGACGTGGTATATGAAGCATTAAGTTTAGGCTTTGGAACGCGAGACGGGATAAAAGCATATGCGCCTCATGCAGACGTGGATTCTGTTCTTCATTATTTGGTTTTTACAGGAGAAATAACCAAGGACGATAATGCAGAATTTCCTATATTTGAATTAGTCAAAAAAGGTGAATAATTATGCCAGAAATATTAGCATTGCCGAATAAAGTCATGAGGGACTTCGAGGAATACTGCAAGAAGAACGGCGTAACGGGAAAGCAGAAGGAAGAGAAGCTCGCCATGCTGGTCAAAGCCATCGAGAAATACAAGTACGAGCCGGGCGAGGCAATAGGGATCATTGCGGCGCAAAGCATCTCCGAGCCCGCGACGCAAATGACGATGCGTTCTTACACGATGGCTTCGCAAAGCGACAGGCTGTCCAAGGTCACGCATGGCCTGCCAAGGCTGATAGAGATATTCGATGCGAGGAAGACGTTCGAGAAGAACATGACAATCTACCTGAACAAGGAGTACAACAGCAAGGAAAAGGCGAAGGAGATAGCAGGCAAGATAAAATCGCTGAAGATGAGCGACATAATAGTTTACGACTCCATCGACCTTGTCAACATGCAGATAGAGCTGGAGCTCGAGAAAGAAGGCTACAAGGACGAGGTGAAGGAGCTGCTCGAGAAGCACATCAAGGATTGCGACACGACGGTCAGGGGCAAGAACGTCTGCATAAAGCCGAAAAAAGACAACGTCAAGAACCTCAGGAAGATAAAGAACAAGCTCATGAAGCTCCACACGGCGGGAATAAAGGGCATCGACAACGTGGTCGTCATAAAGGAAGACGAGGACTGGATAATACAAACGACCGGGACCAACCTGAAAAAAGTGCTGCGAGTGGATGGCATCGACATAGCGAGGACGAAGACGAACGACATTCACCAGGTCTATGACGTGCTCGGCGTGGAAGCCGCGAGGAACATGATACTTCTCGAATCCAAAGACACGCTGGATGAGCAGGGACTGGACGTGGACGTAAGGCACCTCATGCTGCTTGCGGACATGATGACGTTTGACGGCACGATAAAGGACATAGGCAGATACGGCGTGTCGGGGAAAAAAGCCAGCGTGCTCGCGAGAGCGAACTTCGAGGAAACGAAGAAGCATCTGGTCAACGCGTCCTTCTACGGCGAGAAGGACAAGCTCGAGGGAATAATAGAGAACATACTTGTCGGGCAAATCGCCCCTGTGGGCACCGGAATGGTCCAGCTTGCCGTTGATATGGAAAAGATGAAGAAGATGAGGAAAATAAAAGAGTGAGCCTTTTCTTGAGCTTTTCTTAGAAAGAAAACCTCGGAAAAGAATTATTAAAGAGGGTCTCTGGGTCCAAAAGAAAATTATTATAAAATATGAAATAAAACAGAATATACACGAAGGCGGGTCTTTAGGAACATCATTTCTTTTTGGGTTCACAAAGACTTTTTCTTCGTAAGAAAAAGGATTTGTATGGCTGCAAAATCGAAAGACACAAAAATGATAATAGGCGCGAAGGAAATAAGCAGGGGCGTGAAGAGCGGCGCCATCAAGAAGGTCATAGTGGCGAAGAACTGCCCAAAGAGCGCGACAGCAAAGCTCGGGAACGTCAAGATAGACGTGTTCGAGGGCGACCAGACGCAGCTTGGAACCAAGCTTGGAAAGCCCTTTCCTGTGGCAATGGTGGGCTTTTCGGACATCTATGCAGAACTAAAATAAGAGGAAAATCAATGAAAGTAACGCTTGACCAGAATACAATTCAGTCAATAAGCCTATTCCAGAATCTGACTGGTTCTTCTGTCGTTGACGCGATAAGCGAGGGTGACGAGATATACTTCGTCATAGCGCAGGGACAGTACGGCTCCACCGTCGGAAAGAACGGCTCGAAGATAAAGAACGCCGAGCGTGTCTTCAAGAAGAGCATAAAGGTCTTCGAGTATTCGGAGGGCCTTGAGGAGTTCATAAAGAACATAATACCGGGCGTGCAGGAATTCTCCGTGAAGGAGAAGACTGTATTCGTCAAGATAAAGCCGAACGACAAGGCAAAGGTGATAGGCAAGGGCGGAAAGAACATAAAAATAATAAACAAGTTCCTGCAGCGGCTGTTCGACATGGAAGAACTCAAGGTGAAATAAGTGAGCTTTTTTCTTCAAAAGAAAAAATCTCAATCAAAAAAGAATTATTATAATTTGCTCACTGGCATTCGCAAAGATAAAAATTCGCTTTTATAGTTTATCTTTCAAATTAGGAAAGTAAAATCACATCTTCCTTATATCCCACGACTAAAGTCGTGGGTTTGCAAGGATGGCTCGAAGAGCCATCCTGCACGGAATGAGCTTTGCTCATTCTTGTGTTGGAAGATGGGATCCCAGATTCATTGTGTTTCATCTGCCATCTGAAGATGGCAGTTTTCAATGAATCTAAGATAATATTGAAGGCAGGGTCTGAAAGAAAGGGATTGATAATGGCAGGAGAATTCGCAGCAAGGAAACTGAAAAAGGACAGGAAGAGATACAAGTGGAAGCAGATTAAATATAGGAATCGCGTTCTGCAGATAAAGAAGAAAAAAGACCCTATGGAGGGCGCTCCACAGGCAAAAGGCATCGTGCTGGAGAAGCGAGTCGTGGAGCAAAAGCAGCCCCACTCCGGCCTGATAAAGTGCGTGCGCGTAAGGCTCATCAAGAACGGAAAGCAGGTGACCGCGCACGTGCCGAGAACAGGCGCGATCAACCACGTCTCGGAGCACGACCAGGTCGTAATCGAGGGCATAGGCGGCAGCCAGGGCGGCTCCGTCGGCAGCATGGGCGGCGTGAAATACGCGGTGATCAAGGTCAATGATGTTTCGCTAGAAGCGATAAGGACAGGAAAGAAGCAGAAGTCGCTCAAGTAAGGCTTTTCTTAGAAAGAAAATCTTGGAAAAGAATATTAAAGAAAAATCATTAAGCCAAAAGAAAATATTTGTTTGAAAAATCAAAGAGTAATTATTATGGAAAGACGAGGAACAAGGATGGAAGAAGAGGAAAGAGACGCAGGAAGGGGCCCTCCAAGATACGGCAAGAGCATGCCGCCAAGATACGGCGCACCGAGGAAAAGGGCTCAAAAGCCCGTCAGAAAAAGGGAAAAGCACGTTTTCACTGTAAAGCTTTTCAACAGATGGGACACAAACGTCCCGGTTAACGACCCGAGCCTCAGGGGCTACATAAATCTTGACCCGAAGATGCTGCCGCGCTCAGCCGGCACGCAGCGCGGAAGGTTCCACAAGTCAAGGATGCACATCACTGAGCGGCTTGCGCTGAAAATGTCCGTTTCCGGGCACACCGGAAAGAAGCATAAGCTGACTTCCGGCAAGTTTGGCGGAAATTATAGCAATGTCATCGGCGTAGTCGAGAAGGCGCTGGAAATCATAGAGAAGAAGGAAAACAAGAATCCTATCGAGGTTTTGGTGAAGGCGATAGAAAACGCGGCCCTTCGCGAGGAAGTCATCTCGTATCAGTTGGGCAGCATAATGGCCCGCGAATCAGTGATAACGGCGCCGCAAAGGCGCGTCGACAAGACGCTCCGCTTCTTCGCGCAATCAGCGTATCGCCGCTCCTTCAACAAGAAGAAGCCGCTGGCAGATGCCTTGGCAGAAGAGCTTATGGCGGCATACAAGAATTCAGCCGATAGTTTTGCGATAAAAGAGAAAGAGCGCATAGAGCGCGAGGCAAGCGGCGCAAGGTAACTATAGCATCTGACAAAAGTTGTTGTACATAATAGTTTGTCAGTGCTATATGTGAATGGCATCAGTTTTGTATGAAATATTATGTCATTCACTATATCTGTAACTCTTGAGAATTTCTTCTTTGACTTTGTAGAAGTATTCGGAGCTGATAAGTTCTTTCATTCCAGAAGCCAGATATCTTCCGGGTCCCTGGCTTGCGTGGGAGGAAATAGCCTTCACTTTGGAATCGATAACATCGCTTACATCTATGCGAATCAACTCATCGTCATTGTAAGGCACTTCTGAAGCTTTTGTATATTGGGCCCCATTTCGATGCCACTTATTGCTTTCAATCACATGCCTCGGCCTCGCAACCCAAAACAATTCCACATTTCCGAGCTGCGCAACAGCTTTCGTTGCGAATTTCCCTATAGCGATATGGTCGCGATGAGCTGTCATACCGTCTGGGCCGAATGTAAGAACGCTCTCCGGGCTGAAAGCGCGTATTTCATTAACTAGTCTGGCAACGATTTCTTTCTCATCAGCCTGGTCAAGTTGCCCGTCTTTGTAATCCCAAACAATGAAATCCTTGATGCCCAGAGCTTTTGCTGCATCCTCAAGCTCCCTTCTGCGCATCGCGGCAAGATTTTCGTCCCCTATTTCATAATCAATGTAGCGCTTTCCCTTCTCGCCGCGTGTTGCAACAATAATCTTAACCTGTGTTTTCCTCGCGGCAAATGTCAGCGCGCCCCCAACGATAAAAGATTCGTCGTCGGGATGCGCGAAAATGGCAAGAATCGGCCTGTCGAGAAACATAAGAAAAATTATATCGTACGCTTAAATCTACAATTCCTTTGCAAGCTCCCGCAGGGCGCCGTGCGTCTCCTCTATCGGCAGCTCCTTGTTGTTGTTGAACATGTAGACTTCCGTGTTCCTGAACATCTCGCGGAAGAATTCTATGCGTAGCGCCAGCTTGCGTTCATCCTTCACCATCTGGTACGGGTTGCAGAAGTTGTTCGCGACGAGATACTCTATCGCCTCGTCTACAGAGACCTTTTTCAGTATTGTCTTGTCGTTCGGATCAGACTTCATCAAGAGCACCTTTTGGACAACCGTCAGGCTTCTTTTCTTGAAAGTGCCCAGGGCATTTTCTATATTTGCTATTCCTCTGCCCTTCTTGTCCAGCTTGGTATCCTTGACCAGCGGCTCAAAGATCTTCCAGATCTTGCCTATGTCGTCAGTTATATAGCTCTGGCGTTCCGAAGCGTATGCAATCACATCATCCTTGGTGAGCTTGACGAAGAACCAGTCGTCCGTGATGAGCTTTGCCTTGTCCAGCAGGAGAAGCCCGAAGGAATGCGTCGTCTTGCCCGCCCCGGACATCGCGATCAGCGCTATTCCCCGCCCGGAGAAATCGATGCAGGACCCGTGCACGGAGAAGCGGCTGTGTATCGAAACATATTCCTCGAGGAAGTCGGCTGCCACCCCAAGAGCGAAGCTCTTGACCCAGCCGTAGTAATCCGCGTTTATTATGAAGCATGTCTTGGAAGCCGGCTCGTACAGCACGCGGACCTCGGGGTTCTCGTCCCTGACAGCCACTATCCTGCCGTGGGGCCTTACCTCGTCGTTGATATGGAAGAAATTGTCCTCCCACATCTCCTTGAACTCGTTGCTGTCTGTAAGCAGCTCGATGCACATGCCGTGGATGCTCGCCTTCCTGTCGTGCAGGTACTTTTTCGTGAGGTCCCTGAGGATCCTGTCCTTCTGCTCCGGCTTTATCAGCTCGTAAGAATATTTTCCGAATTTTCCTTCAGGCATTTTATCACGCGATTAGTTGTAGAATAAAGTATATTAAGGCAAATTCGTCCACACGCATCCGCCTTCGTCTCTTGCTGCGGTCTCGGCTTCAAGAAACGCAGAGCGGTATTTCACGTTCGGCTCGTAGATGTATGCCACGGCAAGCCCTTCTTCTATCATCTGGATATTTATCATCTCGTCGCCGACATAGATGTAGCGGAGCAACCTGTCATACCGGTCCTTGTCTTCTTTGTCCCGCTCCAGCGTAATATTCTTCAGCAGGACAAGCTCCTCCAACCTCTGCTTGGCTTCGTTGTAGCAGTTCTCCCCGCGCTCCCGCGTGTCTATGGACAGCAGGCGGACACGCTGGCCGCCCCCGATCACGACCGTGTCGCCGTCTATCACTTTTGTCACGTAGCTCTCTTCTTTCTGGGACAGCGACATGTCAGATACATAAGAATTCACGCCGTAAGCAATCAGAATTATTACTACAAAAATCAGCGGAAGCCTTATCTTCTTTCTGCCCATGGTTTCTCTAGATATATCTTTAGGAGGACGCTTTTATTTCTTATATGCGCCCGATGTTTCGTATGCATGCTTTTTTGTTTTGTACGGACTTTGCGTGCCATAGAAAAATGATTCCACAACTCCCCTTACTTCTCCGTATGTAAGCGGAGCGTCAGAATCTGAAGAAGCTGTTCCATATTTGCCCTGCTTTTCCTCAGGATTCTCCAATTTGTACCTTTCAATATCCGCCCTTATTATTTCCTTGACTTTCAGGCGCATATCCATATCCAGCCTCTCAACTTTCTGCATGACAACCGATATTATGTAATCTATGTCAGCCGGAGTCACTTGGGACAAATCAGTAATTGTCTTGAACTGGGAGGATGTGGACATGTCCACGCTTGCGACATTGGAATTAAGAAACCCGCACCATTGCATACTGCACTTTTTCATTGATGTCCGCGAAAACTGGAAACTGTCAAAAAGCGTCAGCTCCATGCTGCATTTATCGAATATCAGATTTTCGGCGCTGCCTGTATAGAAGCTGCCATTGTATATCGTGCAGTTCTCGAAAGAGGCGTTCTTTAAAACAATGTTCCTGAACGTGCAGAAAAACAGATTGCAGTTCTTGAATGCAATGCCTTCCAGCGCGATATTGGAAACGTCAAAAAATTGCATGAATTTATTTTCAAATATTCGTTCGCCTTTTTTGTACAATTCCATGAATTCCGGCTGGGTGATTACGTCCATAAGAATACTACGTAAAATGAACTTAAGAAAGATAAGCCGAAAACAAAACGTATTTTAACCTTTGCTTTCAATATACCAATGAGAAATATGAAAGGTGCTGTTCTTTTATTTCATGAATAAGCCGCAGGATAGCTGCCGCTTTCTATGCAATTGCATTTTATATTAACTAATCCAAAAAATATTATCAAGGGGGATAAAAATGGCAAAAGACCGATCTGAAGAAATTGTGGATTTGATGAAGGACCCGAAGCATATTAGGAATATCGCAATAGCCGCTCATATCGACCATGGGAAGACGACTCTCACTGATTCGCTGGTAGCCGGGGCAGGCATGATGTCCGAACAGCTGGCAGGCACGCAGCTGTTCACCGACTTCGACAAGCAGGAGCAGGAAAGAGGCATCACAATATTCGCCGCAAACGTGTCCATGGTCCATGATATCGAAACGACAGACGCCAAAGGCGTCAGCCATCCTGAAACTTATCTCATCAACCTCATCGACACGCCGGGCCACGTCGACTTCGGAGGCGACGTCACACGGGCAATGAGGGCGGTGGACGGTGCTGTAATACTTACCGATGCGGTCGAAGGCGTGATGCCCCAGACCGAGACGGTCGTAAGGCAGGCCCTTCACGAACGCGTCAAGCCAATCCTCTTCATCAACAAGGTGGACAGATTGATACGCGAGCTCAAGCTTACTCCGGAACAGATGCAGGAGAGATTCGTCGGCATCATCACGCAGGTAAACAGGCTGATACAGAAATACGCCGAGAAAGAGTTTGCAGAGGGATGCATGGTAAAGGTCGACGATGGGTCCGTGGCTTTCGGCTCGGGCTACCGTAAATGGGCGATAAGCGTCCCGTACATGAAAAAGGAAGGGATAACATTCAAGGATATCATAGACTACACGACAAGCGGAAATGATGAAGAGCTCTCGAGGCGGGCGCCGCTGCACAGGGGCCTGCTCAATGCTGTCGTGAAGCACCTGCCTAATCCGGCGGATGCGCAGAAATACAGGATAGAAAAAGTCTGGCACGGCTCCCTTGAGAGCGAGATAGGAAAGAGCATGCTGGCTATGGACCCGAACGGGCCGCTTGCCATCATAATCACAAAAGTGGTGCCTGATCCTCATGCAGGACTTGTTGCCACGGGCAGAATATTCTCCGGCACGCTCAGGAAGGGGCAGGAAGTGCGCCTGGTAAGCCAGCACATGACAAAACGGATACAGCAGGTCTCCATCTACAAAGGGCCGCAGCGCGTGCAGATGGACGAGATAAGCCCGGGCAACATAGTCGGGATAGTGGGATTGACCGACACATTCTCGGGCGAGACGCTTTGCGATCCCGAAAGGGAGATAGAGCCGTTCGAGGCGATAAAGCACATGTTCGAGCCTGTCGTCACGAAGTCGATAGAATGCAAGGACCCGAAAGACCTTCCGAAGCTGATAATGTTTCTCAGGCAGATAAGCCGCGAAGACCCGACGCTCGCCATCAAGATAAACGAGGAGACGGGCGAATATCTCGTTTCAGGACTGGGCGAGCTTCACATAGATGCCAAGATAGAAAGGCCCCTGA
This sequence comes from Candidatus Aenigmatarchaeota archaeon, assembly GCA_018304605.1. Classification (GTDB taxonomy): domain Archaea; phylum Aenigmatarchaeota; class Aenigmatarchaeia; order GW2011-AR5; family GW2011-AR5; genus GW2011-AR5. The sequence goes on along the minus strand of JAGVVU010000009.1, from coordinate 10,947 downwards.
AGGAGAAGGGACTGAATGTGACAACGTCGCCCCCCATAGTCATATACAGGGAAACCGTCAGGCTGGAAAGTCCCGAGGTGGAAGGGAAATCATCGAACAAGCACAACCGCTTCTACGTGAAGGTCGAGCCGATGGAACCGGGATTGTACGAGGCGCTCGCGGACGGCAGGATAGAGGAGAAAAATGTGAGGAAATACCTGAAAGAGCTTATACCAAAGCTCGTGGAAGCGGGCATGGACCGGGATGAGGCGAAAAAGCTATATGACATTTTCAACAGGAACAGCCTTGTCGACGTGACAAAGGGCATACAATACCTGAGCGAGACGATGGAGCTCGTCACGGAAGCGTTCGAGCGCGTGATGGACAATGGGCCGCTGTGCGGCGAACCGTGCACCGGCATAAAGATAAAGCTGACAGACGCGAAGCTGCACGAAGATGCAATACACAGGGGACCGGCGCAGGTGCTGCCGGCTGTGAGCGACGCGATAAAAGAGGCAGTTCTCAGGGCGAAGCCGACGCTTCTCGAGCCCGTCCAGGTGATAAGAATAGACGTTCCGGAAGAGCTCATGAGCAACGCGATGAACCAAGTGCAGAACAGGAGAGGCACCGTGCTCGACGTCAAGACGGAGATGGGCGCGGCCATAGTGCAGTCAAAGCTGCCGGTCGCTGAGATGTTCGGGTTTGAGGGACAGCTGAAGTCCGCAACCGGGGGCAAGGGCTTCTACTCGCTGGTCGACGTGAGATTCGAGAGGCTCCCGGAAGACCTGAAAACAGCGACGATACAGAAGATTCGCGAGCGCAAAGGCCTTTCGAAGGACATACCGCAGATTTAAGCTTTTCTTTGAAAATCTTCAATAGAAAAGAATCATGGTGAAAAGATGCCAAGAACATCAAGCATTGTAAAATGGGTTGCGGTCGGGGCCGCTGCTGTCTATGTTGCAGGCAAAGTAGCACATGATGTCATGGATGACTACAGGGAGTTCCAGGGCGCACAGGAACTGGATGTCGATTACCAGGCCAGGCACGCAGAAGAACTCGGGAGGCCGTTTCCGGGTACGGTGTCTGCAATAAGGCACAGAAGAGAATATCCGTTTTTCATGCAGAATATTCAGAACTTATAACTTGCGCAGACGGCGTGCTCCATCCGCGGCTTCAAAATGCCATCATCCCTGTTCTTCAGCAGCGGATTGTACGAGAGTCTGAATTTGCCAAAATTCCTTCCTATCGATATCTCGCCGTAACCCCATTCAGCCCCGTGTGGAGAATCCACATCAATTTCTCCAAAAACAGAAACGTCGAAATCCTGCGGGAGTTCCAAGCTGCCCGAATATCCGAGCATCACCCTCTCTTCATGCCCGCCCGTGTCAAACCATGCCGGAAGGAACTTTAAGCTAAAATCGGCCTTCTTGCCATCAAACGAATACTTCACTCCAGCGCCAATCCTGTTCCTGGTATCGGAGCCGACAACCAACTCACCCGTCGGCCCAAAGCCCTTCCACATGTCTTTTCCTATAATGGTCTTGCCAAAATATTCCTCGCTGCGATAGAATTCAAAGAACGTGTAAGCCTTCATGTTGCCGATCCTGTAGAAAATGTTTGGCCTGACGAATGACTCCTGGCGGTTTTCAGACACAACAGCCTCAGCTGTCATCTCTATCTTCTTGTCCTGCGCTGATGCAGGACCTGCCATGACAGCCGCAATCCCGAGCGCGGCAATAATTTTTGGCAACATAAAAACCGAAACTACTTCACAGAAAAGCTTTTATTCTCCATTCTATAGTAGTGAAAAGGGCATATCCCAATGAAGATCATCTCAGGCAAAGTGATATCAGGAGCGGGGCGCGGCAGGAAGCTCGGCTTTCCGACGGCAAACGTGAAATACAGCGGAAGGCTCAGCGGGGTCTATGCAGTTCGCGTGGACATCGCCGGCAGGCGCTACAAGGGCGTGGCTAACATAGGATACGCGCCGACCTTCGGCCGCAAAACGAAATTGCTCGAAGTCTACATATTCAACTTCTCGCGAAGCATAACAGGAAAAAACATCGGCGTCGAGATCGTAAAGAAACTCAGGGATGAAAAAAAGTTCGGCTCTGCTAACGAGCTGGCAAAAGAAATAAAGAAGGATGTCAGGAAGGCGAAAAAAATCCTTCACTAGAATGTTATTTCTTTCAGGACCTCCACAGGCAAACCTGCTTCTCTCAGGACATATTCTGCATCATTTAAGCATCCGCTGAAAAAAGGAATTTCGCGGTAATATCCACCAACGCAGCTAATTGGAGTCGAATCAGCCGGCTCAAATAGCCTGAGAAAATCAAAGACATCATTCCACGGGACTTCCACAAGATGCCCTCCTTCATTTTCCGCCGGCTGAGGACCGGCCTGTATAGTTTTTATAAAATATGTATTATTCTGTCTGCCTATCCTTCTGTAACGCTCCGCAGTAAAGCTCATCCTGGCAGCCTCCTCGAATGTAACAAGAGTCATATCTTCTTTTTTCGCAAGGCTCTCGAATCTCCCAAGATATATGTAGCTTCCAACGCTTTCATCAAAAAGCTTTGGTGATGACATGAATGCCAAGCTGTCGGGGTCGAACTGATAGTAAGGATGCACGGCTAATACAAGATTACTGCAAGGACCGGGCTGACAGCCATTAACCGAATATATTCCGTTCTTCAATCGCGCCAGTGCCATAAGCAGACGATATTAATAACCTTTAAAAAGATTTGTTTATAGGTTTTAGAAGTGAGCTTCTTTTAATAAAGAATCTCAATGAAAAAATATACTTGTACGAATGAGGTGCAGAAAAATGGCTGAAAAGAAACCACACATGAATCTTGTAACGATTGGTCACGTCGACCATGGAAAATCAACTCTTGTAGGCAGGCTGCTCTACGACACAGGAGCCGTCAGGGACGAGCAGATGAGAAAGCTAAAAGATCTGGCGAAGGAGCTGAAAAAAGAGACGTTCGAATTCGCATTCATCATGGACAGGCTGAAGGAAGAGAGAGAAAGAGGCGTGACCATAGACATCATGCACCAGAGATTCGACACTGCAAAATACTACTTCACGATCATAGACGCGCCCGGACACAGGGACTTCGTCAAGAACATGATAACTGGAACGAGCCAGGCAGACGGCGCAATCCTCGTGTGCTCCGCAAAGGAAGGAGTCCAGGAGCAGACGAAAGAGCACGCTTATCTTGCAAAAGTGCTGGGCGTCGGCCAGATGATTGTAGCAATCAACAAGATGGACGCAGTCAATTACGACGAGAAGAAGTACACAGAGACGAAAGAGGCAATGATCAAACTTCTCAAGGGAATCGGATTCAAGACAGAAGAGATGCAGTTTGTGCCAACATCAGGTTATGTCGGCGACAACGTGGCTAAGAAATCAGAGCACATGGGATGGTACAAGGGTCCTACGCTCGTTGAAGCGCTCGACCTTTTCAAGGTCCCCGAGCAGGCCACGGGAAAGCCGCTCCGACTTCCGATACAGGACGTGTACAGCATAACCGGCGTAGGCACGGTGCCTGTGGGCAGGATTGAGACAGGAACGATGAAGGTCAACGACAAGCTTGTTTTCGTCCCGTCAGGCGCACAGGGAGAGGTCAAGTCAATAGAAATGCACCACGAGCAGGTAAACGAGGCATTCCCTGGAGACAATGTCGGCTTCAACGTAAGAGGAGTCGGCAAGGGCGACATAAAGCGCGGCGATGTGGCGTGCCACCCGCAAAATGCAGCAAAGCCCGTAAAGGAATTCACCGCACAAATAATAGTATTGAATCACCCGTCCGTGATAAGCAAGGGGTACACGCCTGTCTTCCACGTGCACACTTCGCAAGTGGCATGCACCGTGACTGAGATAGTGAAGAAGATGGACCCGAAGACCGGAGCGGCCATCACAGAAAATGCAGACTACCTGAAAACAGGCGACGCGGCAATAATAAAGATAAAGCCGACGAAGCCGCTGATCATAGAGAAACAGTCTGACATGCCTGAACTGGCTCGCTTTGCAATAAGAGACATGGGACAGACTGTGGCTGCCGGAATCTGCATCGATGTGGTCGTGTAACAAATTCATTCGGCTTGCGGGCATTTGCATAGGACGGCAGTCTGAACGGATTCCTCGTTCTTGTTTTATTCTTTAAACGAATTTGCCTACTTACAGTTCTTTTACTCTGATTTGGGGTGACAAATATGAAATGGTCCATGTGGGGCAGAAGGCATGACACGTTTTTCAAATCTGAGCGGCTAAAGCTCGAAATGTACATGGAAGAAAGAAAACCTTTCTCGGCCGAGGATGCCATCGACTCCGTTCTACGGTCGCCTTATGACGATTCTGTAAAAATCCAGTATTTGAGCAGCGAGCACTTCAGACAACTAAAAAAAGGAGCTAAATAATTCTCAGGCTCAATTATTATCATGATAAGGAAGAAAGAATTGCTGCTTGCGGCAACATTCGCCTTGTCAACACTGTTCTTCGTCTGGCAGCACTCATTCGTATCATGGGATTTCGCTTCGTACGCTTCGAATGCCGAATACTGGAACGGGGGAAGCTATTATGAAATTAGCAGGCCGCCTCTCGTGCCGTTCATGCTTTACGCGCTCGGAGCCAGCCCGATTTCCGAATACATTTTCATAATACTCGCGTCTGTGCTCTTCCTGTATTCTACCATCCGCCTCGCGGACAGGATGAAGATAGGCAGGGAAATATTTTACATTTTCTCGCTTTCGCCGATGGTCCTCTTCTACGGGATGATAAACGGGGCCGAGCTTCTTTCACTTGCGCTGCTTGGGCTGTTCCTTGTTTATCTTCTAGAGAAAAGCCCGAAAGCAGGTCTGTTCCTTGGTCTCGCATGCCTTGCAAGGTACAATTTCCTGGTCTTTTTGCCGCTTGTTTTCTCGAACAGACATCCAAGAAAAATACTGGCGGCGCTGGCACTGTTCGCGATCCCGGCAATCCTCTGGCTTGCCTTTAACTTTTTGACGACCGGTAACATGCTCACTTCGCTCGCCGACAGCTACGCGCTGAACTTCAAGTACAGGCATTACTTCACGCAGCCTGCGAGCATCGTTCATATACTAACGGCAATATCATTCCTGCTGCCGCTCTTCGTTGCAGGATTATACAAAACCATCTCAGAATGGAGAATCAAGGAAACAAAAACCATGAAGTTTCTCTGCAGGGAAAAGGCGAGCGTCCTTCTTATTATAATATTCGCAATGTCAATTTACCAATATGTCTCAACGCCCTCGAAGGAGCTGAGGTATCTCTTCCCTATAGCGCTGCCTGTGGCTTATTTCTCTTCAATAGGCGCGAAATGGATTGGAAGGAAGAGATTAGGAGCGATTGTAGTAATAGCCATCATGACCCTGAACTTGGGATACTTCCTTTCGATGAATGGCGGCTACGAGTCGAGGGGAAAATACCAAAACTCAATCGATATCCTGCGCCAAAACAACCTGGACAACTGCAGGCTGCTCACAAACGCATGGCCGATAATGAGTTATCTTGGCCAGCCATCGGAGCCGTTCCCGAGAAGGGAGCTTGTCGGAAAGAGCGTAGAGGAGGGCGATATAATCGTCCTTTTTCCTTCCATAGCAGAGCCCGAGTGGGCGCAGAACAGGACTTTTGTCAGGGAATTTCCTGTCATCTACGAATCGGACGACTTAATCATGCTCGGCAACGGCTGCAACGCCCCGCGAAGGTACGAGCATAATTACATGCTGCTGCTTAGCGAGAAAATCTCAAGGGCATACAACATTTCCATAAACACCAATCCGTGCTTTGTGATGTTCTCATCAAGCAGTATACTGGAAAAAAGCTGCAATTTCGCGAACGGAAAAGGCTTCATCCTGGATGATAACCGTGTTGCCGGTCTCGAACTAGTCAGGGACTAATCTACCTGGACTAAACGCCTGTCCACGGCAATTACTCGAGGCGACCCATTAGTGTATAATCTGATCTCCTCACCACCATCTGTCTGAAATACATAGCCTGGCTCCAATCTTTCTGGAGTGTTTTCAGTCTTGAAGCCCCTATCCTGCGTATAGTCTCCCTTCACAACTCTTCCGTGATATTCCACATTTCCAATTACAAGAGTCGTCTCCCTGTTTTTCCACAGACTTAGCGTAGGCATACGATCACAAATAATTAAAATGCCAATGCTTTTATACTTTCAGTTCGACTAAATAGCTGTATGAACACAGCCCGGATAAAACTGACAGGCAAAGACCCAAAGATGCTAGATGATCTTTGCTGCGAGATAAAGGACGTTGCGCAGAAACTAGGCGTGGGCGTATCGGGACCGATACCGCTTCCCACGAAGAGGCTTCGCATACCAGTCATGAAGACTCCGTGCGGCGACGGGATGCACAGGGGAGGCGGAGGCGGCAACTGGGAGACGTGGGAGATGAGGATCCACAAACGCATCCTGGACGTCGGCGCAAATGACCGTGTCCTCAGGCAGATAACAAGAATCCGGATTCCGCGCGAAGTCAATATTGAAATCGAGCTTACGGACTAATTTAAGCCTTTTCTTTTGAAAAGAGAAAACCCCTACTGGAAAAGAAAACATATTAAATGGAGGCTCACTGGCGTTCGCAAAAACGCCCAAAATAATAATACGAAATTAAAGTCTTTAGGAACACAGGTTCTTTTTGGGTTCACAAAGACTTTTTTTTCAAGAAAAAGGATTTGTATGAGAATAATATTCTTTGGCAGGCCCGGGAGCGGCAAGGGTACATACGCATCGCGCATAGCGCCAAAGCTCGGCATCGTTCATATCGCGACTGGCGACATGTACAGGACGCATGTGGCCGAGGGCAGTCCTCTCGGAAAGCTTGCAAACGAGTACATGAAGCAGGGGCAGCTCGTGCCGGATGACGTCACGATAAAGATGTTCAAGGAGCGAATAGAGAAGGACGACGCTAAAAAAGGCTTCATTCTTGACGGATTCCCTCGCACGATGGAACAGGCAAAAGCACTGGAAGAGATGACGGATATTGACATAGTAATCAACTTCGAGCTTGACGAGGACATAATAATCGAAAAGGCGCTAGCCAGAAGAATCTGCGAGAACTGCGGGAACATATACAACATCGCAGACATAAACCGGGGCTCGCTGCGCCTGCCGCCGCTGCTCGCAGGGATGACAATTACGAGACGATAAAGGACAGGCAGGACACGTATGTCCGCCAGTCACAGCCACTACTTGAATACTACGGAGACAAAGGCATGGTCCAAAATATTGAAGTGGTCGGCGGACCGGACATAATGGTTCCTATCATCATCGATGTCGTCGAGAAGAACATTAAGCACTGAACGTGATTCGAATCATATCTTTATTATGGCTTTTCAGCCTGAATCAAGTAGCTATTTTCTTTGAAAACGAGCTTTTTGCCATTCTCAAGCTTTTTCTGCAACTTTAAGAGATATTCCATGTGCCTGTCGACGCTGAAGTCTTTCACGACCCAAGGGATATTTTTGAGGAAATAAACTACTGCTCCCACATCCTTGAATTCTATTTTGCCCTCCCAATTTTCAGCGAATCTTATTTTGAATCCCGCACCTTTCAGCCCTTTCCTTACGCGCTGGAAAGAGGCCACGTTGAACTGCGGTCTTGCATTGAAAAATCTCATCAAGTCTGTCAAATTATTTTTCCCAACCTGCTCTGTCAAAAATATGCCGCCATCTTCTAGAATTCTGAATATTTCAGTGATGTTGAAAGCATCATGCCTGTTCAAGACGAGGTCGAACTCCCCGTTCTTGAACGGGAGCTTTCTTGTCGTTGAATTCGCAAAATACACCACCTTGACGCCCAGCGGACCGAGCCTTTTCCTTGCGAGCAAATAGTTTGGGCGATAGCCCTCTGTGGCAACTGCCTTACGGAAGGGCGCGAACGAGGAAAAAACCTCCCCGCCCCCGGTTCCCATATCAAGCACAGCTCCTGAATTTTTGACCAGGTTTCTTGCCAAGCCGGCGTAATCCCAAGGCGGCTTCTCCTCGGCTGTCCTGTTTTTCAAATGAGAAAAATCCCACCCCTCAAATGCTGCCGCCTCTTCTTTTTTCCAGCTCTTGATATTCTTCATAGCAGAACATTGGAATCGCTGATTTAAGTCCGTTAACTCCCTGAGTCATGATGAGCCGGCATAATCCAATTTCTCTCGCTTTTAATACCCTTGAACTATTTCTTTCAAATGGATCCAAGACGATTCACCACAATTTCCGAGCAGAAACATAAAAAATGGCTTGGCGAAGTCCTTGATATTCCGATAAATGACGAACTTGGAATCGACCTTCTTGATGAAACAACCGGCATAGAACTAAAAGGAAGATATGCCAGATGGCACCAAAATTATGCTGTTGACAATTACCAAGTTGTCGGATTCCCAGAACGTTATCCAGGTATTGAGCTTTATTTTGCATTTCTCCTGTACGACCTTCGGATAAGACCAAGAAGAATAAGGTCAAACGTAGAAAAGAATGTTGTTGAGAGGGAAGTAAGGCTTCTCCCTTGGGACTGGGTAACCAAATTTCCCGTAAGTTATCCGAGGCGCTCCGGGCCTTTCATATATGTCCATGGAAAGGACTTTCCTGACGGTGATTATTTTGAGAAGTTTGAGACGAAAGACGCCATCCTTTGGGCGCCCAGAAACTCTTCAATGGCAGCCAGACTTTCCCTTATTATTTAGAATAACGCCGCTATAATTCTTTATTATTGCTGAATTCAAAATAATTCTGATGAAAAAGATACATTTTGTTCCGGTGATAATTTTCCTTCTCGTTCTGTTCTATTTTGTCGCGATAAGGGCGAGGCCGCTCTCTCCCGGCGTCGCCAGCAACAGCTTTGCGATAGCAGCCACATTTGTCATCGGTCTGTGCTTTGTCCTGGGGCCGCTCAGCAGGATGAAACCGGATGCGTTCCTTCCGATGCTCCGCCACAGGAAGCCTCTCGGTCTGTGGGGGTTTCTTTTCGCGGCCATACACGTCGCCGGCGTGCTGATAATCGCATTTGGCACGATAGCAGACCCGGAAAATCTCTATTCAACGATTTCAGGCATAGTAGCATTCGCCATATTCACGCTCATGGCTGCCACTTCTACAGGCAAAGCAATTGCAAGGATGGGCTATGCGAAATGGAAAAAGCTTCAGCGCGTGGGGTACATAGCATTTTTCCTTGTATTGATACACTTCACAATCATTGAGAAGGGGGCTTTTGTGTCCCGACAGATCGGGCAGGCTCTCTTCGGCTTCGTGCTTCTGGTGCTGCTCCTTAGGATACTCATGATACTGGCTGGCAAGAAAGAAGCGTACAAAGAGCACGAATTCCATGAAGTTCACGGAATAGAAAAACATGTAGAGAACGAATGAGTATCATGCCATTTATAGCTCTATAAGGACCTGAATATATTAGTTTCCTTGTGCACTATATATGAATCCTTCATACGGGATTCACTATAAATAATTAAGTCAAATATTTTTCTCAAGTCGGGGGAATGAAATAAAGTATGTTTTTAGACAAAAGAGTTGATAATTTAGACAAAAGAGTTGATAATTTAGACAAAAGAGTTGATAATTATGCTTCGTCAGCCAATAATTGTAATTTTAGGACATGTCGATCACGGAAAAACTTCAATACTAGACAAAATCAGACAAACGGCTGTTGCTGCCAAAGAGAGCGGAGGCATCACGCAAGCAATAGGCACAACGGAGATTTCTTCTGATATCGTAAAAGGAATGTGCACTGCCCTGATAAGCAAGTTCAAATTTGATATAACCGTTCCCGGCATACTCTTCATCGACACACCGGGCCACGAGGCGTTCACCACGCTCAGGAAAAGAGGCGGGTCGATAGCTGACCTGGCAGTGCTTGTAGTCGACATAAACGAGGGACTCATGCCCCAGACAATCGAGAGCATCGATATACTCAAGGGGACGAAGACGCCTTTCATCATAGCCGTCAACAAGATAGACCGCATCAGCGGCTGGTCAGGCGGGGAGTGCTTCCTTGACAATTTTGCCGCGCAGAGCGATGAAGTGAAAGGCATGTTCGAGCAAAAATTCTACTGACAGACTTCAAGACGACTGTCGCTGCGGTGCCGATTTCTGCAAAAACAGGCGAAGGCATACCAGACCTGCTCGTCACTATCCTTGGCCTTGCCCAGACGTTCCTCAAAGACCAGCTTGTCAGCACGGACAAATCCGAAGGGATGGTGCTGGAAGTCAAGGAAGTGACCGGACTTGGAGTGACGATAGACTCGATAATCTACGACGGGTCGATAGCAAAGAACGACTTTCTCGTGGTCGGGGGAAGAAGCCCGATGATCGCAAAGATACGCGCGCTCATGCTGCCAGAGCCGATGAGGGACATGAGAACGGAGAAGAAGTTCAGGAGCGTCAACGAAGTATATGCCGCCGCAGGCGTGAAGATAGTTGCGCCGGGCCTTGACGCAGTTACCGCAGGGTCTCCAATAAGGACTGCGAAGACGTTCGAGAAAGCGGAGAAGCTGCTGGACGATCTCGAAAAGGAAATGGAAGAAGTCGAGATAACAACGGACGAGGAAGGTCTCATACTCAAGGCTGATACGCTGGGCAGTCTGGAGGCTCTCATAAGCGTTTTCAAGAAATATCCGGTCCGCGAGGCTACGATAGGCAACGTGACGAAGAAGGATGTGATCAAGGCGGAAGTCAACAAGAACAATAACTACAGGGTTCTCATCGCATTCAACAGCTCAATAGCGGAAGACTCCGAAACGCTTGCAAAGGACAAGGGCGTCAAGATTCTCCAGTCGGACATCATCTACAGGCTTATAGAGGACTATGAGAAATGGACAAAGGAAGAGGAGGAAAAACTCAAGAAGAAGGAGATTGAGGGTCTCACGCGCCCGGCGGAGATAAAGCTGATTCCGGGTTCTGTTTTCCGCGCCAGTGACCCAGCGATAGTG
>JAGVVU010000017.1 GCA_018304605.1 Candidatus Aenigmatarchaeota archaeon | reverse complement strand
GAATTCCTCGAATTTGTAAATGTGCTTGTCAAGGCTTATCCTTATGTCCTGCAGCGCTTTCTTCGCGTCGTCGGGTCCCATGACGTCGTGTATCATGGCGACTATGTTGCCTATGTCGTCCTCGCGCAGCTTTCTGATTCGCATAAATAGAATTGGCTGCGCAGATTAAAAAGTGTTATAGTGAACCCAGAAAAGAATCCCGATATAAATTCTGGGTTCGCAGATACAGGGAGAACCGAAGGTTCTCCCGTACAGGTGAAGCATAGCTTCACCTTGTAGCTTACAAGGAAATAATGTCAGACTGTTTCCTTGTAGAGCCATAAGTAATGCCTGTTATCCAACCGTCAGTATTTTATGGACTCGCCGGGATTTGAACCCGGAGCCTCTTCCTTCGGCGAAAATCTCTATGCCATGGAAGCATCACTCTGGATAATAGTTCTTTTCCATTGCTGCCAAAAGAAAAGCTTTTCCAGTTTAGACCACGAGCCCCAAATTGGTTTTTAATAACTTTACAACACTACATTTAATAAGCTGCTTTTTTTGTTGGATTCGGTGATTGAAAATGGCTGTCCTTGAGAGCATTCTGGCTATACTGGTATTGATAGCCGTAGTAATAATCGCGTTCAAGATACTCAAGAACGTGGTTGTTGCAATCGTGCTGTTCGTGGTTCTGCTAATCATCCTTTATTATTTCGGATATCTGCTGCCGTTTTAGCAAAGGTGCAGACATATATTGCGTATATACAAATAACCGGGGGTTGGTATCATGGCGTATGTCGACGGATTTGTTCTTACTGTGCCGAAGAAGAAGCTTGGTCAGTACAGGAAGATGGCGCAGATGGGCGCGAAGCTCTGGAAGAAGCACGGGGCGCTGAGGTATTTTGAATGCGTCGGCGACGACCTCAACCCTGACACGGGCGACATGAAGCTGTCTACGTTCCCGAAGATGGCAAAGCCCAAGCCGGGGGAGACGGTCGTGTTCTCGTTCATAGTGTTCAAGTCGAAAGCCCACCGCAACAAGGTAAACACAAAAGTGATGAAAGAGTCGATGAGCGACCCGAAATGGAAGGACATGCCAATGCCTTTCGACATGAAGCGCATGGCTTACGGCGGGTTCAAGACTATAGTTGAAGCCTGAAAATGGACTCGCCGGGAGTTGAACCCGGAGCCTCTACGTGCCTCGAACCCTTCCGTTTTCATGAGGTCTGGAAAGGTTATGCGAACGTAGTGTCATTCCAATCTCCACAAATCCCTAATATTTGCGAAGCCCTCTGTTTCTTGGGGTTCACAAAGACCTTCTTTACAAAGAAGGGATTTGTATTAGACCACGAGCCCGTTATAGCTTGAATTCCTTCTTTCTTTTCTTAAGCTCTTCTGCAGCTATCTTTTTTGCAGTTTTAGAGTAGAAGAAGCCATGCATCCGGGTTTTTTGCTTCAATCGCCTCAGGTTCTCCAAGTGCGGCATGTTTCTTCTTCTGCTGTCGGCCAGGAACCCTGTTCTTGAGAACCTCCAAAGCTTGTCGGCATCGCGCATGACGCCTTCGTTTTTGGAGATAAAGCCGATCCTCGTATCGTGTTCGGATATAATTTCGAGGATTTCAGAAACAAGGGTTTTGTTATACTTTGTTTTTGAAAGTATGCGTCTTGCTATTTTGACGCCTTCGTCCTGATGCTTTTTTCTTATTTCAATGTCTCCTGAAAACGTTTTTCCAGTTTCAGCAGGTTCTGGTTTGAAGATAGAGAAGCGTTCTTTCTTGGAAAGTCTGCTCCATCCTATGTCATGGAGGATTGCTGCAGGTATAACAACATCAGGATCCGCCTTTTCAGTTTTCAGAAGTTTTATTGCAAAACTGACCACTGTCTTGGCATGGCCTTTGTCGTCCCGCTTGTCCTGGTAAGGCAGAGCTAGATTCCAGATTTTGCGGTGTATTGATTTCATTTAGTCATTCCTTTTATCGTCTTTATCACGCTGGGCAGCTTCTTTACCCTGGAATCGTCGTCAAGATGTCCCTTCCCGCGCTCCGTTATCAGCTTCGCTTTCAGCTGCTTCTCGAAGGCTTTGCCGTGGTAAAGCTTCACGTACGGGTCGTTGTCGCTGTCTATCACAACAAAGCTTTTGCAGTGTCTCCTGATTTTCTTCCAGTTGAAAGGTTTGCTGACAAAGCTTGTGAGCTGTTTGTATCCAAGGTTGTCCGTCCAGCCCGCCACCAGCACGCAGCCGCCTATCTTTTCGCCCTTCTTCAAAGTTTCAAGATATCTGAGTATGGTTGCCACGCCTGCGCTGTGCCCGACAAGGAAAGTGTTGCCGGTCGGCGCGCCTATCGCTTTCCTGAGGAACGGCAGCCATTCGGCGAGCGCCGGCTTCCTGGTATTGGGCATTCTTGGCACGCTCGCTATGAAGCCTTTCTTCTCCAGTTCTTCCCTGCAGTGAACGTACCAGTCGCTTTTCGGATTGGCGTTCCATCTGTGCACGATGAAAACCCTCTTCATCCTTGATATTATCATGTCAACTATCTGTTCAGGCGTCCTGTTTCCCGTGTCTATGACTATGTCCGCCTCTTTTTCCTGCGTGAAATAATCAAAGCCGTATATGTTTTTCCAGTTCTTCCTTTCAGCCAGTTCCTTCTCGCGAAGCTTCCTTGCGGCATCCGAAAGGGTGATGCTGTCCCTCTTCGCGTATCTTTTTGTCCTGACGGAACCGGAAGCCGTAAGCCAGATTCCGCAGTCGTACAATCCTTTTATCATCCTTATGCCAAGCTTCGCGTCTATCACGACGTCGCCGTGCTTCGCGATGCTGCGGGCAAGCTTGTCGGAATGCAGGTGAAAAGACTTCAGTTTTTGCCCCTTAATTTTCCACATGTCCAGGCTCTTGTCAGTCTCTTTTTTTGCCCTGGAGTGGCTCTTGTTGTAGTCGCCAAGGGAGAAATGGCGTAGCTGAAGGCGTTTGGCAAGCAGCTTCGCGGTAGTGCTTGAACCGCACCCGGGCTTGCCTGAAATGACTATTACCGGCATAATATCAATTGTAATGTGCCGTTTAAAAATCTACTATAAAAGATTTCCTTATGGAATACGAGGAATTCAGAAGCCGGCTAAAGGTTGAGGAGAAGCTTGACTGGCGCGAACTTGCGACGTTCGTCCCGAACAAGACGCAGCCGATATACAACTGGTTCTATTACAAGGAAGGCTTCGCGAAGGAGCTTGTTGAAAAACTTATAGAAATGTTCGGGCTGAAGGAAGGCGATACGGCGCTGGACCCTTTCTGCGGGAGCGGCACGACGCTGCTCGCCTGCAAACAGAATAATATTAATTCAATAGGATTGGACGTGTTGCCCACGGCTGTTTTCGCAAGCCAGGTAAAGACAATTAATTACAGCACCGAAGATCTCAGGGAGGAGGCAAAGATACTGTTCAGGAGGAAGTTCAGGAAGCTCGAATGGGAGTTCCCGAAAATCATGAGGGGCATGATAAACAAGTACGCGCTTGACGACATTGCTTTCTTTTCAAGCATAATAGACGGCTTGAAGAACAAGGATTTCTTCACGCTCGCCCTGCTGAACGCGTCAATAAAGGTCAGCTGGGCATGGAAGGACGGCGGCGTAATCAAGATAAAGAAGCACCCGGTGCCGCCGCTGCGCAAGCTCTTCCAGAGGGTAGTCTATAAGATGATAAAAGACATTGAGGAGTCGCTGCCTTCTGAAGCGTCTGTCCGTGTACTGCAGCAGGATGCGCGCGAGATATCGCTGGACGACGATTCAGTCGACGCAGTCATCACAAGCCCGCCGTACCTGAACAACATAGATTACACGAGGCTTTACGCAATCGAGGATTTCTTCATGAAGATGAGGCACGTGCCCGCCCTTCGCTCCTTCGTGGGGGTACGCGAGAGCCAGGAGCAGGCTGAGGCGTACTTTGATGACATGAAAGATGTGATTTCGGAAATGCATCGTGTCTGCAAGCCAGGCGCGCACGCGGCGATTGTCATAGGGAATGCTTATATCAAGAAAGAGATTGAAACGGACTTCATCCTGGCACACATGGCAGGCGAAATCGGCTTCGATGTCGAGAAAATCTGCGTTCTCAACAAGCGGTTCGCGCTGGAAAACAGGACCGTAAAAGTCGGGACGCTGAGGGAAAGCTTAATAATTCTGAGAAAGAAGTAAAGTCCATGAAAATTGTTTTTCTTGGCACGGGCGGAGGGCGCGACATGATGATTGCGCAGGAACGCAGGACCGGCGGGCTGTTTTTTGACTTTGACAAAACCAAGTTCATCCTCGACCCCGGTCCCGGCTCGCTTTATCATGCAGTCTCGCTCGGTCTTCAGCCGGACAAGTGGAACGGCGTCCTGCTCTCTCATCTCCATCCGGACCATGCTTCCGATGTCAATGCATATCTTGACGGCATGACGTCGCCGTTCCTCGTGGCTGAGGAGCACTGCCTGATAGAGAAGAGGGCGCTGGAACGTGGAAAAGAAAAGACTGATTTTGACTATCATCCGTGCGTCACCGCGTACCATCAGGAGAAATCAAGCGTGCATGCAATGAAGGACGGGACTTCGGCCGAGGTCAATGGAGTGAAAATCACCGCAGTCAAAGCCTCGCACTATATACCGACAACGGGCTTCAGGATTTCAGGAAGTCAGACTGACGCCAAAGGTGTGATGCAATCTTTCGACGTAGGCTACACGTCAGACGGGCAGTACTACAGGGGCATGGAACGCCATTACGACGGCTGCAGGGTGCTCATAATAAACGTGGTGATACCGAAAGGAGGCGAGGCGAAACGCCCGGGCTACATGAGCGTCGACGGAATAATAACGCTGCTGAACGCGATGAAGCAGAAGCCGTCTCTCGTTGTGCTCACGCACTTCTCCTTCTGGTTCCTGCGCTCGAACCTATGGAAACAGGAGAAAATCATACAGGACGCCACAAAGGTGAGGACGATACACGCAGAGGACTTCATGTCGCTTGATTTGTCCACCCTGGCCGCGTCCCAGCTGAAGAAAAAATCAGGTTTTTAAGCCTCGCGCTTCAATGATAATTATGCAAAGCACAAGTCGGGTGAGAGCTTCGCTCTTTAGCCTGTACGTAATTGTAAAGTAGCAATTAAGACTTGTTTAGCTTGCCCTGCTTTTTCTCTTGACAATATCATGGCAGGGTAAAACCTGGGTAATTGTCTATGGAATCGAAAATACAGGAAAAAAACTGGTCAAAGGAGATGGAACAGGACATCTTCGAAAAATGGAAGCATAATGAGGATTACAAATTCCATGCCGGGAAGGAAGTTTTTGCGATAGACACGCCGCCTCCGTACGTCAACACGCCCATCCACATAGGGCACGCTGCAACGTACACCATGATGGACATGTTTGCCCGCTTCCAGAGGATGTGCGGGAAATCCGTGCTTTTCCCCCTTGGACTTGACAGGAACGGGCTGCCCATAGAAGTCGCGGCGGAGAAGAAGTTCGGAATTTCATTTGTCTCCACGCCCCGCGAAAAATTCACCGAGGCTTGCAAG
>JAGVVU010000024.1 GCA_018304605.1 Candidatus Aenigmatarchaeota archaeon | reverse complement strand
CTTGATTCTTCTGCTTATAATTTTCATCATTATTTCGTGGTCAACAGAATCGAAATAGTGCCTTATGTCGGCTTTCGGGACATAGCCATAAACCTGATTAGCGTTCTTAGATGTCGGCAGCTGTTTTCCGTTCTGCGAGATTTTTCTTTTGAAATAGTCGAACCTTTCGATGGCTGCGTGAGTGCCTTTGCCTCTCCTGTTTGCATAAGAGTCATGAATAAAGATTTTCTCGAAAATCGGCTCTATTATGTTGCATAATGCATGATGCACAATTCTGTCACGGAACGCAGAAGCCGATATCAGCCGTGTCTTCGGGTCTCTCATTGTGAATTGCTTTAGCGGTCTTGGATGATAGCTCATATTGAGAAGCTCTTTTTGTAGCTGCAACAGGTTCTTCTCCAAATCTGTACTGAACTCTATGACATACCGCTTGGTTGATTTGCCCTTGGACGCTTTCTTGTATGCCATGCGAAGATTTTTCATCAGGCACAAACTATCGTAGAGATTTTCGGAAATCATCACATGTTCTGATATACCCACACCTAAAGGTGTGGGTTTGTTTTGAACATGGGATCCCGAATGCGCCTTTAATACATGCCGCCTAAAGGCGGCAGTTTCAGGCGCATTCAAGATGATAAAAACGTCTTGGCCGTTCCGTACTATTAGGCGGAAGTCGTCATTCGAATTTGCGTCACTTCTTTTGCAAAGCAATTTCGCATCCGACCGACCGTAGTTCGCATTTACGTTCCGCAAAAGACTATACGCTTGTGTTTTGCCCTTGTGCGAATTGACGTTCAGGCACCTCTCGTATATGCTGGCTATTTTTCCAAACGCCATCCTCATCGTGATGCCAGTTGCTCCTGCGGCCAACAGCAACCGTATAGCCTGTTCATCAAACTTGCACCGTAGCTCGACGCATCTCGCTACTGTATTTCATGTCATCAATTTTAGCTCCGCTAAAATTTCGCTATGAACAGACATGTAGTTCGGGGTTCCGCCAACAGCGCAAGCGGTTGCAGTAATTGCGTGAATTTATGGTACGGCAGCCTGTTGATGCGCAGTTGACGACGGCCAAGACAATGAAATCCAGAACGAGAGAAAGTTTTGGGTATAGCTGAATCAGAAGATGCATAATAGAGATTTTTGTATTTTAACCCCCCCCCCACTTATACTTTCGGCCAATGGGGTATGCATAAAGTTAATTTAGAAAAAGAAATATTTATAGCTGATATTTCCTCGCCAGTTCGGCGGCAGGAATGCTGTTCACGTCTCTTGCGAATTCTGCCCTTGCCTTCCCAAAAATTTCCTGCCTTATTTGCTCTACGTCAACGTTTGAAGATACAATCTCAATTTCTGGAAGCGAACCCCGAACTAGGCGGAAGCCGTCAACCGAATACGCAACCGACCGACTGCAGTACGCAATGACGTTCAGGCACCCCTCGTCCTCACCGAGACGCCAGTAGCCCCCGCGGCCAACAGCAACGTCATAGTGCCCTGATATTTTGTCCAGGCTTGGGGTTGCATTGAAATGCCAGTGAGAATGATAGCCTTCGTGAGGCCAGACAATTTCCCTTGTTTCTATAGGTATGCCAGATACTCCGTCAGATTCGACTATGACCCTTCCGTTTCCTACAGGAACCCCGACCTCTCCGTCTTCCTTGTCGCCAGTGAGAAGTATTCTAGGATATTTGCCGTCCGTGTCAACACGCCCATTTTCCCAGCCTTTCGGCACACGGAGTCCCGTAAGTGTCAATTCACACAAATAAGATTTGTCCTTGTTTCTTCCAAAATAATCATCAAACTCTGGAGCTTTCCTTGGGTCTTCGGCTCTCGCCTTGTAGGAATTTTCTATGTCAAGACCTTCTGCCTGCGTCATGAATCTCGCGTCTGCCGGGAGTTCGCCACGCTCTATCATCTCAGCCAGTACTTTTTGAGAATCGTAGTATCTCTTGCCTGTCCTGACAAGCCTCGGTGAGACAGAAAATGAATGGGCGTGCCTGAGATATGCTTTGCCCATCGACGGATAAACAGAAGTCGCTCTCGGAGCTTCAAATGCATTCAATGCAATTTCAGTTTGTGTCGGCATGTAATTCACTTTTATCATTACAATAGCAAAGTATTTAAATCTTACTATTACTCAAAAGTAGTAAAAATCACTTTAACTCTTAGCTTTCACCCGCTTCTGCACGGCATCGCTCTGCAATTCACGTATTGCATCCGAAGCGATCCATTTTTCAGCACTCTTCATTTGATTTATCTCATGAGCAGTCTCGATCGCCGCCTTGTTCAGCGCAGAATTCCGCTTTCCTATTTCCCGCAGCGCCCAGTTGACCGCTTTCTTGACGAAATTCCTGTCGTCATTTGCATGCTGTTTGATTATCGGCAAGAACTTCAGGAGTCTTTTGTCATCAGCTTTCTTGTCGTGGACAGCAAGATAAGCCATCAGTGCAAAGCCCGCCCTTTTTTCATATTCCATTTCCCGGCTTGTCCACTCAACAGCTTTCCTGTAAGCGAAGGGCGTATTTGCAAAGAGGCCGCACGCATGGTCGCAGATGCCCCAGCCGTCAAAATCCTTAGCCCATTCTTCCATTTGTTCTTCTGTCACATGCTGCGGATGATCTATCATCGTCGCAAGCGCGCGCGCTTCATGTATATTAGTCTTCCAAAGATCTAAAGCGAGCGTATGGTTCTTGCCTATCTCCTTTGCAAGATTCCTGATGTCAGGAGTCGCAACACCAAGCTTGTTTTTGCCGGTGTCGCCGAATCTGGCGTGACTCTCAAGTACCTCCTTAGAAGAGAGGAATTTCAGCTTCTTGATTACATCCTTGCTTTCCATATGCATCATCCCAGTTCAGTTTAGACCCTCAATGGCTTTGGGTATGTCCTTGAAGGATTTTACATGTGCGTCCGTACCTTTGAAAGATTTCTTCGAAGATGGGATCCCAGATTCATTGTGTTTCACAAGAAAGACTGAAAGTCTTTCTGTGCAGGAAAAGCAAAGCTTTTCCCACATCACACGGCTAAAGCCGTGCGTTTTCAATGAATCTAAGATAAAATAAACTTCATCCCGGCAGCTTTTGCAGCTTCCATATCCGATGCGGCATCTCCTATGTAAACAGTTCCGGATGGTTTTATCTTCAGCCTGTTCGCAGCCAGCAGCAGCGGTTCGGGATGGGGCTTGTGTCTTGTGGTGTCTTCGTATGCAACTGCAGTCCTGAAATAAGTTTTCACAGAATCCATCGGAGGCTCATACAGGTATACTTTTACTCTGCTGGTGACTATGGCAAGCCTGTAATGTTCACTCAGGAGCTTTAATGTCTTTACGGCATCCTTTGCGAGAATGGGTCTCTTCCCGTCCCGGTCGAATTTTTTTGCGGAATTCCATAGCCTCCGGATTTCTGTCTCATCAGCAATCCCGGTCGTGATAGAAATCACGTCCCACAACGATCTATAGAAAAGCTGCGCATATTCTTTTTTAGTCAGCCTAAATCCTTCTGATTTTAGGAAGTCCCGGCAAAACATGAAGTTCGAGTCAAAAGAATCAAGAAGAACCCCGTCTACGTCGAAAATAACAGCGCCTGTTTTCGTCATAAGATTAATTAATAAAATATCTTATTAAACATTCAGGTCGACGACAGGCGCATTCTCGGCGCCGGGCCTTGACTGGAAATAGGTGCGCTCGGAGAAGCCGAACCATCCGGCAACGACATTGGACGGGAACACCTTTGTCGCAGTGTTGTACTGTCTCACAGCCTCATTGTAGCGGGTTCGTGCGACGGAAACCATGTTCTCCGTCTCGACAAGATTATCTTGCAATGCCCTGAACTGCTCGCTCGCCTTCAAGTCGGGATAATTCTCGCTGATCAAAAGTAGCTTCGATATGGCTGATTCGAACTGGTTCGCAGCATTGACCTGCTGCTCTGGCGTCTGCGCAGTCTGCCATTGGCTCCTTATCGCAGTCACGTTAGTGATGAGCTCCCGCTCGAATTGTGCGTAGCTCTCGACGACGTTGACAAGATTTGGTATCAAATCGATGCGCCGCTGATATTGTGTTTCCACATTTGCCCATGCATTGTCAGCGCCTTGGTTGAGCCTGACAAGGTTATTGTACGAGCCCCAGACCGTGCTGACAAGGATAAGCAAAATAAGAACTATTATTCCGATGCCAATCCATTTCTTCGGGAAACCTGATTGTTTTGCCATTGCTAATCACTTGTCAATTCTGGATATAAAGATTACCTTCCAGCTCCCCCGCCGCCGCTTCCGCCGCCGCCAAATCCTCCGCCCCCGCCTCCGCCGCCGAAGCCGCCCGCCATAAGCACTGGCGCGTAGCGTCCTCTTTTGTCCACTTTGCGGCCGCATTTCTTGCAGACACACACGCCGTCTTTGCACTTCAGTCTTCCAAAGCAGTACGGGCAACGGTTGCGCAAGGCAATTGAAACAATTATTATAATGAAGAATACGAATATGGGAAGGATTCCGATTATGTCTACAATACGGTCCGCTACGCCATTGTCTTGAGCACTTTTATCCGGGACATAATTCACTAACTCCTCTGATAACCCGTTAAGTATTATCTCCGTTGCAAGCTGGTAATCGCCCTGTTCATAGTAAGGCAGCGCGTTGTCGAGTATCTGTCCCGCTTCTGCGCCCGTAATATAGCCTTGTATGCCATAACCAAGTTCTATTCTGAGACGGTTGCCCGTTGTCCCGTTCTTAACCATCAGCACAAGTATTCCGTTATCGTCACTTTTGCCTATGCCCCACTCCTGGAATAGCTCGACGCCGTAGCTGAACAGCGTCTGGTCTTCCGGAAGTCCGTCTATCGTGACGACTGCTATCTCTATGGTCGTGTTCTGCTCATACAAAATAAGCTCATTCTCAAGCGTCTGTGTGTCAGTAAGGATGCCGGCAAAATCGTTGACATAGCCTGCTGGTTTAGGAAGATGCGCGGCGAAAGCAGGCACAACAATGATTATTGCAACGAAAATGGCAATAACAGGGATGTATCTCATATCAATCCTTTTGTTTCTGTTTATTTATTTGCTCTATAGCGCCGGGTATTTCCTTGAACGCCTCTAGGCGAGCGTCTGCGCCTTTCATGCGCTTCTTAGAGTAAAAAATGAATTTCATCCCTGCAGATCTTGCTGCGGCAAGATCATATTCTGAGTCGCCGATATAAACAGCATCAGAAGGCTTGGCATTGAGTTTCTTTGCTGCAAGCAACAGGGGTTCTGGATGAGGCTTGTGTTTTTTTGTGTCCTCGTATGTCACAATGATCTTGAATAATCCAGTCATCTTAGTTGCGGCAAAAACTTTGTCCATGCGCGCCTTTATTCTGCTGGTCACGATACCGACTTTATAGCTTCTTTTCAGCTGGTTAACAACTTCTACTGTGTGTTCGGGTACCTTGACCAGTTCCAAAGGGTACTGAAAGGTATGCCCCCTGTCCCATATTTCTTTTACTCTATCGTCGGTCTCGTTCGTGAGCAATTTTATAGCATCGAACATGGACATATAGAAGGTTTTCAACAGTTTTTCCCTTGGAGGTTTTTTGTAGCCGAATGACACGATGAGGTCTTCTAAGAATCTCGTATTTCCTTCTAAGGAGTCAAGCAGCACGCCGTCGATATCAAATAAAACAACTTTGATCATTTTCCTCATATCCTGAAAAATCTTTTGGCGTTCTTTTCAGTCGCGCGGAGCACTTCATCCTTGTCAATATTCTTTATGTCCGCTAATATCTCTGCGCTGCGCTCTATTTTCCACGGGCGATTAGTGAGTTCGCGTGAGTCAGGGTCAAGCCACGGGGCGTCTGTCTCAAGCATCATCTGGTCAAGCGGCGTCTGCTTTGCCAGCCTTTGGTGCTTGAAGCTTTTCACGATGACCGTGGCAAAAGAAATCATCCAGCCCTGCTCGAGGCACGTCTTCAGCTGAACTTCTGATCCGGAAAAACAGTGCATCATCACATCCTTGCAGCCGCTGTTTTTCAGGATATCTATTGCATCCTGTATGCCCTCGTTGCCGCCTTCCTTGTTGTCCCGTCCGTTTCTCGAGTGGATGACAAGCGGCAGCTGGATCTCCTTGGCAAGCTCTATGAACTTCTCGAATATGCTTCGCGAGAGGAGCTGGTCCTCTGCTTTCGTGACCCAGTTGTAATCGACGCCCACCTCGCCCACGGCTGAGATGTATTCCTTGTTCTGCCTGATGAACTCGATGTAAGTGTCTATGTCGCTGGCGTTGTACTTGTCCATGATCTCCGGGTGGAAGCCGAGGCAGATGAAGACGAAATCGGGATGCTTCTTGTGCAGCTCTACTACTTTTTCCTTGTCTTTTATGTCGGCAATGGAGGTAACTATCGCGCTCATGCCTGCTTTCTTCGCATGATTGATGACATCTTCGGCATCCTCCATGTATTCCAGATGGCAGTGCGCGTCTATCATAAGAAATCTATGTTATAAAGGCTTTTATTATAAGTCTCTCCATGAAGCGGGCTGGCGCAGTTCTTGCTTTGCTAGGCGTGCTTTATTCCCATGCGGCGGCAGCGCAGCAAAATGCCGAGATGGCATATGAAATACGTGCCGGAAACCCCGAGACGGAATGGATAGAACTCATCAGAAAAGATGTTGAAAAAGTACCAGACCGCATTCAAATTGCATTGAACAAGTCCGGCGGCAGGATAATTATTTTTGACGGCAACATCACTGACAACCCGGAATTTGAGAGTTACAGGGGAAGAACCTTGCCGAACAGGGGTCTTCCCTATGATGTCCTTGACGGAAAATACCTGCACAGGAAAGCATTCGTCAAACAGAAAGTTTTCAGGTATACGGGCTCGATATGTGTCGCTCTCCATGAACTGGGCCATATGGTTGATGATGTGTTTGGCTATCCTTCAGAATCCAGTGAATTCATGGACACTCTGAACAGATCAAATAAATTCTATGAAGGGATAGAGGAACCGGACCAGATATGGGCAGAATCATTCGCAAGATTCTACTATTCTGGCGAGTCCAATGCCAGCTTAAGAAACAACTTCCCGAAATTGCATGGATATTTCCTGAATTTTGAAAGTGTCATTGCGAGCGATGCCCGTGCTCCCCGGTGAGCGGCACGAATGCGTAGAAGCCGAGGAACGTCTCGCTTATTTCTCCGTCATGTTTTTCAGCGATTACCATCCTGTCGCCGACCGGGATGACTAATCTTCCCTTTTCCTTCAGCTGCTCGACAAGCGGCTCCGGAATGCTTGGCGCGCTCGCAGTGACGATTATCCTGTCGTACGGACTTTCTTTCTCACAGCCAAGCGAGCCGTCTATATTCAGCACCTTTACATTTTCATAGCCTGCAAGGTTTCCTTTGGCAAATTCAAACAGTTCCGGTATTATCTCTGTGGTAATTATTTTTCCCGTGGGTCCGGCTATCTCCGATAATATCGCCGCCTGGTATCCGCTGCCGGCGCCGACCTCCAGTATTTTGTCGCCGCGCCTAGCTTCAAGCGCTTCCGTCATGACCGCGACTGTTAGCGGCTGCGAGATGGTCTGCCCGCCCGGTATTGGGAGAGGATAGTTCGCATAGGCATATTTTTTGTCCTCAGGACGCACGAAATTCTCGCGCGGAACTTTCCTGAAGGCGTCCGTGACATCTTTGGTGCGTAGCCACTTCTCCCCGATAAGCTCGCGGAGCAGCCTCTCTTTTTGCTCGTTCATGCTATAGAATTGGCTGGAAAACTACTTGACTTTTATTTTTCTACAGAAGCTTTTTCTTTTTCGCATAGATGAATACAGCGCCGATGATGATTGCAGTGGCCATTACAAGAAAGCTTCCGTAAAGGAATTTCCCCATGAGCTGCGCCGGGACCTGCTCGGCGGGGATGTTGTATGGAAACAGGAATACGCGGAAAAAGAATGCCTTCAGCCCGTGAATTATGATCGAGAAGAGGATGCCTGCTACTATCACGTTTTTCATGTTAAAATCATGTTTCTTGACGAGCTCCATCACCGCAAGCGCGACCATCAAGACCCAAAGCGCCTGTGTGAGGTTCAGGAGAAAAGGATACCTGTCCGACAGGGGAGCTGCAACATAATACTGGGAAACAACAACAAGTACAGAAACCAGAACATAATATTTTACCGGCCACAGGTATTCTTTCAGGGTCTTTCCGAATATCTCCATAAATATCTTCGCATGCCTGACTTCACTGGCTTACTTCATTCGGTCTTTACTTGGTTCCGCCAAGCGTCCTGTCTATCGAATCCAGCGTGCTCGAGACGTCCTCGATATCCGTGGACACGTTCGTCACCGCCTGGCCGACCTCTTCCTGGCTCCTGATGCTGGTCGTCTGCGTGCAGCCGCTGATGAACACCATGGATGCCAGCACTACAATTATCAACACCAAAGCTTTCCTGTTCATGCAATCACCTCTTATTCTCTGATGCAGTCGGCGCACTCGCTGCATTCGCCCGGATCACAGACGTTGTTGTTCAGGCAGCCGCTGCATGCCTGAACCCCGCCTCCGCCCGATACGCGCTGCTGCTGCGGCTGGAGCGGCTGTGGTTGCGCGAATCCTCCACCGGAACCGCCGCCTGA
>JAGVVU010000023.1 GCA_018304605.1 Candidatus Aenigmatarchaeota archaeon | reverse complement strand
GTGGTTGGTCTTCGCTACCGCCGCCCGAAAATCGTGCTGCCGATGATAATAATCTCGTCAAGCGAAATCCTGATAATCTTGGGGGTGGCGTCGATGATAGGATGGACGATAGACCTGCCGGCAATCGCCGGTATAATAGCCACAATCGGCTCCGGCATTAACAGCCAGATAATGATAATAGACCAGGCGCTGCGCGGAGAGCAGGCAACGACAATGAAAGAGAAACTGAAGAACGCGTTCTTCACGATTTTCGGCGCGGGCGGCACGGTAATCGCGGCGATGATACCGCTGATGGTAATAGGCTTTGGTTTGCTTCGCGGCTTCGCAATAACAACGATAATAGGCGTTCTTATCGGGATATTGATAGTGCGCCCGGCGTTCGGAGAAATCGTCAAGAAGATAATCAAGGATTGATTTAGGAAAGGGTATTTCTACTGTTTTTTCCACCAGTCAAAGTACGGGAGTAACTCCTTCAACTTTACAGCTTTGTCCTTATCCAAAATAATTTGGGTTTCCAAATTTTCTTCGTCTGTCTCGCGTATCAACTGTCGGCAGTTCCCACAAGGAGGTATTACAAAAATTTGCCCGTTTTCATCTTTCCACACAGAAACTATTTTCCTGATTATATATTCGCCGCCAGTTATCATCGATCCGATAGCTATCTTTTCTGCGCAAAAAACATTTGAGCCTGAATCCCCGCAAGTCCCTATGTATATTTTATTTTTCCCTGAAATTAGTGCGCATCCCACATCTGCATAAATGCCGTTCTTCGTTTTCTTAGGCCTGACAACGGAGGCTGCTTTTTTAATTAGTTGTTCGTTAGTAAAAACCTTCATAAAAATAATTAGATGTCGGTTCTTAATAAAGTTAGATTCCGAAGTCTAGAAAGGCAAATAAAAAATAATAGTGGGCAGTATAAGCACTCCCATGAGCACGCCCCTTCTGATTCCTGCGAGTCCGGCAAATATCCCTAGCGCAGTGCACGTCCCGAGAAGAAGCAGCCCGTAAATTCCTGAAAAAACTACAGTCATCAGTATTATGAATGCTATTATCGCCTTGCTTATTTTTGAGTAGTCTATGTTTTCTATTATTCCGAGAGACTTTTTCGCCAGCTTCAGCGTGATTAAAGATGATATCGCCGCCACGGCAAGCGCAATCGCGGCGATGAAGACCGTTTCATTGAAGCCTATTTGAACGAGCTGCTCGAGCGCCGATGCTATTCCGCTTCCGGACTTGCCTATCAGCCACAGCGCCATTATGGAAAGCAGCGTGTTGGAAATTGTTATGGCGCCGAGCGTCATCAGAAAGCTCTTCTCATTCTTGTCCGCGCTTGCGAGCGTCGCCAGTTCGCTTGAGCCCACTCCTGGCAGCAGTCCCGACACGATTCCGCCGGCGCTGCCGAAGAGTATAGAGCGCCTCTGCTGCCTGCCTGTTACGTGTATCTGCTTCCTGCGCGCGGGTACTTTTGTGCCCTTTTTGCTGAACATAAGTGCGCTGACGCCGAACAGTCCCGAGAGAACCGGAAAAAGAACTATATTCCTGTCAATCGGCATGTATTGCAATGAAAGCCCTGTCAAGCCTGCGAGAAAGAAGCACAGCAAGGCAGTTGACTTTTTCCTGTTAGTCTTTTCGTGGAGAATCATCACAAGCACGATGAAAATAAGCAGCGCATACGTGAACGGCAGCGAGAGCTCGTATATTCTTGGGATTGAGAAAACAATTGCAGGAAGCAGGGCGAGCACAAGGATTATGGCGCCGAGCCCGCCGATTACGGCAAGCTTCACGGCGTCGTAACCGTTTCCCTGAAGAAGCATCCTGTGCGCCGGCGTCACTGCAAGCTCGTTTCCCGCCTCGGGTGCGCCGAGCAGCATTGAGGGGATGAAGTCGACGAACGTGTTGGAAATGCCGAGCGCCACGACAAATGCTATGATGACAAATGGCGGGAGGCTGAGCTGCGCAATGAACGGGATAAGAAGTATTATTGTGTTGGGGTGCAGCCCGGGTACGAGCCCGAAAATTGTTCCTACCAGGAGTCCCGCAAGGATTGCCAGAAGTATCTCCAGCATATTAATTAACTGTCCGGCTGTCTAATCTTCTTTTTTAAACTGCTGGTAGAATAAGAAATAAAGGTGAATGATGTGTTTGGAGGAAAGCCCGACCCGAAAAAAGTTGAGCAGATAATGAAGAAGCTCAACATGAAGGTGCAGCAGATAGAAGCCGAGGAGGTTGTAATCAGGACAAAGGATAAGGACATAATAATATCCCGTCCCGAGATAATGCTCGCCGACATGATGGGGCGCGAGGTTTATCAGGTGTCAGGCGAGGTGTCGGAACGCATCCTTGTCAACGAAGATGACGTGAGGATGGTAATGGACAAGACTGGAAAGGACAGGGACACCGTCGTGAAGAAGCTGGAAGAACTTGACAACGACCTTGCGAAGGCAATCATGGAACTTAAGGAGAAATAAATAAAAATAATAACGAAGATAAGTCTTAAGGAACCTGGTTTCTTTTTGGGTTCACAAAGACTTTTTCTTTGTAAGAAAAAGGATTTGTATGGCAAAGATTAGCAGTAATAAATCGCTTTCAGCAGCGCTTTTCCTGATAGGGCTTGTAATGCTGATAGAATCGGCATCGACGATTTTTGTGCTTGTCGAGGCGCCGAGCGTGGCGGCAAGTTCCGTAGGCGTCGCATGGGCTTACGTCATGATAAAGGGGCTTGTAAGCCTCTACGTTCTTTTCACCGGATTCAGGATGCTCAGAACTAAATAGATTGTGTTCACAGTTTTCTAATGCAGCTTGAGACTCAGATAGACGTTCTTGAAACGCCCCTGTCTGTAATTTCCATGCTGGAAGAGATTTCTTCTTCGTCAGGCGTCTCTGAGTTTGAATTTGTTGGTTATGTACCAGGAAGCGAGTACGATTTCACAACAATAGTTGGAACTGCGACTTTAGGGTTCGAAGCCGTGCGCAAAATAGGTGCGGACAAAATTGGGCGTTACATTATCGGAACGGTATATGTCAATACTGATGACGGTGAAGATTTGCTTGGGAGGCTGGCGGTCGGACTTTCTTCGAGGACGCCTGCCGGGCATCTTCCGCAAATAGACTTTTGTTGCCGGCGGGAAGATGTAGAACTTGTCTATGATTTTTTAAGGGAATTGAATCTCGATGGCTATGTTCTGTTTTCCGGACGGTCGTATCATTTTCAAGGTTCGAAACCAGTGGAAGAGTCCGGATGGCAGGAGTTTATGCGGAACCTGGGAGAAGATTGCAGCATAGTGGATTTCGACTGGCAAAGTGAATGTATGGAAAACGGCTATTCCGTCCTGCGTATAACGGACGCCCAGAACAAACCGTACGTTCCGGAAGTTGTTGCTAAGGTATCAAGAACATTGAAGTACGAAGGGCAAATGAGCCTGCCTTTCGAATTGAATCAGCCGATATAGTTCTCGTCCCCGTCGGGAGCGGTCTCCTGCTGGAGCTGGACATCCTGTTCCGCCGCCATCTCCGCCTTCTTGCTTCTGCGCTTCCTTTCGTCCACGGGTCCTATGTACTTGCTCGTGACCTTTTTGCCCCTTCTGATTGACTCGTAATAATATTTCCTTCCGTTTATCGTCTTGACGTGCCTGTTAGCCATTTTGGAAACACCTGATGAATTACAGTTTTCGAAAGAAGTATCCGTTAGGAGTACTTCATGACTGTAAATTTAATTTTGGCACTATATAAATTTTTGGCTTGTGTAGAAGCGTAATTTGAAAAATTTTCCGGAAAACTCAGTTAACCGTGACCTTGTTGCTTGTGGAGCCCTGGTAGCTTATCAGTATTTCCCCGCCGCACTCGCACACCCCGTTGAGCGGCATCCTTCTGTAGCTCTTCTTGCACTTCTTGCAGACAAACTCTTCCCACCCCTGAAGCGGCTTGTTGTAATCGACTTCTATTGTATGCTTCAGCGTTCTCTTGGCGCCGCTCATTATGTCGCCAAGTGACGTCTGCCTTCCGGTGCCGAATATCTCGCTCTTCTGTATGCCGACAGACGCGAATATGCGTTCTATAGGCGGAAACAGCTGGCTCTGGATGTAGTAGTCCGGGTCTATCTGTATCTTGTTCTGCTCGGCGTATTTGGGGTCTTCCGCCCGCTTCGAGAGCATCTGGTCGCCTTTTATGATGACAAAGCCGAGACGATCGCCGACCTTTGGAGGGTCCTGCGGGTTGCGCGCGGAGAGCTTCCTCGCCAGTTCTATGTGGGGCAGCATGCCCTCGTAGCTCTCTATGCTTTTAGTTATTCCTTTTATTATCGTAAGCTTCTCCATTGGTATTTTTCCCGATTTCAGGTCGTTGATGGTGCCTTTCACCACTTCTATAGCCTTTGCCAGGTCTCCTTCCTTGAGAACTATGTTGAGAACGTTGAGCATCAGCTCGCTCACAAGCGGACACCAGTCGCGCCTCACCGTCTCTATCCCCCTCATCTGGAGTTCGTCGTGCCAGCCGTCGTCCGTTTTCTCGAATTTCCATCCGGCGTAGCGTTTTTTCGTAAGAATCAGGAACGTCCTGTATATCTTCTCGAACTCCAGCTCAAGATACCCCGGGAGCCTGTCAGTGATGAACTTGGATATGTTCTCGCCTATCTCCCTGGCTTCGTCAAGGTTCGTGGTTTTTGTTTTGACAAATATGGAGTCCGTGTCGCCGTAAACAACCTCGACCGGAAAGTTCTCTTCCACCAGCTTCCTTGTTTTCTCGATATTCTTCCTGCCGTAGGCGGTGATGGTGCTCGCGACATCTATCGTGTAGAGCCTCGCCCGTATGTAGCCGGTGTACCCGTACATCGAATTCGCGATGTCCTTTAGCGCGAGCTGTTTTGCGTTGAGAGTCCTCTTCTCCTCGCCTTTTGTCGTTTTCATTTTTTTCTTCGCTTCGCTACGGGCTGCCAGCACGCCCGTCACGATTCGCGGGAGCAGCCCCTCCCTTACGCTGGTGTCGACAAAATACGCCCCTGATGGCGACTGGTGGATTGCAGTCTGCTTTTCTCCATTGGTGTCTGTTGTGAGTGTGTCGGGAGATACGTTGTACGTTCTCATGATGGACGGGTACAGGCTCTTGAAATCCAGTACAAGGACGCACCCCTCCGCATGAAGCCCTTTCTTTGGTTCCAGAACTATGGCGCCCTTAAGCTCGGATTTTTCCCGTTCCTTGGTCCGTCTTACTATTTCAGCCTTTGACGGCGAGAGCGGCATGACGAAATTAAGCTTCTTGAACTCGTGCAGCATCATCGTGTCTATTCTCCGGGTCTGCCCGCCCATGACGTCCTGGAGCAGCAGCCCGGATATTTTTGCGAGCTCGATGAATTTGTCAAGCATGCCCTTGTCTACCAGCAGCCTCATCGAAAGGTCGGAGTCCTTCCTGCAGTACTCTATGAACCTCGCAAGCCCGTCCCTGCCGCCGTTCCACAGTCCGCTCATTTCGCCGTATTCTATAGGGTCGGCAACTGTCCGTCCTGTAAGGACGTATTCCTGGGTGATTCCAAGTGTTCTTGAGAACGCAGTCTTGTCCGTCCTCCCAAGATTCTGCTGTAGCTTGTTCTGGCGGAGCCGCTCGACAAGGTACGGGAAGTCGAATGCGTTGACGTTGTAGCCTGTCAAGATGTCGGGGTCGTAGGCGTCTATTATCTTCAGGAACTCCTCCAGCATTTCCTTCTCGCTTGCGAAACCGAGTATCCCGTCGCCGCTGAAGGGTTTTGCAACCAGCACTATGTCCTTCTTCCCCCTGTAGCTCGGGAGGAACGAGCATGAAATCATCACTATCGGGTCTTTTTTCGCATCAAGGGGCTTGCGCGGGTCCGACGGCACGCACTCGATGTCAAATGCCAGGTAGTTAAGCGGCACATTCTCGATCTTGTCCATGGGCTTGATTGAATTCGCCCTGAAAGCGGCTATCTTGGAAACGCTGGTGTTCACGCGCTCCGCATCAGCCTCCACCCACTGCATGCCGTGTATGCCGTAGTCAACCATGAACCTGTACTTGAACAGTATGTCCGCCTCGAACGCCTCTTCTATCTGCTTGTTCGCGAGCAGCTGGTCCTTCAGCTTTGGGACGTCCTGCGGGTTGATGAGTGTTATCTTGTAAAGAAGCGACGGCTCGGGGGAGTAGCCTATTGTAGTGAATTTTTCTACTTCCTCCACCTTTATGGCGTTGATTCCGGACAGTTTCTTCGGGTCCGCGCACTTTACGTAGAAATACGGCTGGAACTTGTCATAGAAGACGCAAACAGACTTCCCGTTCTCCCCGCGCCCGAAAAGCCGCAGCACCGGCTTGTTGCCGTTGAGAAAATAATCTGCGTCGAGAAGCTGGAACTGCACAATCATTCAACCACACCAAATAATAATTTCTTGATTAACATTCTTTTTTAAAGAAGGTTAACGCTATCATTATGAAAAAATACTATTAATATGAATCCGTGAAATCCCTGTTTAAGTCTTATAGTGAACCCACAAAAGAATCTCGACGTACATTGTGGGTTCACAGATACAAGGAGAATCTTCTATTCTCCTGTACAGGTGAAGTAAAGTTTCACCTTGTAGCTCACAAGGAAGGAAGTAATACATATCCAGATTGTTTCCTTGTAGAGCTATAACATTCCACCCATCTTCAGATGATGCTACAAGAAGAGTTTTGCTCTTCCTTGTATATGTGGAATGTTGGACGTAAAAACACTGCGATTATATCAGTGGACTTTTACAACAAAGACATCATTGCCTTCGGGCAGTGGTTTTTCACGAAATGCTTATTTTTTCAACGTCCCTGGTTGCGAAATTCGCCACGACCGGCGTGAAAGTCCCGAGAAGCGAGCCGCTGTTTATTATCGTAGTGGACTTGTAGTTGCTTATGAACGGCGTGTCGCCGTGTCCGGTATGCATGATGTCCGGCATCTCGTCCAGCACGAGGTAATCCTCATCCAGTATCGCGCTTGACCTGCCCAGGTACCTCTTCTTCAGGAAAGTTGTATTGCCTTTGTGTATCATCAGCACTTTCAATCCTCCAAGCTCCACAATTGCCGGATTGCTAAGCGAAACTATCTTATTTGACTCAAACTTCAGAGGCGTTTGCGGGTATTCGTTGCCTGCGGCTATTACAAAAACAGTCTTGATGTAGCAGTAGCGTTCCACATATCTCTCGAAAAGTTCCTTGTCGCCAAGGTCGCCTGCTACGAGCAAGTAAGGTATGTCCTGCTGGGAGAACCATTCGAAGAAGCGCTCGGCATCCTTTGTGGAAGCCTCGTCAAGCCTGAAATCGGAGACGAAGCACGCCTTGCCTGTGCCGAGAGTCGGCTGGCGGAGCGGCATGTCCGGATAGATTATCTTCTTGCCGAAGAGCACTTTTCCGCCTGCCAGCGCCCTTATCGCAACCACATCGTCAAGCTCGACATCGGCGTCGAAGTCCGCGGCCTCGAATATTACTGGAACGGACCCTGTTGGGTCTTCTATGTCAACCACCTTTTTCCCGTCCTTTTCCTTGATTTCCTTGACTATGCCAAGAACGTGCACTTCGCTTCTGCTCATGTCTATCTTGTTCAGCGACACGAAATCCTTTGGTATCCTTGACAGTATCACGCTCTTCATCTTCTCATATTTCGAGTTGTAGAATCTGACGAAGTCGTCGCTTGTAATCTCTGTTTTCTTGTGTGTGAGGTTCCGGAGGATGCTGAACGGACGCCGAAGGTCGCCCGGCTCGACTACTAGGGGAAGGTTTTGCGGCGGCTCGGAATGTGAAGCGTCCGTCTGCGCTTCTTCTATCAGCTTGATGGCGTCCTCAGTGAGCAGGTGCCCTTTCTTGAAGAACTCGGCTACTATCTGTTCGCGTGACATGGTAATCATAAATAATACGATATTTTTGCCAAAAACTACCCAAAGCGTTCCTGGAGCAGCGTCTTGATTTTTGCCAGCGGCTCTTCCTTCACTGCCAGCGATATGTCACGTGTTCTTCCATACCGTCCCTTCGAGATTACTTTCGCGGTGATTATGCCGAGCATGTCGAGTTCGCCTATCAAATCGCTGATTCTTCGCTGTGTCAGCGGCTTCATCCCGCCCGCCTTGCAAACCGCCAGGTAATTGTCGAACACATCGCCGGTCAGGAGGCGTTTGTCCGTCCAGGCTTTTTGATTGTCCGCCTTTTCCTGGCACTTTATTATTGAGTAGAGCACCGCCTGCGACTGGCTTGGCTGGCCCCTTACTGTTTCCGTTACCCTGTCCATGTCAAGTTTCTGCTGCGCCATGTCTATGTGATTTTCAGCTATTGAAGGCTCGCCTGCCCGTTCTGCGAGCTCGCCCGCCACGCGCAGAAGGTCAAGCGCTCTCCTTGCGTCCCCGTGCTCCTGCGCTGCCAGCGCGGCGCATTTGCCAAGCACAGTGTCGCTGACAACGCCGGGCCTGAAGCCGCCGTCGGCGCGCTCCATCAGAATATCGCGCAGCTGCACGGCATTGTAAGGCTTGAACAGTATCTCTTCCTCAGAAAGAGATGACTTAACCCTCAGGTCCAGGTTGTCCCGGAAAGAAAGGTCGTTTGTTATTCCTATGATGGTTATGTGGCTTCTCTTGAGCTCTTGGTTTATCCTTGTCAGGTTGTAAAGGAAATCGTCGCCGACTTTTTTCACCAGCGCGTCAATCTCGTCCAGGATTATTATAAGGGTCGACGGCTTGCTGTCCACCCTCTCGAAGAAGCGCCTGTAAAGGACGTCTGTGGGCAGTCCGGTGTCGGGCACGCACTCTCCCATCTCCTTGAGGAGCTGCGCAAACAGCCTGTATTCCGTGTCCGCCACTTTCTTCATCTTGCAGTTTATGTACACCGACCGGAGGCTTTTCCCGGACTGTTTTATGATTTCCTGGAGGTGTGAAATGATGAATTTTGTGCATATAGTCTTCCCGGTCCCGCAGGTTCCGTAAACGAATATGTTGTTGGGATGGTACCCCTTCAAAGCGGGGGCGAGAATCGAGCCCATCTGGTTGAGTTCGGCATCCCTGTGGGAAATTTTCTGGGGTATGAAGGATGATGAAAGCGTCTTTTTGTCGTTGAAAATATCTTCCTGTTCTATATACTTGGCAAAGATGTTATACGAAACATTAGTAGATACCAACACGCTGAAACCACCACCCAAAGCTGCCTGAAAAACAAATTACTCAATAAAGGCTTAACCATCATTTCATTTGGAGAGTATATAAACGTTCTTGATTTTCAAAATATGTTTTCAGTATTCTACTTTCGCAACCAACAAACACCCCTGCGTTTCTCATGGAACTCGCCTGTACTGCATTTCTCTTCTATAAGACTGTTATAGGAAATAGAGGTATGTTTTTCTATAAAAATTTCTAAAATTTTTATTTATTCAAAGGAAATAGAGGGGTTGTACCAGATTAACTATTGGTAAAACCTGGAACAGATTAGAAATAAAGATTTCTGGCGTACTCGTTTACCATTCGGTGTGTGTTGAACGTTGCTCCGGTTTGGATTGCCCCTACCGACATGGCGTTCTCAGTACCAAAACCTTCTATTATGGAATACAGCCCGCCGGAGTCGGTATCATCATCCGAAAATTCCGACCCAACCATCCACCCGTTCCTTCCATTGAAACCTTCCACCCACCAACCATCCATTGTTCCAGCCTGCGGCACGCCGTTCATGGCAGCGCACATCCCGCTTGTGCCCGACGCCTCCAGCGGGACCCGCGGGGTATTCAGCCAGATGTCGCTGCCTGCCGTAAGATGCCTGCATGTTTCCATGTTATAGTTGGGAACAAAGGCGGTATTTATTCCGGCGCCTTTCAACTCTCCGAGGTGCCATACCACCCTGGATATCTCATCCTTTGCGGCTGTGTTGTTCGGGTGTGCCTTGCCGGCGTAAAGCAGCTGCGCGCCGCTTCTTTCCAGAACAGCCCGCAGTCTGTTCATGTCATGGAAAAGCAGCAGGGGTCTTTTATAGGAAGACAGCCTGCCTTCGTGTGAGTATGAACCGTCAAACCGCCTTGCCCATGTAATGACGGGG
>JAGVVU010000031.1:6575-16669 GCA_018304605.1 Candidatus Aenigmatarchaeota archaeon | reverse complement strand
TCATAATCGACAAGGCCGCTTACAAGATGTGATTGGAAAGCAGGGCGAGAAAATTACTTATTAAGACTGCCTCAAGTTTTTATAGAATCGCATAGAGAAAATAATGGATGGTTCTTGAGTACATAGGAAGAGTTGTAGTCAATCTTCTGGCAGATGACGGCAGTCCTTCTGCTGCTTACGCTGTAATGGTCAGGTCGCCGCCAAACAAAGCGAGAAAATTTTATGACAGAGGCGACAGACTCTACATGGGACCTTTGGTAGAAGGCTCCGAGCCCACCGTACAGAATGCGGGCCTGATTTTCTATAATACAATGCTACAAAAAGGCAACGCATTATTTGTCACGAACGGCCAGCAGACCGACGGAAGAACCTACAACGGCAAAAGGCCAGAAATAAGTTTCGAAGACACTTTTTTTCCAACCGCTGAACCAATTACTACATCAGAAGAAATAATGCAGCAGTGGGGTTATGAGCAGGATTCGATGAAGACGCCGCGCGTAACATTGGCAAGATTTCCAAATATCGGATTATTTTCCATAGCTTCGGAATACAATGGCGAGACA
Source organism: Candidatus Aenigmatarchaeota archaeon (assembly GCA_018304605.1). Lineage (GTDB taxonomy): Archaea > Aenigmatarchaeota > Aenigmatarchaeia > GW2011-AR5 > GW2011-AR5 > GW2011-AR5. Next base: position 16,106 of record JAGVVU010000031.1, on the reverse strand, counting down.
AGAGCAGACGCGATTATTCACCAGCCAGGCTTCACTCCACGCGGGTTATCGACCTATGAAATAGTGGATGGTCAGGCAGTAGCGAGGCATATTGCAAACTCTGGTGAAATACAAAAATGCCTCGTAGAAATACCTATAGGCGGCAACTCGCCAGAAGAATTGGCAGACAGCCTGTTCCATGCAATGCATCCGGATCTTGTCGTGGCAAGCGCGGCTGCTGTTTTCCGGAACGGCAAATGGCAGGTTGCCTTCAGAAACAGGTTTGGGACGCCGGAAGACCTGGAAGCTTACAAGGCGGAGCGCGGATTGCAATGAGCGATCCTCTTAAGACCCAAAATTTAGGAAACCATCCTGATATACTTCCTGTCGGAGATGTCCAATTCCAAAAGGCAAGGGACCTTAGGTATGGAGAAAACCCAAGCCAGACAGCTGCTATGTATGCTTCTCCTCAAGGAACATTCCTTAGCACCCTCAAGGAATTGAAGACCGGAAAACAGGGTCCTTCCCAAACAAACATGGAAGACATGGTTTATGGGGCTGTGACACTGGGCTATTTCAAAGCGCCTTCTGTGGTCATAATGAAACACCTGAACCCAAGCGGATTTGCCACGCAGTACGCACCAGAACCATTGAGTGCTACATATAGGAAGGCCAGGGAGGGGGATTTCAGGGCCGCCTTTGGCGGGACTGTTTTGTTCAATATGCCGGTAGATTTAGAAACTGCTGATGCACTGAATGAACTTTTCAGGGAAGTCATTGTAGCGCCAGGCTTTGACGAGGGAGTTGTTGACAGATTCAAAGGAACTGTAAGGGTTTATGAATATGATGAAAGACAATTTAGTGCAATCCCAAGGTATGCAAATTCTGAAAGAACACCGATTATAAAACAACTGCCCGATGGAACCTTGATAAGGTCTAATTTGTTAGTTACCCCGATAAAAAATTGGCAGGATCTTCAAAAGTATGCTGTTGGATCTCGGCAGTTTACTGCTGATGAAACGGGCGATCTTCTAAAAAAGAATAAGGACAAAACTCCAGATCAGATTGAAGCTACTCTTAGAGCTAACAGAACCCCCCATGACGGGGAATTCCGCGACCTTTTAACAGGATACAGGATAAGATTAAGATCCAATTCCGTCAGAATGGTCAGGAATGGATACACGGTTGCGCTGGGCACAGGACAGCAGGACAGGGTCATGTGCGTTGACATTGCCGAATATAAAAACAGAAAATTAATGGAGCTTGCTGACAAGGAAGAAAGAAATAGGTATTTTGATTATTTTGTGCCGGGCTCTGTTTTGGTCAGCGACGGATTCTTCCCGTTCCCGGACAGCATTGAGCTTGCCCGCAAATTTGGAATAACTGCCGTCTTGGCGCCGCATGGCGGAGATCATTTCCTGGATGTTGTCCAAGCTGCGAATGAATCTGGAATAGCCTTTGTAGACCTTCCAGGAGATCTCAGGTTCTTCGCGCATTATTAAAAGTCCTGATTCTTAATTATTCCTATGCTATCAAAGCAGCTTCTTGACGTCATAGCGTGCACGAAATGCAAGGGCGACCTGGACTACGACAAAAAGAGGAACATATTAGTGTGCAGCAAGTGCAGGCTGAAATACAAAGTCCTGAAAGACATACCTGACATGATGCTCGAGGATGCCGAGAAATTCTGATTTTAATATTTTTCTGAAAAATATGAGCAATGAGTTATATTCGGATTCTTGAGTTTGGCTCGCAGACAACCGACCGTATTGGCACGCGGTTCGAGCAAATGGGCGTCCCAGTCAAATACGGGCCAAGCAATATGCGCGCGCCGGACTTGACAGACGCCTCAGGGGTCGTGCTTTCCGGCGGCCCAAAGGGCGCCAAAGATCCCAATGCTTATCCATACGATCCAGAAATATTCTCTATTCAGCGGCCTATTTTGGGAATCTGCTATGGTCATCAGTTAGGCGCGCGATATTTCGGCGCTGAGCTTCACAGAAGAACAAAAGAATATGGGGAAACCAATGTGGATATCATTTCACATGATCCCCTTCTAGACGGATTTGGAAACAGGTTTAGAGGCTGGATGAACCATGGCGATTCAATAACACAAGGCGATTTCTCCACATTAGGATACACGGAAAAAGGCGTGCCTGCCATAATCAGGCGTGGAAATTTCTTCGCTGTCCAGTATCATCCCGAAGTCAGTCATACTGAAAATGGAAGATTGCTTCTCAGGAATTTTGCGGGAGAGTGCGGGATCACAACGCGAGATGTAGGCTTTGGTGTCGACACGTTTATTAAAGAAGCAATGCTCAAGCTGAAAGAAGATGTAGGCAACAATACCATTCTTGCTTACGTCAGCGGCGGCGTTGATTCGACAGTTGCCGTTATGCTTGCAAAACAGCTTGGATTGGATATCGTGCCAGTCTATATTGAAACCGGGTTCGGAAGAAAGGACGAGGCGCGATTCGCGTATGAAAATGTTTCACGCCTGCTTGGCCAGGAATTGTACGTACACGACGAATCCGAGCGGTTTTTAGCAGGACTTTCAGGCATACATGATTCTGAGGCAAAAAGAAAAGCCTTCCAGAGGATGTATAATGAAACAAGGGCGCGGATAGAACGAAGATTTGATATATCAGATACCATCCTTTTTGACGGAAGCCTCGTGACGGATTATCGTGAGAGCGGGAAAGAAACAGGGACAACAAATGCCGGAGCAACCGTGGACAAAATAAAGACGCATCACAATTCAGATGACTGGGAAGGCAGGAAAATTGCCCCATTGTCGGGACTGACCAAAGAGCAGACGCGAATGGTAGCCAGGCACATCGGGCTTCCAGCTAGTATATCAGAAAGGGTGCCGTTCCCCGGTCCGGGGCTTTCTGTAAGATTTCCGACAGCTTATTATGAAGTGCCGCAGGAGCTTTTCCAGAGCGCAGAAGAAGCGGCTCTTTTATATGGCATGCATGCGTTCGTGCTGCCTAGAAAAGGCGTTGGACTAAAGGGCGACAGCCGGGTTCTGGAGCATGTTGCTGTCATTTCCGGCGAGCGCGATTGGAGTAATATTCGACGCACATCTAAGCATCTTATAGAGGAACTTCCGATATGCCGAGTGATTTATATGGCAGACGAATTACACGACCGTGGAATGCGCCCCACGGATGGCGACTTCAACAAGGCTTTGAATTATCCACTCACGAGAGAAAACCTCGACAGGCTGAGAGAAGTAACAGATGTCATGGAAACGACGACAGCGGATTTTGGCGTGCACTATTCCCAGATGCCTGTATTCTCTTTCGGCGGACCCTACGGATGGATTAATGTCGGCAGAGATGTCGATTCAGAGGATTTCAGGACATGCAGACCGCTGAGGAGACCCGATGAGTTTCCCTGGGAATGCTGCGATGAAATTGAAAGAAGGCTCAAAGAAAGACTTGGAGACGAATCTGGCATGACCGCATTTGAAGTTTCCGACAAGCCAGGCGGCACAACGGAACTTGAATAACCAGCGGCGAAAAAACATCACACGTTCTTCTTGAGACCTTTCCACCAGAAGCCGTCCGACTTTTCTATCTCAGCCAGCAGCTTTTTTGCAGATTGCGTGACCATGACTTTCCTTATCCTTTCCAGGAACTCCTCCGAATGCTTGTAGCCGTTTACCAGATATTCTTTGGCAGTGACAGCTGCTTCCAGATTCAGCTCAACGTACTCGTTTCCCACAGAAGACGGCAGGAGCTTTGACTGGTCTGCAGCCGCTTTTGCCTCGCCCTCCTCTGAGTTGAGATACGAGGCGGCAACCTTGTGTAAGTCGCCTATCCTTGTCTCGGGGATATCATGGAACATCAGCATTCGCATGACCTTGTTCTTGTCGCACTTTTCAAGCTCAGCCAGCATGTAGCCGATGACTACAGCGCGATAGGCGTGGGCCGCTATAACTTCCGGCTTGGATATTCCTGTCACAGACCAGCCGGCGCGTTCCGTGCGCTTCAGCGTTCCGAGCTCGAAGAAGAATTTCGTTATGTCTGCAATGTCGCTCATAGAGTTCACTTCAAATTTTCAAGACCCTTCGACCAGTTGAATGCATTCTGCTTCATCAACTCTTCGAAAAGCCTCTTTGCCGATTCTGTCGTCAGGAGCTTGCTGTTTTGCTGAAGCCAGTATTCCGTTCCAGTATAGCCAACATCGGCATACTCTTTTGCCTGAAACAGCAGCTCGAGAATATCCGCATCCCTGGCCACCAGAGCCTCCTTTGACTTTTTTTCAAAGAACTCGAACATTACCGAGAGTATCTCGCTGCTTATTGATTCCGGGAGATTCATGAGCTGGTCTTCCAGGACTTTTATTTCCGTCTCGCTCTTGTCGACGTAGCGCTGGGCGACCTTGTCTATGTCGCCGATCCTGACCTCGGGTATGTCGTGGAACAGGCACATCTTCACGACTTTCCCGACATCCGCATTTTCCATCTTCGCGAGTATGTAGCCAACTATCACGTTGCGGTACGTGTGCTCCGCCACGCTTTCCGGGTTGCCAACACCCTCGGACTTCAGCCAGCCCCTCTTGATGCGCTTTAGCGTGCCGACTTCAAAGATGAATTTTGCTATGTCTTTCATTTGTATGACTTGGAAACAATCTTTTTAAAAGTGCTAACCATCTAATCCTATCTGAGCCGAGATGGCAGAACTTGGTAAAGCCCCTTTCTTTTGGAAAGAAAGTCCCTTGGGTTCAAAGAAACCCGTGTGGCTTCGCAATATTAAAGAAAGAGGCCAAGAAATGCGCAAGCCTGGAAAGCTTGTTCCTGGAAAAGACTGAAGCGTAAGCTTCTTTCGCCATTCGGGAGCGGGAGTTCAAATCTCCCTCTCGGCGCTCATATTCCTGAAAAGTCCAGCGTTGCAAAATAATCGTCTATTGTTTCAGGGCGCCTTATTCTTCGGATGCTGCCGTCGGGCTTCATAAGGAGCTCTGCCGACCTGAGCTTTCCGTTGTACTGGAATCCCATGGCATGGCCGTGCGCGCCGACATCGTGAATCACAAGCGTGTCGCCTTCCTTGACCTGCGGGAGTTCCCTGTCTATCGCAAATTTGTCATTGTTCTCGCAGAGGCTTCCTGTGACGTCACATACAAGTGTCTTCGCCTCGCCTTTTTTTCCCAGAACTGTTATGTGATGATATGCCCCGTAAAGTGCCGGACGCATAAGATTTGCCATTGTCGCATCCAGGCCGACAAAATTCTTGTATTTTCTGGCAACATGTCTTATCTTTGCCACGAGATAGCCGTTAGGTCCTGTTATGAACCTCCCGCATTCCATGAATATCTTTACTGGATGGAGGCCTGCCGGAACTATTATTTTCTCGTACGCATCCTTTATTCCTTCCGATAACTTGCTCATGTCAACTGGCTTGTCGCCGGGTTTGTGCGGGATTCCTATTCCGCCTCCCAGGTTGATGAACTCGAACTTTATACCAATCTCTTCATGAATTTCCACAGCGAGTTTGAACAGCATCCTGGCAGTGTCTATCAAATATTCCTCGTCGAGCATGTTCGAGACGACCATTGTATGTATGCCGAACCTTCTAACACCCTCGAGCTTCATGAGCTTGTACGCCTCGAATATCTGTTCCCTAGTAAGGCCATATTTCGCCTCGACCGGGTTGCCTATGATTATGTTTCCCGCCTTTAGCGGTCCCGGGTTGTAGCGAAAGCAGATAATGCCCGGAATGCCAGCAGCCTCCTTTAGCATTCTTATGTGCGTTATGTCATCCAAGTTGATTATCGCGCCCAGCTCGACAGCCTTTCTGAACTCCTCTCGCGGCGTGTCATTGGACGTGAACATTATGTTCTCGCCAACTATGCCGATTTTTTCAGAAAGAACCAGTTCCGGCATTGAACTGCAATCTGTTCCGAAGCCCTCCTCCTTCATGATTTTTAGAATATGAGGATTGGGAGTTGCTTTCACGGCAAAGAAATTTCTGAAACCTTCCGACCAGGAAAAAGCCTCTGTGAGCTTTCTTGCGCTTTCCCTTATGCCATTCTCATCATATATGTAGAACGGAGTAGGGTTGTCCTGCATTATCTTTTCTGCCTGATTCTTCGTGAAAGGCAGCTTTTTGTCCATTCAGACTGGTTTGTGCGCTAAAGTTAAATAATCAGTGGACTGTTGACCAAAATCACATTACAATCACACCTTCTTGCCGGAAAATCTTTAAGCCGACGTCCCGCTAAATGATACACATCTAAACATGCCGCCTTCCGGAACTGGAGCGGTATGTTGGATGTAAAAAACACGAAGTGATTTTTCACATGGCACTCGAAGTTCAGGTACTGCTTGACATCGCGCTCATACTCGTCGTCGCGAAGATATTCGGCGAGATCGCCACGCGGCTGAAATTCTCGTCGCTGATCGGGGAGATACTCGCCGGCATACTGCTCGGGCCGGTCCTGCTCATCGTCCATCCAAATGACTTCCTTGAGCGCGTAGCCAGCTTCGGCATACTGTTCCTGCTCTTCCTCATAGGACTTCACACGCGCTTTGACGAGTTCAAGAAGGACATCTACAAGGGGAGCGTGCTAGCGGTGGCCGGGGCGATAATCTCCTTCGTGGCGGGCTTCATGATAGGCTTCGGGGTGTTCAACAGCTTCACGACAGGCATAGTCCTCGGAGTCGTGCTACTCTCGTCGAGCACGGCCATAGCCTTGCAGTCCCTGGCTGACGTTGGCGAGTTCCGGACAAACCTGTACAACAAGCTTACAGCCATCTCATCGGCAGACGATGTTGTAGGCATCCTTGCGCTTTCGCTGCTGACGACATACCTGACATACGGCACTTTTGAGATCTGGAAGGTAATCGCACTGTTCTTCGCAGTCCTCGGGTTCTTCTTCCTAATACTCACCGTCGGCTCGAAATTCGTCTCGAGATTCCTTGACGCCTTCAAGAACGTGAAGGACGAGCAGATTATGCTGTCGATACCGCTGGTCGTGCTGTTCATAGTGGCGTTCATAAGCGAGCACGTCGGGATAGCCGGGGTAATCGGCGCATTCCTGGCGGGCATCGCGATGAACAGGTCGCCTTTGGCGGAAAGCGTGATAGCGCCAAAAATAAAGACAATAGGGTACGGCTTTTTCATACCGCTGTTCTTCGCATACTCGGCAGTCATCCTCGACCTCGGCACGCTCGTCAATTACGGAGGCATGATACTCCTCCTGGTCGTTGCAATAGCATTCTCAAAGATACTCGGATGCGGGTTCCTTGGCAGCATCTACGGCTTCTCCAAGAAGGAGCAGCTTATGATAGGAATAGGGATGATTGCATTGGGCGAATATTCCATATTGGTGGCGCAGATTGCCCTTACAGCCGGCGCGATATCCCAGACGGTCTACACGATAGTGATAGCAGTCGTGCTGATAAGCATTGTAATGACGCCGGTGCTCATGAGGATCGTCCACAAGTCGAGAATGCGTTAAAAAAGATTCCTGACAAGCTTTTTCCATGAGATTTCTTGTACTGCAGCATGTCCCACACGAGGGACCTGGCAGGTATGCACAATTTGCCAAGGAAGCTGGGATAAAGTTAGAAACAGTCGAGCTCAAATCCGGATATGAGATACCAACTCCCGCCCAGTACAAAGATTTTGATGCTGCCATTGTTATGGGTGGACCCCAAGGTGTTAACGATTCGCTAAAAGATTATCCAAGCAGAGACGACGAAGTAAGATTTTTGCAACAGTTTGATAAGCCTACATTATGCGTTTGCCTGGGCAGCCAGCTTCTTGCGCACTCCAAAGACGCTAGGGTTTATCGTGGAGAAAGAAAGGAATGCGGCTTTTATGTTGTAAGATTAACTCCGCAAGGACGAAGAGGAATATTCAGGGGCTTTGAAGATCAGATTGATGTTTTGCATTGGCATGGCGACGTGTTTAATGTTCCTGAAGGTGCCGTACCGCTTGCCCTATCCAAATATGACCAGTCAGTCCAGGCATATTCTATTGATGGAAAAGTCGCGATGCTATTTCATCTGGAAATGACGCCCAGAGGAATAGACGGGCTTTTCGAGGCTGACAGGGACTGGTTTAAAAAAAGGCAAGACTTCCTGGAATATCACGGAAATACTGAAGCTGCGGTAAAAGAACATGCGGCAGAACTTGATGGCCAAATGGAGCGTAATGCAAGAAGAGTTTTTGATAATTTTGTTTCAATGGTTGAACACCAAGAATGATTTATAAGCTTTGTTCTTGAAAATAGGCTAGATAACTATGGGACTGAGACCAGGACGATGCTACAGAAAACACCAAAGGCCTTATACGCGCCAGAGCATACGCGTGCCGAAGAAAGGCTATGTGAAAGGGGTGCCGAAGCCAAAAATCACTGAATTTGAGCTGGGCATCAAGGCTGATTATGACACTTCCGTATTTCTCATATCAGAGCGCGACGTGCAGATAAGGCACAATGCCTTAGAATCAGCTCGCGTGACGGCCGTGCAGAATATGGAAAAGAACCTTACAAGGGGCAACACGTTCTTCATGAAGATACGCGTCTATCCCCACCATGTGATAAGGGAGAATGCGCTGGCCACGGGGGCAGGAGCAGACCGTTTCCAGCAGGGCATGAGGCAGAGCTTCGGCAAGCCGATAGGAACTGCAGCCCAGGTCGACAAGGGCCAGAAGATAATAGAAATACGCGTGAACAAGAACAACATACCCCTCGCAAAGAATGCGCTGAAGAGGTCCGCGTACAAGCTTCCCACACCCTGCAGGTTGCTTGTGGAAGATCGCGTCACTAAACTTGCAGATGCTTCGTGATAATCATGGTAGATTATAGCGGTTCGATTGGCAGGGCATGGAAATACTCCACAAACGTCCAAAGGCTGGCATCCATCTTTCTCATGATGCTCGTCGCGTCTGTCATCGCGATATCACCGCTCCTTTTGGTATACAAGACAGTTTCGCTCGGCATATTCAACCTGATGGCGCTAATACAGACCTTTGTCTGGCTCCTGGTTGGCATAGTCGTGGGGCTCCTTGTATTCCTTTACGCAACCCTGCTCTTCACACACAACTACGCGAACCAGAAATCATTGAGGAAAAGCGCCGGATTCGCTTTCTCGAATTATCCCAAATTCCTCGCAGTCATCATAGTGACGGGAATCATAACATTTGTGCTTTCCCTCGCGCCGTTCATAGGATTCATACTGACGATAGTCGCAGGGCTGATTTTCTTCTTCGCATATCAGGAGGTCGCCTTTAGGAGCAGCTTCTCCAACACGCTGAAGAACTCATATAATATTTTCCTTGAAAACAAGCTCGACACAGTCATAACATTCATAGTGACGGGCGTTTTTGCCTTCATAATAATTGTCATATTCGCCATACCACTTTTTGCAGTCGGAATCATGAGCGTTGCATCGGCGATGACCACAGGCGCATTCATGCAGGCATTCATGTCCAACCTGGGTGCACTTGTTGCCGCAGGCCTGGTACTGCTTTTGGGTCTTGCATTTGCGGTCCTGTTCACTAACAGCATAAAGACGGACGTTTACATGCAGCTCAAGAA
>JAGVVU010000031.1:0-6557 GCA_018304605.1 Candidatus Aenigmatarchaeota archaeon | reverse complement strand
GATATTTGAACTTTTGTTGAGTTTGCTATAAAGGAGATCTCGTAATATTAAAGTTCCTTTATTTGAGAGATCTCCTATTACAGGTACATTCTTATGCCCGAAGTTCTTGACAAGGACACGATAAAGGCGATAAGCGCCGAGGCCAGGCAGGAAATACTGAAGATGCTGGCGAAACGGCCCTACACAGCCAGCGAAATAGCGAAAGCGACAGGAAAGCACGTTACAACGGTCACAGAGCACCTTGAAGTGCTGGAGAAGTCAAGTCTTGTGCACAAGAAAGAGTCAAGCAACAAGTGGGTATATTATGAGCTGACCAGCAGGGGTGAGCATTTCTTCAAGCCGCAGTTCTACTCTTGGATAATCGTCTTTTCGCTCTCCGTGGTTTTTGTCTTCATTGGCATGCTTAGGCTTTTCAGGTTCGAGACAGCTGCGGGAGTGGAAATGGCCTCAAAGAGCGACGCCCTACAGGCACCTGCTTCAGCTGCTTTGACAGCGCCTGTCGACTACATCGCTTACATCTTGATAATACTAGGCACTATAGGACTGTTGTATCTGGTTTACAGGAAATACAGAAATCAATAGAAGAAATCCAGTGTAATATGCGAATACGCTTTTCCTGTGACAATGTTCGTCAGGATATTTCTTAAGTATCCCGGATTCTCCCTGCAGAATCTTACTGCAGCCATTTCTACTAAATCTTCTTCACAATCCGATGACATATTGATATTCCAGTTTTCATGGTTTCAAAATAATCATCTTTGTATTTCCTGAAAAGCCTTGATACCCTTCTGTCGTAATACGCATGTGCTAACTCATGAGCGAATGATTTTTCAACCTCCTTGCCATCATGAATTACGTTAAGCAGAATACAAACACCGCTAGGCATGCGTATCATACTTGCATAACTATCATCATTTCTAGCATAGAAATCAACAGAAATAACCTGATAACTCAATATTGCGTCAATGCTTTCCTTTTGCATTGGGTGGTCTTCGAAGAGCTTTTCCAAGTCATGTATAAACTCGGCTTCCCCCATTGAATATTATGCAATTTAGTAGAGAAAAAGCTTACTGATATCCGAAATCTTCAGGAGTGGCTGTAAAGCTTTCCGACCGTTTCTCCTTTATCAGCTTGGCCAGAAGCCAGAGAATCAATGCCACGGACTTCTTTCCCTTGTTGTTGCATGGCAGAACTATGTCAATATAAGACGTGTCGTTGAACGTGTCGGCGAGGCCTATTATCGGGATCCTCATCTGTATCGATTCCTTTATCGCCTGCCTGTCCGCTGCGGGATCGACTATGATCGTGACTTCCGGCTCGAAGAAATCCTTGTAGGAGGGATTTGTCAGAGAGCCGGGCATGAACCTTCCTGCTATGCTCTTCGCACCCACTATCTCGGCGAATTTCCTTGCCGGGTCCTGCCCGTTCTCCTTTCGCGAGACGACAAGTATCTTTTTCATCTCGGCCAGCGTGTTGGCGGCATATTCAATCCTCTTGTCAAGCATGCCTACATTCAGAACTGCCAGCCCGTTTGGGCGAACCTTGTAGATAAACCTATCCATGTCGGCAGTCTTCGACGTCATGCCTATGTGGACGCCGGCCGACAGGTATTTTTCCCTCGGTATCAAAAGTTTTCCCTTCACCATTCAAATCCCTTTTCTTAAAAGAAAAGGTCTTCTTCGGAAACCTCTGGTTTCCGGAGACTCAAGTTAAGCTTTGCTTAACTTCGAGTTGAGAACCCCAAAAGAAATGGTGCTCCTCAAGACCTTATATTCGGATATTATTTTTGTTTCACTTTTATAATATTTTCTTTGACTGCAAGCTACTTTCTTTCCAAAAGAAAGGAGCTTAGCGCTTCTTAGGAAGAGAGCGCCGTATCGTTATAGGCAGGATGCCCCTCTCGAATTCCGCGCGCGCGATCGGCTTCGGATCGTGAACGTTGGCGACCTTTATCAATATGGGAGCGCCCATGGATATCTGGAGCGCCCTTGCGGATATTATCCTCGTCTTCTCGAAACGCGTCAGTCCCTCGTAGAATACCATTCGTACACCTATTTGCTAATTACAACAGAAATTCATTTATGTGTAAAGCTTATAAGGGTTCTTATTATCTGCTTTGACTTTTTATACTTACTTGAAATAGTCTGCTACATGAAGACTCAAAGAAAAGTAACCGTTCATGGTGCAGAATTTGATATGACTTTATATGATACAGAAGGAAACTCAGATGGATTATTTGAAGAATGGTCGGCAGAAGATGACAAAATCGCACAAGACATGGGTACTAAAACACGCTTCTGGACACAGCATGAAGAACGGCCAGAAGGATTGTTAGAAACTTACGGACCGAGTGATGTCTATATGTCATTTTGTTATGACAACTTAGTGTGTTGGCAAGGTTCTGCTACAGTCAAAACTCATTCAAGGAATGGTAAACATACAATATATTTAATAGAACAATTTCTGAATTCATATGGACCGTTGACTGGCACCCCATTAAGAATTTATCAACCATTCAGTGAGACTCCGTTTAGTTTTGCCGAATCAATAGAAGGCAGAAGAACATTGCATCTAATTACCGGTTTTAATCAACCTACAGTCGGATGCAGAGGGATGTGTCAAGTTTTTGTAGACGAAATTAGGCTGCTGTAGAAAAGTAAGATATACCTTCAATTTGTCTAGCCGATGTATTTTATGTCCTCGCTCTTGCCCTTGGAAATCTGCTGGAGCATCTTCTTGTGGATCTTGTCCGTCTTCTCTATCCTGTCTTCCATCTCCTTTATCGTGTTTTCCAGCTTTGACATGTCGACCTTCAATCCGAGGACCTTTACAAGGACGTGCAGGACGCGGTCAGCCGCTTTCGGGTCTGTTATCAGCGGCAGCCCGAACGTCTCGCCCATGATGCAGACAGCGTCTATGCCGTGAACTTTTCCAAGGCCGAGCAACAGGCCGGATGCGCCGACTATGGTACCTATGGGATGCTCCTTGCCGAAGTCTATCCCGAGCCTGTCGTATTTCTTCAGCAGCTTCTTGTCATTTACAGCCCCGATTATCCTCGGCTCAACAACCTCCTTTCCTTCGGCGAAGCCGCCAAGGGTTATCAGCTCCCTGACGCCGAGCTTCTCGACAAAGTCCAGTATCTTCCCACATATCTCGTAATGCCCCTCCGGCGTTATGCTCTGCGTGTCTCCCGTGAGTATGATGATGTCGCGGCTCCTGCCCTTATGATAATAGAATTCGCACTTCAGCATGTTGGCAACAGCGTCGTTCTGCAAGATCACGAGCGGCAAAAAATGCGGCGAGTAAAGCTCGGCGAATTTCTTCATCTTCAGCTCGTTGACAAGATAGCCCGCGGCGACGCGGCCCACATTGCCGATGCCCGGCAGGCCTTCCACCAGCAGCGGATTCTTCAGCTTGACCTTTTCCAGAACTTTGATTTGGGTTTCCATATGAAGATTCAACTCGAAACGAATTTTGGCGGACCAATTCTTCTATCCCTGCTTTTTGGCCATCCTGCGGTATTTCCCGTACTTGTCCTCGGGCGAAAATCTTGGCGGGGGAGCACTTCTTGCCTTTCCGCAGTCATCCCTGATAATGTAGCCGTGGACAGGGCATTTTTTCAGCTGCACATCATCAACTCTTTACAGACTCGAACGACAGTTCAACGTCCTTGGACTTCAGGTTCTCGAGCTTCTCGACAAATTCCTTCTCGCCCTTCTTCGCGTTCATCGACTTGTATTTGACGAGGTATTCCGGCGCCGCGATGTACTTGACTTCGAGCCCAGACTGCTCGGCAGATGCCAGTATTGCCTTGATTATATTTATACCGCTCGGCTTATAAGTTTTGACGAATAACCTTGCCTTGAATTCGAATTCCTTCTGCACAATCGTGCGCTCCGCGACTATTTTCATCTGCTCTATCCATTTTTCCGGCACGCCGCGGTCCCTCAGCATCTGGGGATTCGTCAGCGACACCTTGAATCCTTCATAGAGCGAGCCGAAATTCTCCTGCAGAAGAAAGCCGACTTCTTCATATGCCTTGTCGAGAGTTTTCTTCATCGCCTCCGCGACCATGTGCAGCATCTTCTCAGCGCGCTGATTGAGGCGATACTCCTTGGTCTTGTTGTTTTCCTGATTGCGGTCTACGCGCTTCAGGGAAAGAGAAATATGATTGTCTTCGATGCGCATAACCTTGGCGACGCCCGTCTGGCCGACCTTCACGAAATTCCTGATGTCCTTTACCCAGCCGCTGGAAACCTCGGATATGTGCACCATGCCCTCTGTCCCGTATTCTTCCAAATAAGCGAAAGCAGAATGAGGATTAATCTTGCTGATCTTTACGATAACCAGTTCTCCTGGCTGAGGAAGGCCGCGTCTTTTTACGATATTATCACCTTTTCTTTAGTCTTGCGCAAATGCTTTTATAGATAGATTTTATTGTTCTGTTATGATAACAGAAGCTGAAGTGCGGCTGACACTGAAGGACTTTCCTTTGTACAGGGCAGAGCATGATGTGCGCGTGATCCTGCGCAGAGCCGACCAAATCCTGCAATGTGATACGGTTCTGATAACCTATAGAACAAAACCCGGATGTCCGTGGGGGGCGACACAGGGCAGCGAAACGACGCATTTCGACCTTCAAGTAGAGGGCGATACATGCTATCTTGTTGAAATAGGTCTGAATTCAGAACTCAGAGGAGTTGGTCTCGGCGAGGAGCTTTATACAATTGCAGAAAGTATTGCACGCCAAGCCGGCTGCAACAGAATTGTTATGCACGCTTCCGGCACGACCATCACAGGCAATACAAGAAAGGAATATGCAATGGAGCGCGGCTACAGGGAAATTCCCGGCAGTGTTGAAGTTGAGAAAATATTATGAACTGCCTGAGGCTTAGTCCATGGCTTCTTCGACCTTCGTCTGAATATTTGCTAGTCCGCCTGTAGGCTCTGCAAGCACTGTTTCGCACACAAGGCATTTCACCACCATAGCGGCTTTGCTGAACACGATCTGCTCGTTGCGGCACTTCTTGCATTTCACTTTCAGGAATCTGCTCTTCGGACTTTCCATGATTATCAAGCACTCTTTACGTGATTATCCTTTAAAAGCTTCTTTTATGGACACGATATAGTGAACCCAGAAAAGAAACAGGACATGAATTCTGGGTTCACAGATAGTTCCCAAGGAAGTGATATCTTGTTTATTTCCTTGGAGAACTATAAATGGTATCAATGAGAATCAGAAAAGCAAGGGAGTCCGATTCCGCAGCCTTATCGAAGATAGTCGACAGGAATTATTCCAGAAAATATGGTATGCGTTCCAGAAAAGAAATAGAAGCCATGTTCAGAAACTACGCCTGCAAGCCGTAATATCTCGTCGCCGAGACTGACGGAAAACCCATGGGATTTGCGGGATTGATACAGTCATGGATGGATTACAACATTTACCAGATATTCTGGGTGAATGTGCTGCCTGAATATCAGGGGAAAGGAATCGGAACGTTTCTCGTCAAAAAAGCGATTGACAGAATCAAAAAGAAGCGCGAAGCCAGATTTGTGCTGCTGGCGACCAAAAAACCCCGTTTCTATAATAAATTCGGCTTCAAGGTCATCAGCAAGATCGGGAAGGGCGAGTGCCTCATGATACTTGGCCTCAAAAATTATCGGTTTTAATACTTTTCTTCGCTAATCTGGTTAGGTGAAAAATATGAAGTCTGATGCAGAGATGAAGACTGACGACAT
Organism: Candidatus Aenigmatarchaeota archaeon; assembly: GCA_018304605.1. Taxonomy (GTDB): domain Archaea; phylum Aenigmatarchaeota; class Aenigmatarchaeia; order GW2011-AR5; family GW2011-AR5; genus GW2011-AR5. The sequence continues at coordinate 818 of JAGVVU010000031.1, read as the reverse complement.
TCTTGAGATCGTGGAGATAGCGAGAGAAACAGGCAAGATACGGGGCGGAAGACGTTGACCCGCCAGAGATAGCGATGCACCTCGGGCCGTTGTGCGAAGAGAAGAGATGCAAGCTGTTCAAGGTTTCCAGCAAGAACGAGCTTGGACGCGCTGCCGGGCTTGACGTTTCTACGGCAGCAGTGGCTATAACAGACCTGGGCGACGCCAAGAAGAACTTCAAAGAGTAATCTATCTAGTTAGTAAAGTGATTTAACATGCCAGATGACGCAACACCAGCTGAAATAATAGCAGTTTTTGGTAGGGCCGGGACCAAAGGCGTGACCAGCGTAAAATGCAGGGTCACTGACGGGCGCGACAAGGGGAAGATACTCACGAGAAACGTCATGGGCCCGATAAAGATGGGCGACATGATCATGCTGCGCGAGACGGAAATGGAGTCGAGCGGCAGCTACGGGAGAAGATAAATTATGGTAGAAACCGACCGATTGTTTGAAGAATTAGACCATCATAAGAAAAGAATGTTTTGTCATCTTAGGGGGATGAATGATGCGCATGCAAAAGGCGGCATATACTCAATAGCAGAATTGTACAATTACACAATGGCGCAATATCACAGCAGAAGACAAATAGGTTTCTATAGAGACGCATCTGGTGTTCGATCATGAAATGCTCATTCTGCTCAACCAACATAGAGAAAGGCACGGGCAAGATGCTCGTCCATAGCGGCGGCAAGATATATTACTACTGCTCAAACAAGTGCGAGAAGAACCAGCAGAAGCTTGGCAGGGACCCGAGAAACTTCAAGTGGGCCCACGAGA
>JAGVVU010000037.1:3340-9263 GCA_018304605.1 Candidatus Aenigmatarchaeota archaeon | reverse complement strand
GCAGAAGGCTGATAGAAATAGGCAGCCGAGGCAAGAATAATCGTGGCAATAACTACAATAGGTATAAAATACGTTTTTTTGAAACCGGAATTTCTTTTCCTTTTTGGCATTGTAATATATTAAGGGCACGGCCACTATAAAAATCAGAATCAGGTTCTCCTCAGAACGCCGGTAGTCATCTTCTCAGCGCCGTTCTCCATGTAAGTGGCTTTCCAGCTTCCGTTGAAACTGCCGGTGCTGTTAACGCTTGGACAAAGGAAGTCAATCCTGTCAGAGGTTTGGTCTGCAGAGAGCGTGAGATTGCTGCCAACAAAAGAGCACGGATTTCCGTCAAGTTCAACTGAAGGCCTGATGCTTGTCGCGTCCACTGCACCCTTCAGGAGAAAGTGGACGTTCATCTCGTATCGCGATATGCCAGTGCGGCTGTTCTCAACAAATACAGAATCAGCCACAGGTTCAAGGCACTGAAGAGTTCCACGGCTCGTGCACATGGCCCCCATTACTTTCTGCAGGCTGAAGGTTACTCCAGGCGCGCTGTATTGGGGCAAGCCATAGGAAAGCCTGTCGGGGTCACCGTAAGAGATTTGTTCGGTTTGCGATGGAGCTTGCGTATCTTGCTGCGGTGAATTTAAAGCAGGAAAGCTTGCTGAGAATAGAACTGCAACGACAACAAGAACTATGAGCGCAACGGCAAAAAAAGTCCATTTCTTCCTGTGTTCCTCGCGCTGCGCCTCCTGTATGGAACTGCTGACAGAAGCCATAGTAATGTATTTGTAAGGCAATTTAATAAAGGTTGTGAAAACTAGTCCTTGTCCTGCGTCTCATCAAGTTCGTGTCCGCCAAGGCGCTTGTATTTCAAAACGCCCGCGTCTATGTCATCCTGTGATGGCATGCGATTATTTGCTAGGACTGTACCGCTGTTCATAATACTTTGATCGTTTGTGGCATGGTCAAAACCTATGGCATGACAAAATTCATGTTTCATTGTATTTCTGTAGACATTGAAATCGAGAGAATTGCTATCGGAAGCATGAACTATGCTATTTACAAGATAAAATCCGTTTCTTTTAGTTGGGGCTGCAAGAAATATTGTTCCGGATCTAAAATCAACAACAATGGCTCCATCCGGCAAGTTAGATGTTGCAGAATCAACATATTCAATGTTGACACTGTTTAGGATACCGTTAGTTATTTCTCCAAAAACAGAACGTGCCTGGTCAATTGCTGCATAGCGATCGGCATTTACACCTGCATCTCTTACAACAATTACTCGCGGCTGCACGCCATCAGGTAATCTGTAGCTTCTGCCATTTTGATTCATTAATGCGCCAGGCGAGCCTATTCCCATCCCAATCTCCCGATAGTGATTAACATTGACGCCCTTGTCAAGTGCATCCAAATCCAGGCGAGTATTTCCTTCTATGTTTACATTATTGCGCACGCGCTGTACTACTCCCCCGTTTACTGTCGGGTTGTATACCCCGCCGTTTACGATTAAGCTGTAATTCCCACTGTTAGAATCCTGAGACTTGTCGCCAAACCTTACCGTAACAGGTGCAACCATTTTATTGTCATATGTCCCGCGTATGGAGCCTGCAACCGTATAAGTCTGTGTCGGGCACGTAGGAGTATAGCAGCCGTTTCCATTGCCGTCGCCTCCGCCGCAGCCCGCTGCTACAGCTGATGCCCCAAGAGCCCCGAGGGCGTATAAGAATTCGCGCCTGCCGTATTTGGCGATTTCCCTGTCTGTCGGCTTTGCCACGCGCTCGTCCATGCCTTTCGGTATGTAGAATGTCATAAAACCACTGTTATATCTTCCCTATGAAATTATTTGTCCTTACCCCATATATAGCTCTACAAGGAAGCAATCTGGATATTTTCCTTGTGAGCTACAAGGTGAAGCTCTGCTTCACCTGTACAGGAGAATCGAAGATTCTCCTTGTATCTGTGAGTCAAATATCCTACAATCTATAATTATTTGGCTCACTATATAAAGATTTGGTATTTATATTACTTTGAGGTAGTGAAAAACATCACTTTATGAATTCAACGGTCTTTTCTATTATAGCCCTTGCTGGCAGACCGCGAATCCTAAGTCTCAAGCCTCTGTGTCCGGATGTCATTGGGAAAAGAATTTCCCTGTCGCGTTTTCTAAAGAAGCAGATTATCTGTTCCCCCTGAACTTCGTCGCCAAGGTTCCTCAGAATCATTTCAACCGTCCTTCCTTTATCATGTCTTTTACGATTGACAAAACAAGGTCGAAGTCAAGCTGCAGCGCATCGGCTATGTCGCTTGGGTAAGCTTTTTTGTTGTCCTTCAGGTATTCTATTATTTCCTTTTGTGCCTTCTCTTTTGGCAGATTTCTGGCGTCAACTATCTTTATTGATTCCAGCTTTTCTCTTACCGCCATTCTCACGAAGTCTGCAGTATTCATAAAGAACCCTTCCCCTACAAGAATTTCTATCGCTTCCATCTCCTTTGGGCTCAGTCTTGCAGATACGAGATCGCTTTGCTGCTGCATTCGTATTCTATTTATGTCAAGATTTAAATATACATATATAGAAAACAGAGAAATTAGCGGCACAAGCCCTCGAACATGTCCCTCGCGCCGCCCTGTGTCACGAACTCCCCATGGTATCCGTTAGTCGACAGTTTCAGTTTTACTATGCCGTATTCGCGGATGCGGACGCGACTGGACGGCTGGGGAAAGGGAAAATCATACAGCTGCCTGTGCCCGCCCGTGCCCGCGACTATCTGGAGAAGCCCGTTTTCCTGTTCAAACCTCTCGTAGTTGTGGTTGTGTCCGCTCAGGAGCATTTCAGCCTTGTACCTTTGCAGCACGCCCGCGAACGCCTCCATGTGTCCGATGTCCCTGTTCGGCCCCGATGTGCGCCAAGGATGATGCCCGTAAGCGAGGGCGCATTTCCCGCCGAATGCTGCAAGAATGCCCTCGAGCCATGACAGTTCTGAAGAAATATTCGCTTCTGCGTTCGTGTTCAGCGCGATTACCAGCCAGTCGCCGTGCATGAACGCGTAATAGCCGTCCGGCGCGATCCCAAAATACCTGAAGTATACTGCGGCATCTCTTGTATGATATTCATGGTTGCCGGCTGTCGGCCTTGTCCTTCCCTTGTTCGCGCCCCATCTCGTCCTGTCATACCCTTCAAAATCCCTGTCGCTTCCGTCGGGATACGCGTTGTCGCCAAGAGTGAAAACAAGCCCGCCCGGAGGAAGAAGGGCTCCCGTCGTTTCCGACGCTTGCGAGCCCTGGTCGTATATGTCCCCGGCTCCGGAAAATTCAACTGTTACTACTGGCTTCGGAGTATCAGGAACAGGCGTGCATGTCCACGCTTCCGGATTTCTGGAATGTCTTTCGGGAACAACAGGCTGGAATCCAGGAAGGTTCGCGCATAAGTCGCAATTACCATCTTCTACCTGGACGCCCGGAGGCACGTCCGACTGGATTCCTTCGATATTTGCGCACGCGTCAATGGAAGAAGGACTGGGACTGACAATGTTCTTTTGCTGTTCCGAGCATGAGAACAGGCTTGCAGTCAGTGTCGCAGTTAAAACGCCGTAGGTAAGGCGCCTCATGAGAATCTGATTTCAGAAAAGCTTTTGAAACGCTCTAATAGGAACAGCGGGCATACTATGCTGAATTCAGGTTATTTTATTCTGCCTTCTTTGTTTTTCGTATGTTAATAATTTCAATCTCTGTTACACCGTCAAAATCCTTGTCGCCTGTGTAGAATTTGCTGCAATTGGTGAAAATTCCAGTAGCAAGATTTATTGCGTCAATGAATGACATGTCCCTGACTTTTTTGTCGTAATATTTTAGTCGGATATCTGCAGCCGTTTTCGCGATTTCTTTTGTCAGAGGAACTACCAGAATGCTTTCATTGGACTCTATCAAATACATTATAGACTCTGTTTCTTCCATGCCGAATTTTTTTATGGAATGGTAGCGGAGTTCTGCCAAGACAGCTGTGCTTATCGCCTTCCTTGCTTGAGATTCAATTACACTTTTGGCCTCCTCGGTTTTCGCACCTTTGGCCAGAAATTCAATCCAAATCCAAGTATCGATGAATATCATCCTATTAGCCCCAGGCTTTCTTGCTCTCTTTTATCATTTCATCAATCTCTTTTTCCGTCAGGCGCGGCAGTCTGTCCCTTAGATTTCTTAATTCCTTTATAGAGTCCTTGACTTTCGGCTTCATTGCTACTTCTCCTTCCCTTTTTATGAATACGACTTCAGTTCCTTCTTTCAATTCGAGATACTCCCTGATTCCCTTTGGTATTGTTATCTGTCCTTTGCTAGTTATCTTAGCGTTCTCTGCCATGCCTATCATCTCCTTACTTATTCATTAAAAGTAAGGATACTTAAAGATTTTCCTTACTAAAGAAACAGCGGCCCGATTATGTTGAAAAGCAGCACCAATAGCATGCCTACAGAAACAACCCGCACGATTGATTTCTTGTATTTGCTGCCGGAGACAAGCTCCTCAAGCATGAGCCCGCCGTCAAGCGGCTTTATCGGCAGCAGGTTCACAAGTCCTATCCCGAAGGAGAATATGAATATCCAGAAGAGGAGCACGGAAAGAATTGCATAAGCCTGGATGTTTCCTCTTATTTCCACTGCTTCGCCGAGCGTGCTGATGCCCATGAACGCGCGCCCCTCGTTTTCTCCAAGGACGACGCTTTTCGTGACTGTATTGCTTCTGTCAGCAATCACGCCCTGCGGGAAGAAGCCGGAAACCACCATGGTTTCTGTCGTTGTCACGCTGATCGTGTCGCCGGGGCTGAATGCGGACAGCGCGCCCACCAAATCGGAATGTTTTCTTACCTGGACGTCGTTTATCGCAACTATGGAGCCGTTAAGGCTGGCATTGTACGCCGAGCCGCCCTCTATCGAAGCGAAAGCCACGCCGCCCGGCGACGTTACGCCGCTTGCGCTCATCGCGAACACCGCGGCAAATGCAACAAGGATTATTATCAGCGCCACTATCATGTTGGCGAAGCTCCCCGCCGCATAAACGCGGAGCTTGGTGATTTTCTTTTGCTTGGCAAGCTGTTTCTCGTCCGGCTCCACGAACGCTCCCGGGATTACTATAAGCAGCAGCCATCCGACTGATTTTATCCTGACTTTGTCAATCCTGCACATGATTCCGTGCATGAACTCGTGTGGAATTATGACGACTGCGATGCCGATTACCCATATCCACCACGGCACTACAAAGACGCCGGGCGCATTCACGGGGTCGCTCACCGGTCCCGGCAGCAGAAGCTTCACGCCGCCCTCCGCGCCGCTCAAAACAGCGTAAGCTTGCGTGATGAGCAGCACCGAGCCGAGTATCATTAATATAACCGCAAGTGCTATGCCAACGTACGACAGCTTTCTCCAGAATTTATTGTGCCGCGCAGCCACCCTGTCTATAAAATTGCGCCCTTTCGTGGTGCGCCTTATGAAGATGATACCCTCGAGCTTGACGTTCTTCCTGTCGCTGTATATCAGGAGCGCAACAGCAAGTATGAATCCGGCGAACAGCGCCATGTCAGCGGAAATCATGGAAGACAGTGCGGCTGCCGCTATTATGCCGATTGCTATTGAAAGCGCGGCAGAAGATTTTTTCATGGGTATTAGTTCGGGAGGGAGGCTTAATAAAGCATTCGTGCGCTGTCGGGTATTCCCGGAATGTTTTATAGCTTGGTATTCAGATTCTTTATTGCGTTCTTAGACAAGTTTGTTTTTAATCCTTGCGTGCTGAATGAGATTTGATAAAAATGGAACCGCAGTTCTGGGCAGACCAGGTTGCAAAGCAGGTAGTGGACAGGGAGAAACAGCTCAACCGCGTGTCCGTATTCAGGACAGAAATGGGGCTGGGAGCCTCGGGCATACCTCACGTCGGCTCGGCAGGAGACGGCA
>JAGVVU010000037.1:0-3277 GCA_018304605.1 Candidatus Aenigmatarchaeota archaeon | reverse complement strand
GTTGTAAATTTGGCACTAAAAGAGCTGGGAGTAAAGAGCGAGTTCGTTGCGTTCTCCGATGATAAAGACGGGCTTCGCAAAGTCCCCGCGGGGTTTCCGGTTAGCATGGAGAGTGAAATCGGGAAGCCCGTATCTGACATACCGGACCCTTTTGGCTGCCACAAGAGCATGGCTCTTCACATCGGCCAGCTTCTTACAGATTCTTTCGACGCGCTTGGCGTGAAATTCCGTCTCTTGAGGGCGCACGAGGAGTATGCGAAAGGAACTCTGGACAGGCAGATTGTCACCGCGCTGAAGCAGGCGCGCAGGTGCGGGGAAATAATCAGGGAAGTGACAGGACAGGAAAAATACCTTACCCAGCTCCCGTATATCGCGGTGTGCAGCGAATGCGGCCGGCTATACACGACGCGCGTCTACAGGTTCGACGAAGAAAAGCAGCTCATTTATTACAAATGCGACCAGTCGTTCGAGGGCAAGAACAGCAACACGGGAAAGAAAATAATAATAGAGGGCTGCGGGCACGACGGCACATGCGGGCTGCGTGACGGCAAGCTCGCGTGGAAGGTGGAGTTCGCCGCAAGGTGGGCTGCGCTGAAGATAAATTACGAAGCGTTCGGGAAGGACATACTCGACAGCGTTAAATGTAACGACCGCATCAGCAAGGAGATATTCGAATGGGAGCCGCCCGTTCATTCATTCTATGAGCTGTTCACAGAGAGATCGGGAAAGAAAATAAGCAAGAGCGCGGGCAACGTCTTCACGCCCGCCCGATGGATGAAGTACGCGTCTCCTGAGAGTTTGCGGCTGCTGTTTTTGAAGCGCCTGGGCACAAGCCGCGTGGTTGACCCTGACGCAATTCCCGCTTATATGGACGAGGTTGACGAGCTCGCGAAAGTTTATTTCGGAACCGAAAGACGCAAAGCGTCAGGCAACAACAAGGTAGCTAATGCCAAGGACCTCGAGCACCAGAAGCGCCTGTTCGAATATGTCAACTTCCTGGAAACGGCGGGGGAATCAAAAGTGATGATACAGTACAGCATGCTTGCAAACCTCATGAGAATCGCAAAGAACAGGGAAGTCGTAAAAGAGATACTGAAAAGAACCGGGCACGTGCCGCGGGAGCTTGACAGTGACGGCGAAAAGGAGCTTGAAAGCCGCATAGATTACGTCACCAACTGGATAAATGACACGGTTCCCGAGGAGAAGATTGTTTACGCGCTAAGCGACGCGCAAAGAAAAGCCATAAAAAAGCTTGTTTACGAACTGGAATCGAAGCAGTGGACTGAGGAAGAGCTTCATGCAAGGCTTTTCGCGATACCGAAGGAAGAAGGGCTTGAGGTCGGCAAGTTCTTCGAGGCAGCTTACGTCCTTCTGCTCAACAGCCTTCGCGGTCCCAGGCTCGCGCAATTCATAGCAGCAGTCGGGAGCCAGAAATCATCGGACATCATGAAGAGCAGACTGGATGAGTTCTAGTCCGCCTTACGCTTCCCAGAAACTCCTCATCCGCATAAATTCTATCACCGGGCCTGAATGCGTATCGTCTTGGAGGGCGGCTAAGGACAGTTATGTAATAAGAAGGATAATCAGACAAAACTTTCCTGCTCAGTTTTCCCCTTAACGATATGTCCCTTCTTATAACTGTCACGAGTGGGTCAGTTCCACGCGCTTCTGTCATTTGCAGGTACGCCCCAAGCCCTTCTGGATATTCAAAATGCATTCTCATATATGATGAAACGGGGGATTCTTTTAATATCTTACCATTGAGAACTTTGATCACCCTGATTTATCAAAGTTCACAATAAGGACTTTGAACGAAAGATATATTTATTCAAAGTCCTCTATCATTAATAATTTTCCATCACATCTGATTCTAATGGATCTCACAAAAAAATGCGCGCCTTGCGAGGGCGGGGTGAAACCCTTCTCGAGAAGCGAAGCGGCGAAATACCTGAAAGAAGTCAACAGTTGGAAAATCCATGACAACAAGCTGGTGAAGCGACTAGTCTTCAGGGACTTCATGTCACTCATCAAGTTCATAAATGACATGGCAAAACTAGCAGAGAAGGAAGGGCATCATCCGGATTTCACAGTGCACTATAACAAGCTGGACATAGAGATATGGACGCATGCAATCGGCGGATTGAGCGAGAACGACTTCATACTTGCTGCGAAGATTGACAGGCTTTACAGTAAATTCAAGTAATTACTTCTTCTCAGCCCTTGCAACAAGCAACCGCGTGCTCACTGCAACATCGGGATTGACTGATATGCTGTCAATGCGCTGTTTCACAAGAAATTCTGCAAAATCCGGATAATCTGAGGGTGCCTGCCCGCAAATGCCGACAGTTCGCCCGGCTCCGTGCGCGTCCTTTATGAGATTCTTTATCATTGTCTTTACCGCCTCGTTCCGCTCGTCAAACTCCTTGGCCAGCATTGTGTTGTCTCTGTCAATACCAAGCGTGAGCTGCGTCAAATCATTCGAGCCTATAGAGAAAAACTTGAATCTCTTGGAAAACTCCTTTGCAAGTATCACGTTCGCAGGTATCTCCGCCATCACTCCTACGTCTGCGCTTATTTTTTCGTCGCGAATTATTGACAGCGTCTTGTCAGCCTCTTCCAGAGTCCTGCAGAATGGCACCATCAGCCTGATGTTGTCCAGCCCAAGCTGCTCGCATTTTTTGAAGGCTTTCAGTTCCAGCCTGAACGCCGGCTCATAGCTGCTGATGTACCGCGAGGCGCCTCTCCAGCCGATCATCGGGTTGCTTTCTAACGGCTCGAAGTGTTCACCGCCCTTGAGGTTGCGGTACTCGTTTGTCTTGAAATCGCTGAATCGTATTACAACAGGACGCGGATAGAAGGATGCGGCTATCTTTGCGACGCCGCTTGCAAGCTTGTCTATGAAAATTTGCTGCCTGCCTTGCTTTATCATCGCAAGAGGGTGCTCGCCGATGGCTGAGGAAATTATGAACTCCTCTCGCGCCAGTCCAACTCCATCAACAGGCAGCAGCGACGCATCCACAGCCTCGTCCGGCTCGCCCACGTTTACATAAATCCGCGTCCTTGTTTTCGGCATCTTCTTGACATCATGCTCGCGTTTCTCGTATTTCAGCGCACCTTTCCATATGCGCCCTTTCTCGCCGGAACAGTCGACGGTCACAACGCCGCCAAGTTTTCTGGTTGCCCCTGTAACGCCGACAACGGCAGGTATGCCAAGCTCGCGGCTTACGATTGCGGCATGGGATGTGCGTCCGCCTTCCTCTGTTATTATGCCCGCGGC
>JAGVVU010000036.1 GCA_018304605.1 Candidatus Aenigmatarchaeota archaeon | reverse complement strand
GCTCGCATCTAACTGCCTGAAATATCCCGCCACTCTCTTTTTTAGATGATGATCCGACAGGGAACTGAACTTGGATGTCCGCTCGTCCTGTGCATAATCTACTATAACAACACAAAAGACCTGGAATCCGAGCTTCCAAAAATACTGAAAGCAAAGCCCGCAAGATAAAATGTTATATATCGCCGCATCAATAGTATAAACATGAAAGGCATAAGCCCGCTCATCGCCGCGGTGTTCCTTGTGATCATCACCGTGGTCGCGTCGATATTCCTGTCCAGCTGGCTGTCCACGACGTCGACCTTGCAGGCGGGCAAGATAAGGAACAACACGCTCACGCAGCTGCAGTGCCAGTATGCCGACATATTCATAAAGAATGCCACTTATGACTGCGGATTGAATTGCACGACGGGCACGCAGCATACCACCACCCTGACAGTGGTCAATTCTGGGAAGAGGAACATAAACATAGACAGGCTTCACATAAGGAACTCGACAGGCTTCGTGACCTCGCTCCTTCTCAACGAGACCAAGACGATAACCGTCGGCAATTCTCTCTCGATAACGAACACGACAAGGGCCACGTGCACGGGCATAAACAACTCGATAGAGGTTATAGAGGTCAGCTCGATAGAATGCGCCTCGACCGCCTACGATTCGCTGGACAGCGGGGACATTATCTATACAAGCTGTTAACAGCCCTTTTTGGAAAAAAGCGCTGGCGGAAAAAGCTCAGTTATATATATAAGGCAAAACCAATTACAGAAATAATGAAGATAATAAAAAATAATACAGGGAAGGACAAAGTTCTTCCTGTACAGGTGAAATCTTCGATTTCACCTTTTATTGAAGACAAGGTCATCAGACTACCAAATTCTTTTGGGATAAGACCTAGACCTTTTCTTCTAAAGAAAAGGGATTGGTAATGAAGGGCGTTTCACCGCTTGTTGCAGCAGTGCTTCTGATAGTCATAGTCGTGAGCATCACCGGCCTTATGTCAGGCTGGCTCACTTCGTTCTTCACGGGCACGAGAGAAACCGTCACGAACAGGACGGACACTCAGGTCGGCTGCACGGGCGCTTCCATATACGTCGAGACTGTCTATGCGGTCATAGCCAACGGCACGTCCGGCAATGTTCGCGCCATAGTCAAGAACGACGGGGTGATAGACGAATCCATAACATCCGCCCAATACATCAACACCACCGGCCACAATTTCTCTACAATCACGGCGCTGCCGATGACCTTCAACAGGGGCAGCATCAAGACGCTCCTGTTCGAGAACGTTTCCATACAGAACTGCACCGCATTCTCTCAGGTTGTCGTTTCCACGAACTGCGCATCAGGCAGGTACAAGAAGAACCCTGAAGGCTGCTAATAAACTTTTTTCTTCATCTTGAATGCGCCTGAAACTGCCGTCTTCAGACGGCACGTACTAGAGGCGCATTCGGGATCCCATCTTCCAACACAGGAAGGAACGAAGTTCCTTCCGTGCAAGGATGGCTCTTTGAGCCATCCTTGCAAACCCACGACTTGCTGCAAACAAGCTTTGCTTGTTTGAGCTCTCAGAGAGCAAAGCTCTCTGCAGATAGTCGTGGGATATAAGGAAGATGTGATATCCTGATTCTTTTCTGGGTTCACTATAAAACGTGGCTCACTGTCGTGAGCGCCAGCGAACCTACAATAATGATTCTTCTTTCCAAAACACTTTGGCGTCGTACGCTTGGGCTTTCTTCTTCTGAAGAAGAAAGGGCTTGCACCCTAAAAAACCGGATGCTTATTAAGCATGCCCTGCGAAAGTATGTCCATGAACAATGCATTCTACTATATCGGGATAGTCATCGTGGCGGCTCTCGTGGTCTTCGGCACGCTGCCGGAACCGCCTCTGCAGGGCCAGACAGATTCCGTAAAGAAATTCGCTTCTTACGATGAGCTGAAGAGCTTCGTCGAGACGCGCTCGGAAGACTACGCTGCATACAGGAGCCTTGGCGGCGCAGGCATGGAGGCGACTTTGGGCGCGCCGCAGGCTATGGCGGCAGCACAAGACTCATCGAAATCTGCTGATTATTCTTCGACCAACATCCAGGTCGAGGGTGTTGACGAGGCTGACATAATAAAAAATGACGGGAAATACATCTACGCCATTTCCGGGAACAGGGTCCTGATAATTGATGCTTATCCGGCGGATGGCATGAAGATTGTTTCCGAAATAAACATAAACGGCAGCATCAGCGAAATATTCGTCAACGGGGACAGGCTCGTAGTTTTTGGAAATGATTACACCCCCAGGCCGCTCGAACCCGCGGCAGACGAGCGCATGATATACCCATACTTCAGCCAGCAGGTTTTCGCCAACATCTACGACATATCCGACAGGGCGAACCCCGCGCTTGCCAAGAACGTCTCGGCAGGAGCCGGTAACGCAGGACGTGCCCGTGCCGATGCTTCGCGGAACGGATGCATTCCCGGACATCTACTACTTCGACGTGCCGGGCAGCTCGTACAATTACATCAACATAGTTGCAATCAATGTGGACAGCGGAACTGCACTCAACAAGGCGTTCCTTGTGCCGTACTCGGAGAGCCTCTATGTGTCCCAAAATAATATTTACCTGACGTACACGAAATGGCTGGATTACAGGGACTTCTTCGACAAGTTCGTCGACGAGGTAATAGTGCCTGCATTCCCCGAGCTTTCAGCGAGAATAGCAGAGATAAGGAGCTACAAGCTGGGAAGGTCTGCGCAGCTGACAGAGATCCAGGAAACAATTGAAGCCCATCTCCGCGGCATGAACCCCGAGCAGGCTGCTGCTCGGCTGCTTTCTGTGCGGCAGAACACGGCAGAATTCCAGGCAGAGATAGCCAAGGAGCAGCAAAGGACGGTCATACACAAGATTTCGATAAGCGGAATGGAAATAAGTTATGTTAATCAGGGCAGCGTTCCGGGCAGGCCGCTGAACCAGTTCTCCATGGACGAGCACAACGGCAATTTCAGGATAGCTACGACTGTCGACGGCTCTTTCGGGGGACCAGTGATAATGACAAGCACAGGAGCCGGCGCCTCTTCTGCAATGCCCGTCCAAGGAACAGGCACGCCGGAGATGACAATCGAAGAAAATGAAAAGACAAGTGCGCCTTCATCTGCGCCCGTGCAGGATGTTGCAATCGCACCCATACCTCGCACGTCCTCAGTGAATAATCTTTACGTCCTCGATGCGAGCATGAACATAATTGGCAAGCTGGAAGACCTTGCTCCGGGCGAGAGAATCTATTCCACCCGCTTCATGGGAGACCGCGCCTACATGGTCACGTTCAGGCAGGTCGATCCGCTGTTTGTCATTGACCTGTCCGGTGAACCGAAATTGCTGGGACAGCTGAAGATAACCGGCGTCTCGCAGTATATCCATCCTGTAAATGATACACACATAATCGGCATAGGCAAGGAAGCCACGGAAGAGGGTTTCTTTCAGGGACTGAAGATGTCGATGTTCGACGTGTCCGACGTTGCCAACCCGAAGGAAGTCTCGAAATTCACGATAGGCGACCGTGGCTCGGACAGCCAGGTGTTATATGACCACAAGGCGTTCCTGTACTCACCTGACAAAAATCTTCTCGTCCTGCCTGTGATGGTCGCCGAGATAGACCGCTCCAAATACGGCGAGCCGCTGCCCACGTGGGCCTATGGAGAGCCGAAATGGCAGGGCGCCTATGTATTCAGCGTAGATGAGGACGGGTTCAAGGTCATCGGCAGGGTCAGCCACGCAACAAACGAGACGGAAGGATACCGGCTTTATTACGGGGATTACACCGTGTCAAGGTCGCTGTACATCGGCAACGCGCTTTACACGATGTCGAGCAAGATGCTGAAAGCGAGCAATCTAGATAATCTGGAAGAAATGAATGCAGTGGAGCTTCCTGGACACAATTACCCGGAATATGATTACGCAAAGCCCATGCCGCTCTAGCCGATTACAAGCGCGAGCAGACCCAGCGCGCCGGCGAGCGCTATCGTCATGCCGACCGCATACAGAAGCGCGATTTCTTTGAGCACCTTCAAATCCTTGTGGAGCTTCTTGTGAAGCGAGAGGTAGGTGTAGACGACCACGCTGAATATTATGTTGCTGAGGGCGACCAGCAGCGTGAGGACAAACCACACGAAAGGATTGATATCGGCCATGAAAGCCTATTGGACTGGGTTATATAAATAAATTTTACAGCCCGACCAAGAGGAACAGAACCACAAGCAGCACGAATAAGGAAGCCCATACAAGCTTGTTCCATGAGAGCACCTTTGAGCCGTCCAGGGGCGGTATCGGCAGCATGTTGAAGATGGCGAGCCACAGGTTGACGAAGACGGCGAGGCTGAACAGCTCAACGTCCAGCATCTTCACTGGATAGAAAATGCTGAGCGGAAGGAATATGGCTACAAGCAGCAGATTCACGAGCGGGCCGGATATAGAAACAATTCCCATGCGCCTCTTCGAAACGTCGGACTGGCGGCCCCATAGGTCGACGCGCGAGCTGACATAGACCGCGCCCGGCGCGGCGAACACGAATCCGGCAAGCGATGAGAGCAGGGCGATCACCAGCCCGAATCTCCACATATGATATTGGGCATGCAACCCAAGGCGTTGCGCAATCAGCTTGTGGCCTATCAGTTCGTGTGCCAGAAAACCAATTCCAACGGCGATGAACGCAAAAAGCACAAGCACTGGCAGCGCTGCAAGGTTCAGCGAAAATATCCCGTTCGAGTAGGCAAGCGCGAAAGCCATCGAAAGAACGACAGCAGAAATAATTATCTCCCTTACCTCGGTCATCGTGAATACAAACTTCATAGAAAACACATTCTGCTTCTTTCATTATAGCTGACTATAAAAAATAAATTGGAGGCGCGCCATCGGTGGCCGCATGAGACAAAAAAAGTTTGTCCGGCTCCATTGCTCCACTCAGTTGTCCATTAAGCGCGGCAACTGTAACTTAGGGTTGCTATGAACAGAGGAGAGCATTGACTCCAGTTTCGTTCTCTTTCTACGGCTTCGAAAGTCAATATTTTCAAAAAATGCATACGCGCCCTTATTGCTTTGTATTCGCAGCACGTAGGCATCTTTATGCCATTTCTTATATATGTTGGAGTTTATTCCAAAATGGAGTTTCAGCAACGCTTTTATTTTTTCGAGGATTTCTCTATCTTTCTGAGTAATAGTAAGGCATATTCTGTAATAGGTCTTACCCTTATACTCACCATTCGTTAGTTTTTGTACACAACCTTCTGCGTCAAAAAACCCTCCTATGAAGCTTGCTATGTTTTCTTTTGTCTGATTTTCTACATTCTGGTCCAACAAATTTCGAAGCCATATGTATACAGCTTTTCTGCTGCAACGTAGTATGGCGTATGTACCGTTGTTTCTTAACCTGAGAGCTACGATACCATGCTTGGGATGATTGTTTTTTACAATCTGGGATATTTTCTCTAGATGTTCTATTTCGGCATCCGCCCAAGTTACTTCGTAGTCTACCAGCGTCTTTTTTGGGTTCATGCTGAATTTGTGCTGTCTTGAATAAAGACATCCGTCGCCCAATGTATAGCCGGCAATATACGCCTCTTCTGTTTTCATGTACTCTCTCTCTTTTGTTCCCAACCTCACCCTGTTCGCTACAATTGCGACCCTAACGGGCTGAGCTTCGACGCTCCGGTTCCGGGCTCTTTTTACCTCTTACAGCGCCCTCAGGCTTCGATCCCATCTGAAGCGGATTGATGGCAACAGACGTCCGCTACCCGTCCGACCTAGCCTCCAGTCTAACTTAATGGAGAAAGATATTAAAATAACCTTTTCTTTCACGAAAGAAAAGCTTAACCAAAAGAAAGGTCATTATAGAAAGAAAAGCTTGCATGGCCAAAAGAAGTTTAATGTCAACCAAATAAATAACCGGGGTACGAAATTTGGTTGACAGTACTGTGCACAAGGAAATTATATACCGTTTATTTCCTTGTAGCACATTAAAGAACAGTCATCTTGCCGTACTTGCCGACGGAGAGCTGTAGCGTGCCGTTCCATTCCTTGACAAAGCCATTCTCTATCTTGAGCGTGTCGCCTTCCTTGACCTTGTCCGCGTCGTCTCCCCAGAGCGTAAGAGCAATCGTGCCGGAGTCATCCTCTATGACAGCGTTCGCCACTTTCGAGCGGCCGAACTTCGTGTTGACCTCGCGCGTCGCTTCTTTCTCGACAACTTTCGCCTCTATGTCGGCCTTTCCGGTGCCGTCTTTCAATTCGGATATTTTCATTAGAGAAGTTTGGACAAATAAACTTATAAAGCAAATCCAGGCTGAAAACTGCAGGATTCGCTTACTGTGACGGTCAGGCGCTTCATAAAAAAGCACCGCACATCTTTAATTCAATAGTGCCCATAATTATGGCATGCCAGAAGTAATTGTCGGGCGGGATGAAGATGATGCCAAGCGCTTCGGCACGACAGGCACGCTCTTCATCGGCAAGCACCTTGTCGGGCTGGGAGAAGATACTCATCTCACGACGCCTGTGCTGCTTGACGTGCTGCGGCCCCACATAATCACGATAACCGGCAAGAGAGGGGAAGGCAAATGCATCAGGGCAAATACACTTATTGCTCTGGAGGATGGCTCGTACGTTCCCGTAAAGGATTTGAAAAATGACAACAGAAGGATTCTCGCTCTTAATCCTGAGGGAGAAATCGTTCCTGCCAAGAAATCACATTTCTACAAAAGAAACGTAAGCAGAATTCTCAGAGTAAAACTTTCTACTGGAAGAGAAATAGAACTCACTCCAGAACATCCTCTCCTGACTCAGGCTGGCTGGAGGGCTGCGTCTGAATTGCCATGCGGTTCTAGAATCGTTGTTTCTGATGTAAATATCTCCAAATCGAACAGCCAACTTCTGCTTTCGAAATCAATCTTTTTGGATACCATAATTTCCTTGGAGCTGCTTGAGGGAGAATTCGAAGTCTATGACATATCAGTCCCGGAATACCACAATTTTGTGGCCAATGACATAATAGTCCACAATTCGTATTCAATGGGAATCCTCGCGGAGGAGATGTTCAAGCTGCCTCCCAATGTCAGGAAGAACATCTGCGGGCTGATTGTAGATACCCAGGGCATATTCTGGACGATGAAATCTTCTGCAGAAAAAGACGCCGGCCTGCTGAAAGAATGGGGGCTCCAGCCGCGGGGCTTCGATGTGACTGTCTATGTCCCTGAAGGGCAGGAGAAAATATTCAGCTCGGCGGGCGTCGATTTCGACGGGGTTTTCTCCTTTTCCCCCAGCGACCTGAAGCCAGAAGACTGGCTGGGCGTATTTGAACTGGACCCGAACGAGCCGCTCGGCATACTGCTCCAGAAATCCGTCAGCGGCCTTGCCGGAGACTATACCATTGATGATATAATATCTTCGATAAGGAAGAACGAGGGCTTTGACAAGGAAAAACCCGCGCTCGAGAACAGGCTGGAAACGGCAAAGACATGGGGAATATTCGGCTCCTCGCGCGTCCCGCCGCTTCTGGAACCGGGCAAGATGACTGTGCTGGATATAAGCCTCACTCCGCAGAATGTGCGGGCGCTGCTTGTAGGGCTCGCGTGCAACAAGATATTTGTCGAGCGCGTCGAAGCGCGAAGAAAGGAAGAGCTGGCAGACATAGAGCTGACGGCGATAAAGCGCACGCCTATGCCGTGGATATTCATTGACGAGGCGCATAATTTTCTGCCGGACCATGGCACAACACCCGCCACTGAAACGCTGAACAGGATAGTCAAGGAAGGAAGGCAGCCCGGGATCACGCTCGTGTTCGCTACACAGCGGCCGGAGAAGCTGCACCCGGATGCGCTGGCGCAGACGGACATGATAATCTCGCACCGCCTAACAGCAAAGAACGACGTGGACGCGCTGAAGGCGATAATGCAGACGTACCTGCTCTACGACATAGGCAAGTACATCAACGAGCTGCCGAAGCTGAAAGGCGTCGCCATAATACTTGACGACAACTCGGAGCGGCTGTACAAGGTGAGGATGCGCCCGCGGCAGTCATGGCACGCCGGCTCAAGCCCGACAGCAATATAATGGAGCTGATTAAATGAGTCTTAGCGAAATGCAAAAAACCAAGCAAAAATTCGACAGGCGGCGCGGATGGGACAAGTTTGATGCGTCGAATGTTTTCGTGCATCTCGTCGAGGAGCTGGGCGAGATAGGAAGACACATCAACTACGAAGAAGGCTACAAGGAGAAGGGAAAAAACTCGCCGGATATAAACAGGAAGGAGCTGGAGAGGGAGTTTGCACAAACACTCATCTTGAATGCGCCTGAAACTGCCGTCTTTAGACGAACTGCCGTCTTTAGACGGCATGTATTAGAGGCGCATTCGGGATCCCATCTTCTCACAAACCTGCGGTTTTAACCGCAGGTATACAAAGAAGATGTGATGCTGCTCCTTCAGCTTGCAAACCATTACAAAATAGACCTGGAAAAATCCTTCGCCGGCGAGCTTAAGATAATGGAAAAGCGGTTCGGGAAATAGTTAACTATAGATAACTTTAAATAATTCTCGTTAACTATAGATAACAAGTGGTTAAGATGCCTACGCAAATGCTTGGAGTGAGATTAACAGAAAGGGAAGAGGAAGAAATAAAGAAATTAGTAGGCGCTGGATTATATGTTTCTGTTTCCGAATTTATCCGGGAGTCTGTAAGAAAAAATCTTGGAACTCTCAAGGCTATACAGATTCGGAATGTTTCAAAGTCTGTAGCGAAAAAAGAAATATTCGATTACATGAAAAAACACAAGGAAGCTTATGCCAGCGACATATCCGAAGAACTTGGATTGGATTTAGATATTGTTTTTTCTGTTCTAAAGGAATTGAATTCAAAGGGGATTGTTGAATGACTGTGCTAATGGAAGCGGGAGATAAAGTTCGTGGAGAGCGAATAATCTGCCAGTATAGAAAAGAAAGGCATGCAGTCCTCGTTCATTTGACTGGCGGACATAAGGGTTTGCAGAAGGTTATTGAAGGACTGCCAGCAGAAGCCATAGTTGACAGGGTCTGGCGATTCAAAGCGGCATCTTCAAATTAAGTTCTATAATTATAGTTAACCCAGTAAATAATCCGGATATTATAACTGGGTTCACTATATGTGACCAACTTGTGTAATACTTGAATATTAAGTTAGTCAGCTATAACGGAAAAGCGGTTCTCTTCCTAAAGCATCCCGAGAGCCAGACATGCAAGATTATCAATGCCTCTTTTCAGGCGCGGGTCTTCCGGATTCACGTCATAGAAAAATTCCCTGCCCGGAAGATCGGTCGTGACCATCAGGCTTGATGAAGGGACTGGCGAAAACTTGAACAGCCAGTATGTTTCCATGTCGACCGCCCCGAAACCGCGAAGGTTTTCAGGAGACTCGTCGAGCAACATGCTGTTTACCGTCAAGACGGGCACCGCCGCGATTTCATGCGCATTTGCGTCTATTGCCCGGCGGCATGCGATATAATCCTTGGCGTCTGAAACATGTGCGGCTCCGGACGCAATGACAATATCACCGATTTTTGCATTTCCCATGCCCCCGCAATAGCCGAGATGAATTATTTTTTCGCTCCGGCATCCTGCGGCATATGCAACATCTATCACGGAATTTCCGGGATGCGATTTGATGATTGTGGCTTTTTCCGTGTGAAAACATCTGTACCATCCGGATGACTGCTTTCCATGCAATTCATTTGTCAGCCGTGCGTATATTCTGGAAATCGGCACGATTATGGCAGACGGCCTCAGCTCATCCGTGCCGAACAGGCATCTTATTGCATTGTCAGTAACCGACATCGGGATTCACCTCGTTAACTATTTTTCCACCAAGAAGATAGCTGCGCACATTGTTCGCCACAAAAGAAACCAGGGCCTGCCTCGATTCCCTGCTCTTTCCCGCATTGTGCGACGTATAGATGAAATTTTCCTGCCCAAAAATCGGGTGACGCGCCGGCGTATCATGCGGATAAAAAACATCCGGGAATACGTCCATTGCTGCGCCGCGTACAGCCCCTTTTTTCAGCGCATCGTAAAGGCTGCTCACATCTGTTACGCCCCCTCTTGATACGTCGACTACATACAAGGAGGGTTTTGCATGTCCCAGAAGTTCTGAATTTATCAATCCGGTTGTTTCAGGTGTCTTTGGGACATGAATAGTGAGATAATCTGCTTCAGGCAGGACGTCTTTCAACCTGCCGGGCGGTTCAACAGTTTCAAAAAATTCAGACGGCTTCGGATCCGCGTCTATACCAACAACTTTCATGCCGAGAGCATAGCACTTTTTTCCGACATGCCGGCCTATATGGCCAACGCCAATCGCACACACGGTCTTTCCTGCGAGCTCTTCCACTTCAGACGGGTCCGGCATTGGCGAGTAGCCAGCTTTTCTCGAGAGCATGAGCATTAGCATCAGCACGTGCTCGGCAACCGTGTTTGCATTATGCCCTTTGGCGCTCGAGACGGATATGCCCCTCGAAGCCGCGTAGCGCAGGTCTATCCTGCCTACGCTTGACGTCAGTGCCTGCACGAATTTCAGCCCGGGCGCCCTTTCCATTATGTCCCTGTCCGCAAGTCCTGCGAGAATTATATTTGCATCGCTTATTTCACCGTAGATTGCCGCCTTTTCTTTCCCGGCTTGCACTATTGCCACGTCCTCCCCGTACAGCTCTTTCCCGAGACTTTCGATGAAGGAGCCTTCCATGTCCCATGTCACAACAATTTTCTGCATTTTCCCGCCTCCAGCTCGAAACACGAGCAGGGATTTATGGGCTCGCCTTCCACCGAATTCAGATCAGCATTACCGTACATCATGAGAAATATCTTGATAAGAGTGGCATGGGTTATGACAAGCGTTTTTTTTCTGCTGTCCAATGCTTTCATGAAATACTCCACGCGCATGCCCGCTTCTCTGTAGCTTTCCCCGTTTTCAGGGGCGTGATTCCATTTGTCCTTTTCCCTGAGCGCGAACTCCTCCGGGAATTTTTCAGAGGCTTCTGTTTTCGAAAGCCCTTCAAACATCCCGAAATTAACTTCCCTAAGCCTGTCGTCCTCCCTTACCGGGACCCTGATGAAGCTGGCTATTATTTCAGCAGTTTCCCTGGCGCGCATAAGCGGGCTTGCTGCTATCGCATTTATCCCTTCGCCAGACAGTTTTTTTGCGGCTTCTTCTGCCCTATGTCTTCCCTGAGCGCTTAGGCTTATATCTGTATAGCTCAAATAACCCATTTTGTTCCAGTCCGTATCCGCGTGACGCATTACCAGAAGTTTCATGAATTTAGTATAAACACAAATCTTAAGAACTCTCCTAATAGAATCTTGACATCTGATGATTATGAAAGAAGACCCTTACGCCCTGATAGCCAAAAATGCAGAAGGGTCCCCCTGCCTGTTTACAGAGGTTGAAGGCGTGAGGGCGACATGGGAAACGACGGGCCGCTGCAGCCTGGGGTGCGCCCACTGCTGCGTAAGCGCTACAAACGCCCCCTCTTCTAATGACATTACGCTCGATGACGCAAAAAAAGTAGTGGACGAGCTGTCCCAGAATGGCGTTACAAGCATATACGTCAGCGGCGGGGAGCCTCTTCTGTGGAAGCCGGTTTATGATCTCTTGAATTATATTGGCGACAAGGGAATTTTCACGAGCCTTGCGACAAATGGCATGTGCGTTGACAGCGGCGCAGCTGCACGCCTGTCAGACGCGCGCGTGGGAAAGGTTCTCATAAGCCTGGATTCCGACGTGCCTGACGTGCACGATGCTTTCAGGGGAAGAAAAGGATCCTATTCAGAGGCAACAAGGGCAGCCAAAACCCTTTCGGATTCAGGAATTTTTGTAAGGGTCGGGCATGTCATATGGCGCGAAAGCGTGGACAACATCGAAAGGTTTGCAGAAACGATGCACGGGCTCGGCGCGGATGAGGTCGCCTATAACTGGCTGATGCCGGCGGGAAGAGCGAGGGATAATCCTGAAATTGCCGTGCCTGCGGGGCGCTATGAAGAAGTCGGCAGGCGCCTAAAAGCCCTCAAATATTCGATGGACGGGGAAATGACAATAAGCTACCACAGGTTTTCTGGAATTGACGGCAGCGACTGCATGGGCGGAGAGAAGTTTGTGCACGTAACACCGGGCGGCAACATTACACCGTGCTCATGGGCAGCGAAATTGATGCCCGAGTACGTGACACGAGAACGCCTCCCGTCCGCTCCTCTCAATGAACTTATTGCAAGCAGGGAAATAC
>JAGVVU010000040.1 GCA_018304605.1 Candidatus Aenigmatarchaeota archaeon | reverse complement strand
AGCGTCCTTGATGTTCGCGCGTCCCTTCAGAACATCATGGAGCGTCACCGGATAAAGCGGAACGCCGAGATGCATCCCAAGGCTCGGCGTAGTGAGATTCGCATCGAGAATTATAACGTTTTTCCCGAGCTTTGAAAGCGCCGTTCCTATATTGGCGACCATTGTAGTCTTGCCGACTCCGCCCTTTCCAGAAACAACAGCAATAATACGAGTCATTTGACCACTATCTAAAAACAACTTGAAAGGTTATATAGTGAATGACATAATATTTCATACAAAACTGATGTCATTCACATATAGCACTGACAAACTACTATGTACAACAACTTTTGTCAGATTCTATATAACCTAAGTTGTTTTGGGCTTGTAAACCCTCCTTACATGACATCCAGAATGCTTTGCCTTCTGCTTGCATTGAGTTTCACAAGAAAGACCTCGAAAGAGTCTTTCTGTGCAGGAAAAGCAAAGCTTTTCCCGGCATCTGCGGTCTGAAGACCACAGCATTCAATACATTCTCGGATAATAAGCTTTGATTATCTAATGTTAAAAAGCTTGATTTTTCCGCCGGCTCCTCTTTACTTGATCAGCGGAGATATCTGAAGACTTTATAAGCATGGAAGATAGTGAATTAAGATGCAAGGCACTAACAGCAACTTATTCTGCAATCTTGGTCTAGGCCTTGTACTGCTCGCTTAAATGCGTGCTTACCCGGTGTTTTTTATGGCGCGCAAAAATTCAAAGTCAGACGAACTTACATCTTCGGGGAGAAGAACTGAAAGATGCGCACATGCGAATGTGTATATACTGATGTATTTCATCGAGGATGCCGCATTGGCAGATTGTAATGACTGCAAATATCGCAGAATCAACGGCTCAAGGCAAGGGGCATACGAACATAATGGGCGCGACGGGATTCGAACCCGCGACCCTTAGCTTAGAAGGCCTCCACTCCAAATAGAGCGTCTAATTGGATTAATGCTCTATCCAAGCTGAGCTACACGCCCGACACTTACAATAATTGAAATTTGAATGCTTAATACCTTAAAAACATAAACATCAAGGATTGTTCATGACTGACCTGGACTTCATATCTCTGGACAGGAAATGGCAGAAAAAGTGGGTTTCCGCGAAGCTCTTCGAGGCAAACCCATCGAACCGCAAAAAATTCTTCACATCTATGGTCATTCCCTATGTGAACGGAAACTGGCATGTCGGTCATTCCTACACGTTCACACGCACGGATGCATACGCGCGATTCAAGAGGATGCAGGGGTATAACGTATTGCTGGCGCAGGGATTCCATGCCACGGGCGAGCCAATACTCGGCGCGATAGAGAGACTAAAAAACGGGGACGAAAGCCAGATATCCACATTCAAGCTTTTCGGGGCAACATCTAGGGATATAGAACAGTTCAAGAAAAAGGGGCCCAGATACGTCGCACAATTCTGGGCAGAGAAAATAGAGGAGAGCGCAAAGCTTGCTGGATTCTCCATTGACTGGCGGCGCAAATTTACACTTTCTTTGACCCCCGGCTTCTCGCGGTTCGTTGAATGGCAGTACAATTCCCTGCGCAAGAAAGGGTATGTTGTACAAGGGACGCATCCGGTCGTCTGGTGCCCGAAGGATCTCAGCCCAACCGGTGACCATGACCGCCTACAGGGGGAGGGGGAAAGCCCGCAGGAGTTCACGCTGATAAAATTTGCCTATAATGGATACATTCTTCCTGCCGCAACCCTCCGCCCGGAAACTCTTTATGGCGTGACAAATGTCTGGGTTGCAGACGCAGAATATGTAGAAATGGAAGTAGATGGAGAACGATGGATAGTCACCAGGGACGCTTCAAAAAAACTGAAAGACCAGATGAATGCGACGCAAGTCGGTGATTTTGAAATAAAAGAAATCATAGGCAAGAGATGCACAGAGCCTCTCGGAAACAGGGAAATACCCATACTCCCTTCAAAATTCGTTGACCCGGACAATGGGACTGGTATAGTCATGAGCGTGCCGGCTCATGCGCCCTATGACTGGATTGCAATAAAAGAGCTGCTTGACAGGGATGAGCTACAGTTATACGGGCTAACAAAGAATGACCTTGAGCCTATTTCTGTTGTCCAGACAGGGGGGTTTGGAGAGATTCCCGCTGTTGATATATGCAAAAATATGAAGATAGAAAATCTGTCACAAGTAAAAGAACTGGATGAGGCAACATCACAGCTGTACAAGAAAGAATTCCATACAGGAATACTGAAAAATTGCGGGACCTATACGGGAATGAAGGTGAACGAGTCAAAGGAAAAGCTCACGCTTGATTTCATAGACAAGGGAATCGCAGACATAATGTGGGAAGTCAGCGGCGTGGTATGCCGTTGCACAACCAAGTGTCATGTAAAAATATTGGAGAACCAATGGTTTCTGAAATACTCAGATGAAGAGTGGAAGAAAAAAGTATTGAGATGTCTGTCAAGAATGAAGATATACCCCGAAGAAGCCAGGAATAATTTTGAAAATACCATAGACTGGCTGAAGGACAAGGCGTGCGCGAGAAAGTCTGGCTTAGGTACACCAATGCCATGGGACAAGGAATGGCTCATCGAAACGCTTAGCGACTCGACAATATACATGGCCTACTATACAATTTCGCATATCATAGAGAAAAACAAGCTAGACAGCAAGCTAACGGATGAAGTATTTGACTTCGTCTTCCTTGGAAAGGGCGATGCAAAATCAATATCTTCCAAGGCAAATATCAAGCCTTCTCTGCTCATAGACATGAAAAAAGAGTTCGATTATTTTTACCCGATGGACATACGAAATAGTGGGAAGGATCTGGTGCAGAATCACCTTACATTCTTCATATACCAGCATGTCGCGATGTTCCCTGAAAGCAAGTGGCCGAGGGCGATAAGTGTCAACGGATTCGTCAATGTGGAAGGCGAAAAGATGAGCAAGTCCCGCGGCAACATAATACCTTTGAAAGATCTGATCAACCAGCATGGCGCCGACATGGTCAGAATAAACATCGCAGCCTCCAGCGAGGGGATAGATGACGCCGACTGGAGGGCAGAAAGCCTT
This sequence comes from Candidatus Aenigmatarchaeota archaeon, assembly GCA_018304605.1. GTDB lineage: Archaea > Aenigmatarchaeota > Aenigmatarchaeia > GW2011-AR5 > GW2011-AR5 > GW2011-AR5. The sequence continues at coordinate 4,003 of JAGVVU010000040.1, read as the reverse complement.
AGGAGTTATAAGAGCCGGTTTGAGCTGCTCTTTGAGACAGCGGAGAACCTGAAAAAATGCAAGAAGACATCCGTGGATAATGCAGAGTTTTACCTGTTGAGCAGGCTGCAAAGAAATATAGAAAATACAACAAAGTTTTGCGAGCAGCTCATGTTCAGGAGTGCAGTTCAGTGCGCGCTGTTCGATTCGATAAATGACTTGAAGTGGTATCTGCGGCGCACCGGTAATGCGAACAAGAAAGTATTGAAAGAGTATATGGAAGCGACGATAAAGATGCTGGCACCGTTCACGCCTCACGCATGCGAAGAATTGTATCACATGATAAGGAAGGATTTTGTTTCTACATCTGCATGGCCGTCACCCGACGAAAATAAAATAAACGCGGACGCGGAATCCGGGGAGGAGCTGATTAAAAAAACCCTGAACGACATAGATGAGGTAAAACGCATAGCCAAGATGCAGCCAAAAAAGGTAACGCTTTTCATCGCCGAGGACTGGAAATTCAGGGTGTACCAAAAGGTATTGAGAAACAAAGAAGCCAGCATAAATGATATAACAAAGGAGATAATGTCTTCAGGCGCCTACGAAAAAGCCACGGTCGTATACATACAGAACCTTTACAAGAGAATAAATGATTTACAGCCCGTCCTTCCGAGGAGCAGGCAGTTCGCGCTATTGAAAGAGTCCGCGGGCTTTCTAGAGAAAGAAACAGGCTGCAAGATAGACGTCGTGGATTCGGACAAGACGGATAATCAGAAGGCAAAGAGCTCCACGCCAAACAGGTTCGGATTATTCATGGAATGATTAAGCAGCTTTTGTGTGAGGCATCTCATCCGACATCTGTTTCCTGATGTATTCAGGAAGTCCTGCCAAAGTTATTCTGCGCCCTTCGCCATTCAACAAAAAATTGCAGCCTCTGCAATTCCAGTAAGGCTCGCCAAGCTGGACGCCGCCGAAATATTTGATCCATTGTTCTGTTTCAGTAGTGGCCCCTGCAATGCCGCTGCATGTATAACAGACAGCCCTCCTTATTTCCGGAGTTTCACGCACCATATTCATACCTTGGATTTCGCCAATAAAATACGTTAAAAATCAGAACTTCTCAAGGGCCTCAAGAATCTCTCTTTCATTGACTTCTTCTTTCATGCGCTCGGCTATGCCCTCAAAGACAAACTCCATTCTCTTTATCTTCTTGTAAAGAACCTGGTTCTGCTTCTGCATCTCGAGCAGCGCGCACCATAGCTGGGCGACCTTCACGTCCTTCGAAGCGCGATAAGCGTTCCTGTGCTTCGCTACGCTTCTGAGAACGTCATTGAGCCTCTTCTCGTCTTCGGGCGGGAGAAACTGCTTCCAATCGTCTACTATCTTGAACAACATATCTTATTCACCATTTCTATAATGGAAAACATCTACACCGAATTTATAGGCTATTTCAATTGTATTTTCATCATCCCAAATACGGAAATGAAGTTCGCTGTGCAATTCGCAGACAAATGCAGCATCGGCACCATCTTTGTCTAGGACGTGATAACTTCCGCTTGGGAGCTGGTCCACTTTATACCCCAACTTTCGAAACGCGCCAAGTGCCCTTCGCCTTGCAAACCATTTTCCTGCGCCTTCCGGCTGCCTTCCGACCGTGCTTGAGTCACTTAGTCCTAATGTCATATTACTTATTGGTAACAAAAATCTTTATAAAGGTTGGCTTTTATAGAGATGTAAATCATTTGTAATTGAATTCGGTGAAATATCATGCAAAAAGGGGATTTCGTAAAAGTATCTTATGTGGGCAGACTTGAGTCTGGCGAGGTCTTTGACCTGACGGATGTGGAAACTGCAAAGAAGGAAGGTATCTATAATTCCAAGATCGCCTACGGCGACCTGCCTGTTATAGTAGGGGCGAAGTTTCTGATAAAGGGGCTTGACGACACGCTGCTTGGGTTAAATGTAGGAGAGAAAAAAGAAGTGGAAGTCAAGCCAGATGATGCTTTTGGCGAGAGAGACGCAAAGCTTGTTCGCACTGTTCCTCGCAAATTCTTCCGGGACCAGAAGGTGGAGCCACGACAGGGACTTATAGTCGATTTCGGCGGCACAAAGGGCCGTATACAAAGCGTTGGCGGCGGACGCGTCATGGTGGACTTCAACAACCCGCTTGCTGGCCATGTACTCAAGTACACAATCGAGGTAAAGGAAAAAATTGACAATGTGGACGACCAGATCAAGTCGGTGTTTGAGTTCTTCGGGATAAGGGATATAGAACCGAAGATCGAGGGCGACAAACTTTCAGTTAATGCGCGCCTCCCCGGACAGATAAAGGAAAGGATAAGTTCGCTAATCATAGAACACGTAAAGGGTGTGGAAAAGGTCGACTTTGTCGAGAGCTACGAGAAGAAAGAACACGAACATGAACGCGAAAATCCTGAGCATGCACATTAATTCACCTATTTTTGTGCTTCGTACGCGATTCGTTATCCGGATCCATGCCCTTCTATATGACATTTCTTGGATAGTCAAACCTTTTCTTGCAGCGCGGACAGCTTACAGGTGCTGATTTTCTTGGCATCCAGTTGTATCCACAGAACTTGCATTTTGTTTTTAGCATCTATTATTACTACTACTATTATTATTTATAGATTATTGACTGCCGCCCCGCAAAAATTTCTCTCTACTACTATTACTATTATTATCAAGTAATGTTTAAGAATTACGGCCAAACACGTTCGAAACTATAAATATAACTTACACTGATATAGTTCTAGGTGAAAAAATGGGAATACTTGGACAGAAAGATATCGGAACGACCCCTGCTGACGAGGAACTGAGGAAGATTCTCGAGTCGAAGAAGGCTGAGATAAAGATACTCGGGGCTGGCGGGGCTGGCGGCAATACAATTTCTAGGCTAATGCAAGTCGGTGTTGTTGGGGCTGAAACTATTGCGATAAACACAGATGCGCAAGACCTTCTATACACGGATGCAGACATCAAAATATTGATAGGCAAGGAAATAACAGGCGGCTTGGGCGCAGGCGCGGATCCTAAAGTAGGTGAGGAATCCGCGAAGGAGAGCAGGAATGAGATAAAGAAAGTCATCGAAGGGTGCGACATGATATTTGTAACATGCGGCCTCGGCGGTGGCACTGGAACAGGCTCGCTGCCAATAGCAGCTGATATAGCAAAGAAATCCGGCGCACTGACTGTTGGAATCTGTACGCTGCCATTCACGATGGAGGGGCGGCAGAGGATGAAGAACGCGAGAGAGGGGCTGGAAAAACTGCAGAAATCCGTCGATACGCTAATTGTCATACCAAACGACAAGCTTCTGGAGATTGTGCCTGATGTCTCGCTGCCAACTGCGTTCAAGGTTGCGGACGAAATCCTTGTAAATGCCGTTAAGGGAATTTCCGAGCTTGTAACAAGGCCCGGTCTGGTTAACCTGGACTTCGCGGACATAAGAGCCGTCATGACAAACGGCGGCCTTGCGATGATAGGGATGGGAGACAGTGACGGAGAAAACCGCGCGATAGAAGCAGTCGAGCGGGCGCTGAACAACCCCCTGCTTGACATTGATATTGACGGCGCGACAGGCGCATTGATAAACGTTTCCGGCGGCGTGGACATAACTATTCGCGACTGCCAGAAAATCGTCGAGACCGTCGCCACGAAACTGAACGCCGATGCAAAGATAATATGGGGAGCTCAGATATTGAAAGAACTGGGCGATTCAATAAGGACGATGCTTGTCGTGACCGGCGTCAATTCTCCAACGCTTTTCAGCCCGCAAAAAGTCTACACGAAGGAAAAGAAGAAGGAAGTAGAAAAGCTGTTTGGAATAGACTTCATCGAGAGATAATTAGTTAGGCTTTTTCTCACCAGTATGGGCGTTATCAAACATTAGAGAAAGTTCTGACTCGCCATCCATCATACCATTTTGAATATCTCTGACGTCGCTTGCAAACTGATAAAAAACCGCGTCAACTGCGCTCCTATAATCTGCTCTAGTTCTTAA
>JAGVVU010000039.1 GCA_018304605.1 Candidatus Aenigmatarchaeota archaeon | reverse complement strand
TCTGTCCTGCTCAATGTTGGCACCATTCCGCTCGGTGCTATCGTCGACACGCCAATCTCAACATCTCCGTCGTGCAGCCTGTATCCGATTACCCTCGTTACAAGCTGCTGGCCAATGCCTTCGGCACCATTTCCGTAAGGCTTGTTGAAATCAAGAATGTAGCCATATCTCCAAGGCGCCCCATTGCGGTTGAAATTCTCGTTAAAAGCATCATGATTTTTACCGAGCTGACCTCGTATTGCCTCGTCTTCGAAAAGCATCGGGCCGCCGAGAGCCATACCATTAGCGCCGTTATAATCCCTTAGGAATTGCGCAGCCTGTTCCTGCGTCACTTCCGCTACAAGTTCGCCGCTCTCAAATGTCGGGTAGCGAGGCGCAACTGTTATCTTATGCTGCGGAAAATAAACATGAGAACCGTCGTAAAGCTTCGCGTCAACTTCAGGAACATTGGCGCTCAGCCATTCGGCTTCGGCCGGAAGCGCGAGCCTTCTATCCATGACGTACGGCATAATTTATCAAATATATTGATGCAGATAAGCTTATAAATCTTTCTATATTTGTCACTTATAAGTAGAGAAACTAGCTCTTCAATGCCTTGAGCTGAGCCTCGAGCTTTGCAACAGCTTTTTTCACGCTGTCAAGGCTCTTCGCGCCTGCGCAGACAACCCTTCCCGAGCTGAAAAGCAGGAAAGCGACCTTCGGGTCGTATATGCGGTAGACAAGCCCCGGGAATTGCTCGGGCTCGTATTCACTGTTCTCCAGCTGGAACGCGAGCTGATCCAGATTCAGGTCGCGCCCGAGGTTCACTGCAACAACTATGTTCTCTATCTTCACCTTCAGGTTGTTCTCGTTGAATCTTATCCCTATTTTCTTGATATTCCTGACTGTTTTCTTCAGCGCCTCTTTTGCCGCGGCAGTGCTCCGCGCGCCGACGCAGATTATTTTTCCAGACCTAAATATAAGAGTCGCGACTTTGGGATTATCAAGCCTGTAAACAAGGCCCGGGAACTGCTCGGGCTCGTATTCGCTCGATTCAAGCACGTTGAGCAGCTTGTCAAGCGAAATTATCTTCTTTATGTCCGTAGAAGCGACGACGTTTTCAATCTTGATTTTCTGTATCTGTCCAATTTTTTCGGCCACCAAAACCACCTCATTTTCGAAAAACAGCGATATTTTCCCCTTTAAATAGGGTATTTAAATATACGGGCAAATACTTAAATACTCGACTAATAACGGAAATTTTTTCCGGCAAGCCGGGTTCAAATCTTCTTTATCTTCCCCGACCAAGGTGATTGCATGATTTACCGCGATATAATCAAAATCACCACAAAAACCGACGGTTTTCATGACCTTACCAAGCAAGTCGGGGAAATAGTCGGTAAAAGCGGCGCCAAAGACGGGCTTTGCAACATATTCCTGCAGGGAACTACAGCCTCGCTGGCAATAAACGAGAACGACAGGATGCTGATCGAGGATTTCAAAAAGACATTGACCGCACTGATACCTGACGACCACCTGTACCAGCACTCCGAGAATGCGCCCTCCCATTTGCGCGCGGCCATGCTGAACCAGAACCTGACCATACCTATATCAAAAGGCAAGCTGATGCTGGGAAAATGGCAATCTGTCCTGCTTTTTGAATTCGACACCCAGGACAGAGAGCGGGAAATTGTCGTTACGGTGCAGGGCGTGTGATTACGCAGCTTTTGTAGAATAAGTTTTTGGCGGGCCGTCTTTTGCAGGGGCGATTGCAACAACCGTCTTTATTCTCCTGTATCCATCCCTTTCCATCTGACGTACAGCTTCAGCATGTTTGAAATATAATTCAGCACCTCTGGCATGTTTTATGCAACTCATTTCATTTTCCGGCTCCCACGAGCCAAATACCATAGTTTCTGTATCTATATCGTGGTTATCTTGAGAATAGCCTTCCAGTCTTCTTGTGCTCACCAATGCATGCCTATCCACTTGCCGCGTTGTATGCAAAAAATACGTGTGCAGGATTCTGACCTGCCTTATTTGCGGTCTCATGCCATTTCGTTCTAACTAGCATATTTAAGCTTGCAAAATTCTATTTCTCCATGCGACTGGCAGCACTCGTCTCCGGTGGAAAGGATTCGCTATATGCGGCATATCTCGCAAGCAAGGAACACAGCATAGAATACATTATCTCAATTGTTTCTGAAAACCCGGCGAGCTACATGTTCCATTTCCCGAACATACATCTGGTGAAGACGCAGGCTTCGCTAATGGGCATACCTCTCATTGAAAAGAGAACAAAAGGCGAGAAGGAAAAAGAATTAGACGATTTGGAAGAGGCAATAGCATTGCTCAAGGGCAAGATAGACGGGGTCGTGACCGGAGCGTTGGCAAGCAGCTACCAGAAGATGAGGATTGACTCCATCTGCAAAAGGCATGACCTGCTTTCGATAGCGCCTCTGTGGCACCGGGATCCGGCTGAATACCTTCGCGCAGCGCTTCGCGACAAATTCGAAATAATTTATGTAGGGGTGGCTGCGCCGCCTCTCAATGCCGACTGGCTCGGCAGGAAGCTGGACGAAAAAGTCATAGAAGAGCTGATCGAACTGAACAGGAAGCACGGCATAAGCGTTGTGGGAGAGGGCGGCGAGCTCGATACTTTAGTTCTCGACTGTCCAATGTTCATAAAGAAAATAAAGATACTGCACGCGGAAAAAAACTGGAATGAGAAAGAGCGCAATGGAACTTATGACATCAAGGAAATAGAATTGGTTGACAAGTGATTTCAATGGACAAAACGCGCGTAGTCATGAAGCATTTCAAAAAGAACGATCAAATACTTTTTTCTATTTCGAGACAGGTTGGAATACCTGCCCTAGAAATACGAACGCCTGATTATTATTTTTACTCCCTCTGCCGCGAAATCATCGGTCAGCAACTTGCAGGGAGCGCCGCAAACGCGATTTTTGGCAGATTCGAGAAGCTCTTCGCCCGAGGAAAAGTTACTCCTCGATGTACGTTGAAATTATCCGAGGAGACAATACGAAACATCGGGACGTCATGGGCCAAGGCAAGATACATCAAGGATCTTGCGTAAAATGTTGCAGACGGCAAATTAGACCTGAAATCAATAGAAAAGCTGGATGATCCGGAAGTCATTGAAAACCTGACGCAGGTCAAAGGCATAGGACCATGGACTGCCGAGATGTTTCTGATGTTCACTATGGGGCGCGAAGACGTGTTCTCCCATGGCGATCTCGGGCTTCGCAAGGCGATCACAAAGCACTATTCCCTGAGAAACCCGAGCAGGGGAAAGATAGAGAAGATATCGGCAAAATGGTCGCCTTACAGGACGTATGCGTGCAGAGTCCTGTGGAAAAGCCTTGAACTTTAGCTATTCTATGGCAGCGGGCGTCTCCAGCAGCCTAATCTCGTCGGCGGTAAGAGGGCGATTTACATAGCATATTTCCGCCCAGTGCCCGACAGGCACGTCCAAGCTGCGCCCATAAACCATCGCAGCGTATTCCGGGCTGGCACCATTGCCCAGCGCAACTTGGGTTTCCTCTATATGAAGCCTTATTTCCCTGTCATCGAGTCCTGTGTATATTCCTATGATATGCACCAGATCGCAAAAAGCGGGTCCCGACATTATCTAAAACCTCGCATTCTCAAGCGCGTTCTTGCAGTTGCATCCGCGCGCCGCAGGCACATTTGGTATGCAATCGAGAATCAGTCTTTTTAATTTCTCGCTGTTCTGCCTGAAACCTTCCGCGACATCCTGCGCTGACACTGGCTTTTCTCCCTGCAATCCGACGTCATAGTCTGTTACCAGGCAGACAGATGCATAGCACATCTCCATTTCCCGCGCAAGTATCAACTCCGGATATTGCGTCATATTTATTATATCGCCCAATGACTGGTAGAATGAGGACTCTGCGCGTGAAGCGAATCTCGGCCCATTCACGACGACAACCGTGCCTCGCTCATGAACATGTAGATTGAGCGGCTTTGCCATTTCCACTACCAGCTTTCTCAGCTCAGGACAGTACGGGTCAGCAGAAGACACATGCGTTACGGGCATTTCGTTAAAGAAAGTGTCGTCACGGCTTGCGAAGTTAACGAACTGGTCAGGCACCACGAAAGTCCCCGGTCCTATTTCCTTTTTCAGCGAGCCGACCGCAGCCGGCGCTATTATGCGCGACACGCCAAGCTCCTTGAACGCGTAAATGTTCGCCTTGTATGGAATCTTGTGCGGCGGATACTCATGATGCACTCCATGCCGGGCAATAAATGCCACTTCTTGGCGGCCGATAGTGCCGAGAGTTATAGGAGAGGATGGAAGCCCGAAAGGCGTTTCGCGCACCGCCGTTTCCGCGTTATCCAGCAGAGAATAGAATCCCGAGCCGCCAAAAATGCCCAACATCGTGCTAACTATCTCAAAAGCCTTTTTATCCCTGACTAGTGCTATGTCAGTTATGCCAGAATTCGTATCGAGGGTAACGCGACTGAAAGGCATGAATCCTTACAGAACTAATTACGCGTTGATATCAAAAGACACGGATGAGAGCTATAGATATATCAGGGTCGCAAAGATTCACAATGACTTTCCTGTAGGCACATATTCCGAGCCCGGGACCGTGGCTTTCATGAGACCTGAAACGCTTGACATAGCAATGCCGCCCGCAGAAAAAAGACCTTACGGGTCCGGGGACCATGTGCTTTGGCATGAAACCGAGCATGTTTTCGCTGAGATAGACAAAAGACCCCACGACGAGGGCGGATTCAATGCAAGGGCTGTCGAAGGCCTGAGGCAAAAGACAGGATACGACGTCTTTCCGTTCCCGAGCTATGCTTATAATTAGTTGTCATTTATAAGTAGTAAATCTTTATATACTAGGGAACCCATATAGAGAGAAGGAGTGTGGAATCATGCCTTACAAAACCAAATTCAGAAAAGTTGATACCCCAAAAAATGCAGCTGAAATGGAAGCGTTGGGAGGGGATGCCAATTCAATGAGAAGCTTGGGCGCTGCGCAATACAGAGAAGCGAGAGCCAAAGTAGCCGATATGCTCCATTATGGTGCAATGATTTTTGCAGGCACAGAAACATTCATGCAGCGTTATTATGGAGGTGCTGATTCGAAATCCTTGAACTACATGATGGACGGGTTCAGAAGGGCTGCAAGGCAAGCAGGCGACCATGAAACAGCGCAAAATCTGCCTGAAGCGATTGGACAAATGAAGAGCAGACTACAAGACAGATTCCAGCCAAAACGTGAGTGATAATCATGAGAAAATTACTGGCACCGATACTGGCAGGCATTGTTGCAATAGGCTGCGGCAATAACTATGGAAACGCGGACTGTGTAGAGACAGTGCAGACGGAGCAGGGCGACAGGCCAGAGATAGTGCGGGCATACACGGATGAAAACGGCAATGGAACGCTCGATACATTGCATGAGTACGTATGTCGAACCAGAGAGGGCTCGCTCGGGCTTGACAAAGACTGCTGGGTTAATGAAACTCATTTGCTTGACAACAGTTTCTCAAATTATCATGCACGAAGGGATGGTGGAACGACTGGATATAGTGAAATAGGAAAAGGCACCCCACAGGGCGAAGGTTTGCAGGGCAGTTTCGAAGCATGCAAAGCGAAAGACAGCGAATGAGTGATAATCATGTGCCAAAAGGACTGCAATATTCCGGGCTGCGACTCGACAGAATGCTACAGGAGCAAAGGGATGAGGTCTGCTGAATACCGGACATCGACAGCAACGCGCTTTGCTTACACGACTTTGATAGGTGAATAGAATGGATTGTGCAATAGAATCGGACCGTGCAACAAGAAAATATTTGGAAAGGGCAGAAAGAGGCTTATTGCCCCAATACGGCAGCCCGAGCACTCGTGACGGCTGGGTTCCAGACTTTATCAACTATGACATGGAGACTGCCAGTGACACACAAAAAATTGAAAGGGCCTTGATAACAGGAATGGCTGGCGGCGCAGCCGCGGCATTAACATGCATGGCACAGAGTTATGGTGCAATAGACTCTAACATTGTGTCAGAGACCATGGAGCTTTTTGGCGGCCCAGTAATACCAGCATTAGGGGCAGCTCTTGCATCTTATCCTGCGGTTAAAACCGCAGGTTTGTGAGAAGATGGGATCCCGAATGCGCCTCTAATACATGCCGTCTAAAGACGGCAGTTTCAGGCGCATTCAAGATGACCAAAGGCAAGAGCCGATTTTTATTTCCTAAGAGTACGATACTACGGCTTTTAAGCCGTACTCTTGGAAATCAAAGTCTCATAACATACTATAGGCTTTAGCCCATGGTATTATACAAAGACTTATGATTTACAAAGGCAGCGCCTGGTAGATGACGGGAGCCAGGAACATCGACAGGATTATCCATACCACGAATGCGACCACGACGACTTTCAACTTCGTTTTCATGTCTGCTTCTTTTATCAAGAGCTCCCCCAAAACAAGCCAGACAAGGAATGGGAAGACATAGCCGGAAACAACGGCCGGAAGCGCAAGGCTGCTCAATAAAAGCGACCCGACTATGGGCGTCAGGAACAGCGCCACAAAGGCGATGACAAGAAGCCGCTTCGCATCGATGTTGTGGGCTATCAGCTTGTCTGCTATGACAAGAGCCACGAACGCGATGATCGTATTTATAAGAATCGCGACAACTCCGCCCACGGAAAGCGGAACGAAGCTCAGCAGGTCTACCATATCTTATAATTGTGAAGAGCCCGTATAAATATCTGTTCTGTTTCACTATTTTGAAAATTTCCTGACAAGCTCGGAGACCTTCCTGCCGTCTGCGCGCCCCTTTGCCTTTTCCATCACGATGCCTATTATTGCTGATTCGGTCTTGCCGGGGTTGTCGGCGATAACTGCCCTTACAACAGATTCAAGGTCCGTTTCTGGCTTATATTTCGAGAGCGCTGAACCGACCGGGACGCCCTGACCGACTTCCTCAAGAACCGAAACGACAGAATTTTTCGGCAGTTTTCCTTCGGATACGCTTCTGATCGTCGCTTCCAAATCCTCAAGTTTTATTTTTGTTACATCAAGCCCGCGCCTGCTGAGATCCTTGTATGTTGAAAGAAATACCGTTGCTGCCAATACAGGGTCGTATTTCTTCAATTCAGCAAACCATTGATAATATTTTGACTTGACAATCTGCTCCGCGAGCTGCTCCGGCAGGGCTTTCAGCTCTTCCTTCCTTTCCTCCAGTGTCTTCGGCACCTCGACATCCAGCATCTGCCTGGTTATTTTTATCGCAGGCACGTCCGACTCCGGGTATAATCGCCCGGATCCAGGCAGAGGGCGGGCATATCGCGAACCGGTCCCGTCAGCCACTCGCGTCTCTTTAGGGACTCCGCGGATGCACTGGTTCGCCCGGTCAACGACTGCATTGGCTGCCTTTTCCGCTCCGCGTCCTGCAACAATGAACACAATATCATCTTCGCTTGCGCCGAATCGCTTGCGCAGCTTCTCAAACTCGCCGGCTAGGAACGGGAATTTCTCCAGCTCGTCGCTGTGTATAATGCCAAGGCCGAAGGCGCCAGCGTAGCCAGACAGCTCTTTGCCAAAGCTGCGGTCTCCGCACTGGCGTTTCATCAGACCCGCGAACTTTGGGAGCTTTCCTGCTGCGACGCGCCCGCCCTCTGCGAGCACTTTCTTGACCAAGTTCGCTTCGGTATCATGGAAGGCTTCAGTCACGTCGACAGATTTTCCTGCTGATTTGAAATTCCTTTTTCCCAGCTCGTCACGGATTTCAAGAAGAGATAATTGACGCGCCACTTCATTCTCAACAAGCTTCTCCATCTCGTCAAGCTGCTGAAATCCCTTTATCTCAACGCGGCTGCCTTCTGCTATCGAAATATTCACGTCCTGCCTGATGGAGCCGAGACCGCGCACGACCTCGAGCGATCGCAGCAGCGACCCGATCTTTTCCGCAGCCTCTCTCACTTCTTTGGGACTGCCAAGTGCCGAGTCTGTAGCTATTTCCACCAGCGGAATGCCGAGGCGGTCAAGACGGTATTCAATAACGTCGCCCTTGCTCACCGCGGGCGCGCTGTCCTCCTCAAGGTTTATTGTTTGTATGGCAAGCCTGCCGCCGGAAAGCTCGACAAATCCGCCAGTCGCTATCAGTGCTGTCCTCTGAAAACCTGTCACAGCAGATCCGTCAATGACCGTCTTTCTCATTACATGTATCTCGTTTATGATGTCGGAGTGCAAAAGTTTTGCCAGCTGTACTGATGTCTTCAGAGCATGTTCATTGATTGACCATGGTGGACATTCATCCAGCTCCACCAAGCAAGACGATTCAGGATTGGCGAGATAGACAAAGGTGCGGTCGCGCAGGTATTCGTACTCAGCTGCAACATCATATTCCCCGAGTTCGCTGGGCACCACCCTGAGCTTCCGCTTTATCTCTAGAGGAAATTCATTGCTTTTCATAATCGGGCAGTTGCAGAAAAGCTTGTGCCCACTTGCAAGCTGCTGATGAATCTCAAGGCCCGCGCGGAGACCGAGTTTTTTGTAATCTGGCATAGAAAATCACCATGAGTTAAAAAGCGCGCGGGTCGATCCGCTCGACCTGCTCGCCTATCAGGTTCATCTGCATCAGGTTTTTTGCAGACTCTATATTTTTCGTGTGGCCGAGGACCCAGCCGAGCTTGACAAAAGCTGCCTCAGGCGTCATCTGCACCGGGATCACGCCCGCGTCAAGCAGCTTGCGCCCTGTCGAATAAACATTGAGATTGACTTTGCCGTAAATGCACTGGGATGTCATGACAACTATACAGCTTTTCGACATTCTCTTGATCGCAGACAACAGCAGAGCATGATGCCTGGTGTACTTATCGATTGAGTTTATCGGCGCCTGGCCGAGACCTGTGCCCTCCAGTACGATGCCGTGATAGCCGCTCTTCTCGTAGAACTCAAGTTCCTTGTAGCTGAATCCCGGCCTCATCCTGACCAGTGCGACTTTTTTGTTGAAAACAGGAAGGGACTTGAATTCGCCTTTCCTTTTGTAATCAACTCCGGCTGACGCAGAGCCCTTAAATTTTCCATGCTCTGCGTATTTCGTCATGAATTCCACACTGCCTGTGCGTGATACTTTTGCTATCGGCATGACATCTATGCTCCGGAATGCATCGCGGCGCGACGTGTGCATTTTCCTGACGTGAAGGCCGTCGTGCACATAGCAATCATCGTCGTCCATGCTGGCATGCATGCATAGCGCAACGCCTGAAAAATCTGCGTTGACGATAAAATGCGCCGCGCACAGGAGATTCATCGCTGCGTCGCTGCTCCCCCTGTCGCTGCTGCGCTGGGAGCCGATAAGGATTACGGGCTTGCGGATGTTCTGGAGCATGAATGAAAGCGCAGCGGACGTGTAATGGATCGTGTCCGTCCCGTGAGTTATTATTATCCCGTCAAACCGCTCATGTTCCTGCGCTATTTTCTTAGCAAGCAAAATCCAATGGTCAGCCTCCATATCCTCGGACCACATCTGGAAGACAAGCTCGGTGTGGATGTTCGCTATCTTCATCAGCTCGGGTATTGCAGCAATAAGATCCTCCGGCTCTATGGCTGTTATCACGCCTCCCGTCTCGTAATCTATCTTTGAAGCAATCGTCCCGCCTGTGTGAAGAATCAATATATTTTTCTTGCTCTTGTCGTACTCGTACTTGAATTTCCTTGCAGCAGGACGCTTTAGCGGCGGCATCTTCTTGATCTTTATGTCCCCGATTTCCAGGCCGACGTTATATCCATTGTTTAGCTTGACTACAAGGACGTCCGGGTCGCCGGTGTTCGGCATCACTATGCCCTCGAAAGAATTCTTGCCTTTCTCGATCTGCACGCGGTCGCCGATGCTTATCTTCTCCCTTGACAGCAGCTTTTTGACAGATAGAGAATAGTCCATAATTATCACTTCTTATTCCATCGCTCGTCATGTTTGTTATTCCAGTCTTTTTCTAACGAACTCTTAATTTTTCTCCTTTTCTTCTTCATAAAAACCATCATAAAATATTATCAAATCATAACTTTATATTAACTAAGACTTCGACACGCTCCATAATAGCTTTGCATAATTCTTGAACGAGTCGGCGACGGCCTGG
>JAGVVU010000027.1:976-7510 GCA_018304605.1 Candidatus Aenigmatarchaeota archaeon | reverse complement strand
CCTTGTCGTACCTGTAGACTGTCGGCGTGCCCGAAACGTTGACCCTGACCTGCTGGGAGTCCAGCGTGCCCCTGGAAATCAGGGACACTGTTTCGCTTGAAGAGTACGACCACTTGGACGTGTAGAATTGCGCATCGAAGTCTTTTACGTCGAACCAGACGGATTGCCTCTTGATGTCTGTGCTCTCGTTGAGCTTGATAACCGCCTCATAAAAGCCTGTCGGCAGCGTCTGGTTTACAAGTACCCCAATGCCGTTGGAATCAGACCTCGTATAGTTCCCGCTTGACGACCACAGGGACGTGTCCATGTCGGTCTGCGTTGCGGTGTTTTTGATTCTTTCAACCGCTATGTCAACCCTGTTGGGGTATATACCTCCGCTGGGACTGTTGACGTAGCACATCATTGAAAGTGCACCGCTGGACTGGAGCGAGCTGTAAACGAGCCTGTAGCAGTTTGCTATATAAGTGTCAACCTGGAATCCGCTTTGTGCCGTTTCAGTACCCTGGCTGTTGTTGAAATCGGCAACCACACGGTAGAATCCGTTGGACCATGTGCCAATCGGCTTCAGCTTTATGCCGCCGATGCCGGGAATTGTTATGTTGCCTGCACCCACGACAACGCCGTTCGCGCTGGTAACGTTGTAATTGACGCCATGAGTCAGCACAGTTTCACCGGAAGCAAAGTCAACGCGCGAAACCCTGATGGACTTGAGAGTCGCGTTAAGGTAAGACAGCCCGCTGCTGTTGCTGACGCTCACTCCGCTCGAGCCGCCTATCGAGCCCGCAACTTCCTGAATATATTGAAGCGTGAAATTCGAGGCGGTGCTTGGCCCGGCGCCCACTTTGTATGTAAGGTTCCTGGATGTCTGTACGCAAGCTATGGCAGGGCCGCTAAAGTTGACAGTTATGTTTCTGTAGTTGAAATCGCTCTGGTTGAGCTGCCCTGAGCAGGAAACGCTCTCAAACCAGCTGGGTGCGTTGGTTGCGCTGCTGGAGCAGCCGCTGCCGCTGCACCATACTGTTCTGGAAACGGAAAGGTTTCTCGTTGAAAGTTCGCCGCCTCCGCCTACAGTGTCGCCGGACAAGTTACCAAGGGTCAGGTTTCCTGCAAGCGTCAGATTGACAGTGCCGTCCGGATTGGCTGTGACAACCAAATCAGGTATGCTGTCACCGTCTATGCTGTTAGGAGTGCCATAGTCCACAACCAAATTGTTTGGTTCGGCAAATCCTCCGCCTCCGCTGCCGCCAGAACCAGGACCAGGTCCACCTCCCCCTCCTCCACCTCCGGTGCATCCGGGATCGCCTGCCGGGCAGCCTCCAAACATGTTTCTCATCCACGAAGGGTCAGAGGAAATCGTTACGTTGAAGGCGACAGATTCGTTTGCCGCGAACGACCACTTACCACTGCTGAGTTCAGCAAAGAAATTCTTTACCTGGAAGAATCCCTCGACGCTGTCTGTTGCTGAGCCGTTCGTAACATCAAAGACTGCAAGATAGCTACCCTTCGGCCAGCCGCCTGTAGGCACCGGCAGTGTCATTAGCACAACTCCGTTCGCGTCGGTTGTGCCCTGCGTGACGTTCTTGTCGTAGCTCGACAGGTCGGAAGGCGGGAACGATGAAAAAGACATTATCTTGTTCTTGGTAACTGTGAGGTTGGCTGCGGGTCTGTGCTGCTGGACGTCGTAGACGCTTATCCTCAGGGTGACGTTCTCAGACGACTGTGAGGTGAAGTCCTGCTGCAGTGTCGTCGGATTGACGGGCATCCCGAACCCTTCGTATATGCGAGACATCATGAAGCCCTGTCCGCTGTCCACCTGGCCGGTCGTATTGACGGAGACCTTTACTTCATAGAAGCCTGACTTCCAGCCGCCGCTTGGCGCATTTATTATTACGCTGCCTGCCTGGCTGGTGAGGTAGCTCTTGGTCGTGCCATCGATGAGCTTGGGTGGGAATATGAATTCACCGATCTTGCCGCCGTAATACATGCCAAGGACGGTTACGTTGAACGTCGAGGATATGGTATTCCACGTCCCCGGTTCTCTTATTGACACTGTCACGTTGACGTTGTCGTTCGGCCCTATGTTCCAGCTGCTGAAGCTGGCAAATCCAAGCGAGCTCGCGTTGTCGGTGACTGCCGATGTGGTGCGCACGTCAACGAAATATCTTCTCACTTCGAAGAATCCCTGCCCGTTGTCAGACTGGTTGTTGTTGGTTGAAGCGTTAAGGAACACCACATAAAAGCCGCCTGTCCAGTTGTTGCCGTTTGTGGTCGGCTGCAGCTTGACTGTGCACTTGCCGTCTGTTGCTGTCACACATGAAAGCGTTCCTGAAACAGATGATGTCATGTCCTCGTCGGTGTTGATGTTGATAACCTTCACAACCTGGACCTGGGCTCCCTGGACAGCCGAGCCGCCGCCTATTCCGAAGAGTCCGATTCCGCCTGACGTGCCCGAGCCGGAAGCGCCGCCGAAGCTCCCCATGAACTCGTCGCCTTCCTGTTTCTCGCTTGCAGTGTTGACAGTGACATTCAGGGCTATAGTATCATTTGGCCTGAAAGCAAACATGAAACCCGGGCCGCCGAAAGGCATGAACCCGCCGGGACCTCCACCACCTCCGCCTATGCTGGCGGGTTTTGCCTCGATGTCAAGAACATCCACGAATATGGAACCCTCAGCATCTGCCATTCCGGCGCTGGTGTTTATCCTCCCCTTTATTCTGTAGTCTCCGCCCCTGTTAGGCGTGCTCAGATTGATATAGCCGGCTCCGCCCGAGGTGAAATTCACGCCCGTGCCGAACAGAGCAGTCTTGTCGTCGCCGTTCTCATCCCTTATGGTATAAGTGCTGACTGAGTTAACTGTAACAGAACCCGACGCGTTACTCGCAGTGAACTTTATAACAAGGGGCTGCGCCGCCAGGAATGTCGTCTTGGACGTGCCATTCGGGAATGCATCAAGCGTGCTTGCAGATGCCTTGACCTGCTGAACGCTGAAGTAGCCTGTGCCTGAACCCGTGCCAAGCGTGTCGTTGATTGAAATCTTGAATTTGTAGGAGCCGGTTGTAGCCGTTGAAGGCATGACGAAGTCAACACGGTAGCTGCTCAGCGCGGAGAACTCGGAAATGGAAATGTTTACGACAACGGGCTGGTCAGAAGAATCAAGGACGGACGCGCCCGTCAGCAAAGCAGAAGTCTTGCCTGATATAAACTCGTTGCTCGAAGCGTTCCTGAGCTTGATTCCCAATGCAATTGAAGAGCCAGGATAGAAAACAGACTGCCCGGTCCAAGGCACTATATCCATAACATAACCGCGCACGTCAAATGACCCTGCAAGCTCCCTAGTAATATTGGAACCCTGGCCCACTATTGTCGCTTTGACCTTGTAGGCGCCCTCGCCCGTGACGTTATATCTGTCTTCATATACGCCTGTCAAGCTGATTCCTGAGCTGTCTACTGCCTGCGTCATGCTGGTTATCGTGTATTCCGTGGCGTTCGGGAATGTTATCACCAGCTGTCTTGTCGAAGCAGTCACGCCGTTGCCATTAGCGTTCTTGACTATCACTTTTATGGTTACTTCGCTGTTGAGTCCCATAACGTTCGGCGATATCTTCATGACTGCGTCGAAACCGCCCACAGCAAATGTCACGATGTCCTCGAAATTATTGCTTTCTATCATGTACAGTCCGTCCACGGAGGGGGCAGTGAAGTTTATGCTGCATTCGCCGAGAGTGCTGGTGGTGCACGCGCTAAGGTTGCGGATGAGGGTATTATTGGACGCATACCTGAGGTTGTTGGTAACGAGCTGACTTGCCACGCCGTTTCCTTGGGAATCCACGACCTTTATCGAGAGCGTACCGTTCGTCCCTCCGGTGTAAGTCGGCTTGTCAGTTGTCTGAAGTATCTGTGAATAACTCTTTACTTTTATGAAATGTGCAACATAGTCGCCGGAAGCGTTGGCAATGAGGGTATAATTGCCAACAGAAGACAGTGAGAAGGTGTAGTTGAATTCGCCTGTTGAATTAGAAGTTAATGAGGTTGAGTTAACGATGGTGCCCGAAACGTCCTTCGCCTGAAAAGCTACGGTGACATTTGATACTGCAGTGGAATTCTGCTTCACGATGCCCTTGGCGTATATCATCTCGCCTGTGCTGTAGAAGTAATTATCAGTAAAGAAAGACATCTCATAAGCAAAAGAGACAGAGCTGAATAAGAAGAACATTAATACAAGAACCATTGCACCGTTTCTTCCCAAACTTAATCACTCGCTCTGCCCGCACCACTCAACGAGAAAATGAAAAACTTACAATGTTATACTTTTTCTATGTTGAAAAGCTGTATATAAAGATTTTTGTAAGACGTAATTCGCATGCAATGTCCGTTTTGCAGCAGGGAAAATATAGAAAGGCAGAAAATCTTCGAAAACGTCTCTGAATTAGTCCTGTACAATCTTTATCCCGCCGGCAAAGGGCACTGCCTTGTCATGCCAAAACGCCATGTTTCCGGCATACGGGAGCTTGGCGACGGCGAGATTTCAAGCCTTTTCAGCACGGTCCGGCTCGTAGCGGAAAAGCTGAAGCGTCATCTTAACCCGGACGGCTTCAACTACGGAATCAACGAAGGGGATGCAGCCGGGCAGACTGTGGAACATTGCCACGTTCATATCCTTCCAAGATTCAAGGGTGATTTTGTAAAAAGCGGCGTATTCCACAGCAATGAACTCAAAGAAGAAGAACAAATGAAGAGAGACGTCCGGGAATTCCGCAAGCTTTTCAGATGAGGCGTACATCGCCAATATTTTTTGCGAGGTCGGTAATCATTAGTTGTATTCTTTGCCGCTCTCTGTCGACAACAAACTTTACATTCACCGGGTTGATGTCCACGCCGCGTACGCTGCTCTGGCGTTCTATCCAGTCGTTGACTCTGTCATAAAACAGCATGTCAAAACATTTAGCAACAGTTCGTTGATGCTCGTCATCGGTTTGATTAGGCCAGCACAATGAGAGCGCATCTATGAAAGGGCTGATTGTATAGGCATGTTTCCTTTCTTCCCCCATGAAGCTGAACAGCTTTTTTCCTGCTTCCTCAACGGGATTGGCGTGTGCCTCTGACGTGTAGTTCTCGCTACCGAACCTTATTGTTTCTGTGAAAGGGAACGCATGAAGCGATAACGCAGCGGCATTCATGCACCGGGCATATTTCGCTACGCCGTCTAACGGAAGAAAGTGGTAAACATGTATTGCCCGGTCAGTCCTCGTGTCCCTGTACACAGTCGAATCCTGCCCGGAATATGCTCTTTCGTCAATGTCAGGTCCACTAAGGTCTAGATATCTGGAGCCTTCAGGCTGTTCACCAAGTGGCACGACTTTCATGCAATCAAAGAAAAAGTCTATCTTTATAAAAGCGAATCATCTTTTTTGTTTCCCGGTTTTTTTCTCAAGATGCATGTGGTAGAGAGTGAAAAGGAGCACTATGACGGCTACGACAAAAATCGACCATACAATCTGCATCGGGGTCATGGTTACGAATGACATATGTTCACCTTACGGATAAATTACGTGCACTAATATCCTATTGTGCATATACGATATTTAAGCATGTTTAGAAGTCTAGAATCGGGTAGTCGTTTGTCTATGTCATTTATCTTGATAGCAAAATAGGCAAACATCAGGTTAGAGTAATAGATAATAGTGAAGGCAAGGTCTACAGGAACCCAAGTTCTTTGGGGTGAGCCATACAAGGTGAAACTAAGTTTCACCTGTACGCATTAAGCTTCGCTTAATGCTGTAGACCCTTCTTACAAAGAAAGGGATAGGTATGAAACGTATATTGGTTCATTACAGCGAGATAGGCATCAAGGGCGGCAACCGCCGTTTCTTCGAGAAGAAGCTCGTGGAGAACATAAAGAGCTTCACCGGGGCGAAGGTTGAGCGGAAGCGGGGGAGAATAATATTGAAGGATGTGAAGGCGAAGGAGATTCCGAAGCTGAGGAAGATTGCCGGAATATCCAGCTTCTCTATTGCCGAGGAAGTGGCGCTTACCATGCCGTCGCTGGCAAAAGCTGTCGCGGCAGTGGCAAAGAAATCCCCGGCAAAAACATTCCGCATCACGGCAAGCCGTTCGAACAAGCAGTTCAAGCACACCTCTCCGGAGCTCAACAGGCTGCTCGGCGGCGTTGTGTGGAAAGCCACTAAGAAGAAGGTTGAACTGCACAACCCGGAACTTGAGATATTTGTCGAGATAGCGGACAAGGCGTACGTCTACAGCGAGAAGCAGCAAAGCGTGGGAGGGCTGCCCGTGGGAACGGCCGGACGTCTTGTCTGTTTGCTGTCGGGAGGCATAGACTCGCCCGTGGCAGCTTATCGGATGATGTCCCGCGGCTGCAGGATTATCTTCGTGCATTTTCACAATTACGACCCGTTCATGGACAAGATAAGAAAATTAGTCAGCCATCTGTCGGAATACCAGGGAAAATCCAAGGTTTACTTCGTGCCGTTCAAGGAAGTGCAGCAGAAAATCATCAAGGGTACGATGAAGGAAGGC
>JAGVVU010000027.1:0-952 GCA_018304605.1 Candidatus Aenigmatarchaeota archaeon | reverse complement strand
AGATAGCAAAGCGCGAGCATGCGCTTGGCTTGGTGACAGGCGACAGCGTGGCGCAGGTGGCTTCACAAACGCTCCAGAACCTTAACGTCGTCTACGAGCCGGTAAAGCTGCCAATCCTCTCGCCGCTGATAGGCACGCACAAGCAGGACATAATCAGGACGGCGGAGGAAATAGGAACGTACAAGACTTCCATCGTGCCGTACACGGACTGCTGTTCGGTGCTGGTGGGCAAGCATCCGGCGACGCGCGCGGAGCTGAAAGTCGTCAAGAAAATAGAGCGCAGGCTGAAAATCGACGCGCTCGTCAAAAAAGCGCTGAAGAAAGCCGAGATTGAGAAGATTTAGTCTATTTTTGTTGTGTATATCTCTTTCACATGACCCCTGTTTATTGCAAATGCATGGGCAATTCCATCAACTCTCACAAAAACTATTTTCGGGCCTGTTGTAAAGCTTCCAGCAACATCTGTTTTTGATGGTCCGTAGTCTTCTGGATTTCTTGAAAAGTTTATGGGATGATTGTGCCAGTCAGAAAAAAAACGTTCGTTTCCCATTATTTCATTATAGTTAACTCCGCTAAGAGTTTGCGCACTGACAATGTAATCGCGAAATCCCTCAAGAGCACGTCTTGAAATTAAAGCTGTCTCTTTCAGTTTCCTTATTGTATCAGAATTTCGAAGCTGTTTTTTCCTGCTTTCAGGTAGCTGTTCATATCGTGCATCATATTCAAGAGCCTTAATTACGCTTGGCATTTTTTCGCTCATATCTAGGCTAAATATAATATCATATAGTGCAGTCGTAAGCAAAAACTCGTTCTTGTGGACAAAATTACCATCCAGAAATTCATTTATATAATCAAGCGTCTGATCAGTGACACTCATGCCTTCGCCTGCAATTATCTGAAATCCCTTCTCAGTTCTCTTTATGGTTCCGGAATACTCGCGACGTGGTTCCGT
>JAGVVU010000026.1:9170-9999 GCA_018304605.1 Candidatus Aenigmatarchaeota archaeon | reverse complement strand
CGGATCCCATATTCAAGAAATACAGGATATTCAGGGCAGAATTGTTAAGCTCGAGAAATCAGGAGGAGCGGCCGCTATGATAACGGATAAATTCCTTCACACCTTTGCGAAATTCAGGATCTTCCATAGCCTTCGCTATCTGCTTTGTAATCTTGTGCTTGTACTTGGCCATAAAGTTTCAACTCCATCATATAAGTATCCAGTGAAATACTTAAAATTATCTATAATTGTCCTGCTCGCTTTATTCATTATTCAACCATCAAATGCCTCGACAACCAACGTATCAATTTTATACGGCTGGAACGGCACCAACTTCGTGCCCGTTCAGGTGACGGATGCCGGCGCAATCAAGACGGACATAAATCTATCACAGTCAACCGGACTTTCACCCAAGCTGAATAACACTTACGACCTCGGACAGACAGGCTTCCTCTGGGCAAACGTGTATGTGCGCAGCATCCGCGGCGGCTCGGGACCTCTGTCGCTGTTCGCCGGAGAATCAGAACGCTTAACGCTGCTGGCGGGCGGGAACGTCGGAGTGAACTCAGCTTCGCCTCAATATAAATTTGAGGTTGGCGGCAACGCTAACATAACCGGCGAACTTCTTGTGAGCAATGTATCTTTGCTTGACCGCACTCAGAGCGACAACACCACACAAAACAATGCAATAACAGCCAATAACCAGACGCTCTCGGACAGGTTCGGAGGCGACAACACGACACAGAACAACCTGATAACTGGCAACAACAACACACTTCTTGCTAACCTTGGACAGAAGCTTAACCTCACCGGCGGGACGCTTAGCGGAAAGCTGAACGTTTCCGGCACA
>JAGVVU010000026.1:0-9137 GCA_018304605.1 Candidatus Aenigmatarchaeota archaeon | reverse complement strand
GGCACAGACATCACCAATAATATTTCCCTCGCAGTGAACAACACTCTCTATGTCAACACGAGCGCGGACAGGGTGGGTGTAGGAACGTCAGCACCCACACAGGCGCTGCACGTGGTCGGCTCGCTGAACGTCACGGGCAGCATCTGGTCAAGCGACGCCAACATAACCGCGTTCACGAACGTCTCCATCGCATACGGATACAATGGCTCGAACTTTGTGCCGCTCACCACAACTTCAGGCGGGGTTCTCAAGCTGTCAGTTGCCCAGTCATCCGCGAGCCATCTCACTGGCACGCAGAGCAACGCAACTTCCATGCTCATCTCGAACAACCTCACAGTTCTCAAGAACCTCTCAGTCGGCACCACCACTCTTTTCGTCGACCAGACTGCCACGCGCGTTGGTATAAGCACTGCTTCGCCTTCGGCTACATTGGAAGTTTCCGGATATAATGTCGTGAATAATATTTCCCTGAACGTCAACAACACTTTGTATGTGAACAACTCGGGCGGCGGCAACGTAGGCATCGGGACTACCGCGCCAGGCTATAAATTAGATGTAAATGGAGATACAAATCTTGCTGGTGCTGTGACAGGGGTTTCAACATTGGGATTGTCAGGCACAATCACCTCTAGCAAGTCTGGGTGGTTCGCTACGCAATCGGTAGCTGGAACAGTTTACCGCGGGATGTACATGGAAAATACAAATTCTGGCTTATTTCTTGGGGTTGAGGGTACTCCTGGAGGGACAATACTCACAGGATCTACAGCATACGCAGCTGTCATCAATCAACAGGCTAACAAGCTAATGCAATTTGGTACTAACAACGCCGTGCGTATGACTATAGATAACACTGGCCTCGTCGGCATAGGAACAACTTCACCGTCAGCCGGTCTCCAGATAAACACGTCCAACCCTACATTAAGGACGAACGGGTCTGTTTTTATTGACGGCTCCGTGGGAATCGGCGATACGTCACCCGGAGCGAAACTGGTAGTTGAAGGCGTCAACTCCGCCAACAACCTGTCATTGGATATTGATGATGTCTTTTACGTCAATGGAAGCAACGTCGGCATCGGGACGGCTGCGCCGGGAGTCAAGCTGCATGTCAACAGCGGCGCCGGCGCGATGTTTGTGATTCAGAAGGCAACAGCTTTCACAGGAAGCCAATACATAGATTTCCGTGATAGCACAGGCGCCGAAATAGCTTACGTTGGATATGGCAGCTCTACACAAGATGACTTCTATATATCAAACGTCCAAAATGCAAATCTTACCTTCCAGACTAACGGAAGCATAAGAATGATACTAAATAGGGACGGCAACGTCGGCATCGGGACGACGGCACCTCAGGATGCTCTCCATGTGTCCGGCGGTTCGGGGACTTCGATGACTGTTGCAAGCACCACAAACGGCAACAATGCGCTGCTTAAGATAATGACTTCGCGCTCGGCCACTGCTTCGTTGAATTATGGATGGCAGCTAAACGCGACTGATGACGGAGCTACTCCTTCAATGGCGCTGAGAATATCGAGAATATCCGAGGGTTCCGTGTCGGACAAGGTAACAATAGACACTAGCGGCAACGTAGGCATAGGGACGACGAGTCCAAGCGCAACACTGACTGTTTCCGGCGCCGAAGGCGCAAACGGAGTGTCAAACCTTTGGGCTGACGATGGAGACGACGCTGCCGACAAGTGGAGCCTGACAGCCGGCACCGACGGAGTCCTCACACTGGTTCCCGGAACTGCCAATGACGCCGACTCGGACGCTATATATCTGGGAGCGGGCGGAGCAATCAGCAGCACTCGCGGCGCCATAATACAGTTGTACGGCAATGAGGCTTCTAGCAGCGGAGGCTCCCTTGCTTTCGTCGCTGGAAACATCGACGGAGGCAACCAGACTTTTAGCACAGGCGGCAACGAACGCATGCGAATCACTTATGCGGGCAGCGTAGGCATCGGGACGACGGGGCCGAACGCTAGGCTGCACGTCAACAGCACTTCTGCAGCTGCCGCAAGAATTCAGGGCACGAGCACCGATGCAACAGTCCTTATCATGATGAACGACGACACCACACCACAGAGCTGGGGGCTTGGCGTTTCCGGAACAAACAACTTGGGCGGGGCTTCGAACAACGGGAACTTCTACATCCGTGACGAGACAAGAGGAGCTGTCGTTATGACGATTAACAAGACCACCGGCAACGTAGGCATCGGGACGACGAGCCCCAACTATAAGTTAGACGTGAACGGCAACATAAACGCAACAAGCTACAGAAGCAACGGAACTGACTACGGCGAGTGGATGGAAAAACTGGACGTCAGTGAAAAAATGGAGGAAGGGGATGTCGTTGCAGTTGTCGGCGGGAAAGTGACAAAATCGGGCAATCTCGGCACGGGGGCGGCGGACAGCTATATGGTCGTGACGGGCAGGGCGGGCTATGTCGGGAACGAAGGATGCCCTGCGGGCAGGTGCATTGTCGTCTCATTTGTCGGGCAGGTGCCTGTGAAAGTCGCAGGAAAGGTTGGAAGGGGCGATTATGTAATAGTAAATGAGAGCGGCGCTGCAATAGCGAAGCCAAAGGCGAATGTCACATTTGAAGAATTGAAAGGGAAAGTCTTGGGAACGGCTTGGGAAAGCAAGGGAGACGGGAGTGCAGCAAGGATACTGGTTGCCGTGGGCGTGAAATAAATGAAACAAATCTTCGAAACGGGGCAAGGAAAAATCACAAATTCCCTCAACCCCGGCATCGGGACGACAAGCCCCAACTATAAGTTAGACGTGAACGGAAACATCAATGCAACGTCTTACAGGAGCAACGAAACTGACTATACCGAGTGGGTGGAGAAACTCGACCTGCAGGAAAGCATTGCCGCCGGGGACGTTGTCGAGATTGTTGGCGGGAAGATAACGAAATTCGACAACCCTGGCACAGCCGCCAAGCATCCTGTAATTCACATGTAATTCTAAAAACTCATGCCAATTGATTTATATATTTTCCAGCCAATTTCTCTGCAGATATTATGGTTGACAAAGTGTACATTGGCATCATCGCAGTGCTTGTTCTTATTGTGATTTATCTTTTCGCGCAGTCCAACCAGAACCTGCAGGACATCTCCGGGCAGCAGGCTGCGGCCAATGCAGTCAAGGACATTTATGACCTGCAGTATGAGACGAATTCGGAGGTCCTCAGCACAGTGGAGATGAACGGCGTCTACAAGGTGGTTGTCCGCTTCGCCGATTTCTCCGGACAGCGCGTCACCCAGGATGTCTATATTACTAAAGACGGCAGGCTGCTGACGGACCGGTTTATTGTAACAGCCGATTATCGCACTGCGTTGCAAAACCAGAAAACCTTCATCGAATGCTTGTCCGGCGCCAATTTACGGATACTTGGGCAGAGCAACGACACGGCAACGCTCCAGCAGTTCAACGTCCTCGGCACCTATTCCTACAAGCTGTTTGTCAGCTGCGACGCGGCTAACGAGCAGTCATGCAGGGATTTGGGCGTGGCGCGATACCCGACAACAATATACAACAACACGGGCTACGCCAACATCTACGCGCCGGCTTTCTTCTCGCAACTCACCGGATGCACGCCCGCCTAATAAATTGACAAAAACCCTGTCTCAACCGATTAAGCTTTTTATAGTGAACCCAGAAAAGAATTTGGACATAATTCTGGGTTCACAGATAGTTCCCAAGGAAATAATGTCCAGATTGCTTCCTTGGAGAACTATAAACCGCTGATGTAATTTCTTAAAGTATTGCGTGCATCTAGATAAAAGGTGCTTATGGTGCAGACATTCAAAGTATCTATCGTGGTCGAAAAGGACAAGAACGGCTATTATGCTTACTGTCCGGAGTTGCAGGGATGCTACTCCCAAGGCGACACTTACGAGGAAGCTGTAGAAAACATACGGGATGCCATTAAGCTGCATATTGAAGACAAGCTTGCGGAAGGCGAGGAAATACCTCAATCAGAGATAACAAGCATAGCGAATATTGAGGTAGCTGTATGAAAGTGCCGAGGCTCACTTCTGCAGAAATAATAAAGCTCATCGAAAGGAAAGGATTTGTTCTTGTGCGCCAGAGCGGTAGCCATAGAATTTACAGGAATGAAAAAGGTGCTAGAATAACAGTGCCCTTTCATAGCGGAAGGGTTTTACATCCGAAAATCATAAAAAGCATAATAAAAGACGCAGAACTTACCCAAGAAGACTTGGAGTAATTCAGCCGCTTCTTTGAAGCCTTTTAACTGCCCGCAACCAATAACAATTATGGCACTGGATTTTTACAGACATCTGGGAATTGGAGTGTCGGTTATAACGTTCGGTGTTGCCCTTTCAATCTTCATATATGCGGTAGCTTCCAAAACCGTTACAGGTTTTCACGCCTGGCTGCTTTTTGCGACTTCTTTTCTGCTTATGCTCCGTTTCTGGTGGAGATACAACGAGCTTTTCGTGCAAAACTCGCCGTCACGCAGCTTCTGGCACTTCATGTTTGACTTCCTCACGGCTTTCTTCGGGATACTTGCCGTGCTGCTGGTTAATGACATACAGGCATGGGCATTGTCAGGGATAGCCGCGATGCTCTCCTCACTCGTACGGTGCGGGATGTCTTGGAAAGAAGCGAAAATAAGGAAGCAGCTCAGGGCGACTGCTATCGGCGCCGTTGTGATGGCTATTGTCCTTGGAATTGTTTACGCGTTCTCGGCTTCGTACAGCGCCACGAACCTCGCCACCGGCACGCTCATTCTTGTAGTAATTTTTGTTGTTTACTCTTCTAGGAAATAGAAAAACCATTTATTATACTGCCTCCAATAGTTGTTTATGAGGTTAGTGTCATTTGTCCTCCTTGTCCTATTGTTCTCAGGCATAGCCGCCGCCCACACTGTGACATTCAACTTCGCCGTCAGAACGGGGAACGCTGGCAGCGACTTCACAATCCGTGCCAACGACACGGATTTCGGGACAACGCCTACAAGCCTTACCTTCACGGGACTTGGCAAGAAATACCTGCTTGCCAACAACACCACTTCCATGGCGGGCATCGCCTCTGCCGGCACGCTTCTCAGCGCGCGCCTGAACACAAGCTACAACTCAACCCATTACCTGCTGCAGATGACCCAGGACGGCGAATCCAGCAGGATTCTTCTTTTTGCCACTAACGGAAGCTATCCTGACGTGGAGGACAACCTTGACATGATTGAGCAGACGCGCATGGTGTCCTCGACTTTTGGACGGTTCGTTGCCGGCGTACCGAAGACGTTCCCTACATTCATACGACTTGAATACACGAACATCGACATATATGGCAGGGCTTTCTGGTCCGGCACGGGACAGCTGAGAATCAGAAACAACGGCATGAACAGGGGAATTCCAAACATAACAATCGAGCTGGTGAGAAAATGATGAAAGCGCAAGCGATACTCCTGAACCATGCTATAATGGTGAGCTTCAGCATATTCATGGTTTACGTCGTGTTCACAACGCTCGCTGCCATCAAGACCGATTACCAGGAGCATGTTGGCGGAAATGAAGTAAAGGAGCTATGCTTCGTTATGAGGGGGGCAATCGACAAGGTTTACAGCCCTGCAGACTATAACGTGTCCACAAACACCTCTCTCGGGCAGATGGAGGTGCGGCTCCCTGAAAGGATAACGGACATAAAATACAGCGCGCGATTTTTCAACAAGTCAATACTCATAGAATCAACCGCCTTCAACGACACCTGCAAAATCGGATACAGCGCGAACTATAACGGCTCCACGTCCGGCGGACTCACAAGGTTCTCTTATTCAAAATATTCCAACGGCACAAACGTGATAGAGATGACAAAGATTTGAAAGGAAGTCGACTGAATGAAACATAACACGAAAAGAAAAGCGGGAAGAAAAAAAGGGTTCGCGCAGACGGACTATGTAGTGGCCATAGGCATATTCATACTGGTTTTCGCGCTTGTGATACAGTACGTCTCAAACTATTTCTCCACCGTGGGCGACACCACCAACATACGCGTGATGAACAGCCAGGCAACATCGCTGCTTGACATAGCCGAGCGGGGCTTTGAGCCTGGTCATTGGCCGAACACAGCTGCAAACTCTTCTGTTGTCCTTCTGCTGCATCTTGACAACTCGACGCTTGACGACAGCCAATACGGGAATAGTGTTAGCATAAATGGAGCTAATTGCTCTTCTGCCGTTAAAGGGTATTTTGATAATGGATGTGAGTTTGACGGCATTAATGACGACATAACACGCCCGACTGTTGCAGGGCTCGCTGCTACTAATTCAGTTTCGATGTGGTTCAAGCCAAGGATTTTTTCTGTCGGAATGAACCAATACTTACTTGACCAGGGAAACAACAACCATCAGTTGCAAGTGTATGATGCAGACGACAATGACGGACTCCCAAAGCTAGCCTTTAACGGCCAGATTGGCATATCTGAACTTGGCTCCGCAAACACCTGGTACCACGTTGCCGCAATCTATGACGGAACAAATTCGATAATTTACATAAACGGCGTACGTCAATCGCGAGCTTAGCCTCGACACCGGCAAGCATTACAATTGGAAACTATGGCCGAGGCGGAGATTACCGCTTCAACGGATCAATAGACGAGGTCGTGATATACAACAGATCTCTCGGTTCTGATGAAGTTTACAACCTTTGGGCGTACGAGAATCTTCTTGACCGCATAGGGCTTTCAACCCGCGCGTACCGCTTCTCCGTTCTTGTCAATAATTCCCAGAGCTACTGGAAGAACCAGTCGCTGCCTGTAGAAACGATAAGCAACGAGCTTGTCAAGGTGAACTTCACCGAACTCGGCTACGGCGCGAAAATACCTTCCGTTGCCGTCTACGAGGCGAACGGCTCGCGCGTCGGCTACGAGATTAACGGGAACATCGTCACTTTCAGGACGGCAATAAGCGCGAACAGCGCGAAGAATTTCACCGTTTACTTCGATGATGACTCGACTTTTCCCGACCAAACCCAGAGCATAACGGGCGTTGACAACTTATCGGAAGTGATGGAGCCTGTTCAGCCAGTGCAAATAATACAGAACAGGAAAATGGGCGCGCTTGAAAATGCGAATTACACAAGAATAAAGAATTCGACGGGGCTTCCGCGGGACTTCGGGATACGGATGAACGACGTCGACGCGAGCAGCAGCGTGCTGAGCTTCGGGCCTCCCGTGCCCCCGAGCGGCAATGTTATATCATTCAGGCGCTTTGCGCTTTACCAGAACGCAACCGGGGCGGTACGCAAGGCAAGGATAACCATACAGGTGTGGTAAACTCCTTTTTCTTTAAAAAGAAAAAGTAGCTTCCAGTCAAAAAGAAATTATAGATGGAAAGAAGAAAAATATTATTTGAACAATGTGGTAAACAATGAAAATGCACAATAAAATGAAATGTCGGCGCGTCGAACGGCTTCAAAAAAAAGGCTCAAAGGGCTATGTGTACACTCTGGAAGTGATGCTGGCGGTTTCCCTGATATTCGTCACGCTAATACTCGTGTTCAGCAGCTCGCCGGAGGAGCCTGAAACGAACCTTGCCATAATGAAGCAGAACGGATACGACGCGCTCTTCTACCTCGACATGACGGGAGACCTGAGGAATGCAGTTGCAAGGGGAGCCGTGTCCGAGATAGACGCGAATCTGACGGGCATACTTCCGCAGAATATCAGGTTCGACACCAATGTCTGCACCACTTCGTGCAACTCCACCGAACTCCCGTCAAACAGCACGGTGGTGACCGTCGATTACTATATAGGCGGATACAGGAGCGAGTACGTAGGCAAGAAAGTAAGGCTCTGGATGTGGAGGAAGTTTTAGACCGATCCTTTTCTTTTAGAAAGAAAGGTCTAGATACAAGCAATTGAAGAATTGCTGTACAGAATGAACTTTGTTCATTCTTGTATCACCCCAAAGAAAATATATTATAAAAGGTGGAAAGATGAAAACGAAAATAAAGAACAGTTGTGGAAAACTATGTGAGCGCAAGCGAGTCCACAATAATACGTTCTTTTTTTCAAAACAGAATGACACTTTAGCGTCGTACACTCGGTTTTTTTCTTTTCAAGGAAAAAGGGTTAAGGGGCAGATGTTCGTCATAGCCGCGATATTCATGATACTCGGCTTCGTGCTTCTCCGCAACCTGCTGTCGCTGCCCGAGATTACGCAGGAGAAGGTTTACCAGGACAGTGAATTTCTCCGGCAACCAGTACCTGCACAGCTTCACACAGCTTGTGCGCAGCGAGTTCGATGCAAAGGTGCTCTACGTCTACATTTACTCCAACGGCACGAGCAGCAACGTGTCAGTGACTATAGGGAACTTCATGAAGAACAACATGAGCGGGGTGCTGAACATAACAAGCGCGACGCCAACCGGCAGGACATTCTCGCTAAACGACACACATAACACGACGCTCGAGTTCAACTTGACAGCAGGGTGGCTGAACGCGACACTCAACTACACTATGCAGAACAGGGAAACAGTCGAGCGCCTTTATTTCAACGCGTCTACAAGGAACTATGTGCTCGGCTTCACGGACATGACGCTCCAGGAGCGCGGATTCCTCGTGAGATTCAAGAGCACATACAACAGGACGTGGATTATATCATAAAAAGCAAAAAAGGCCTAAGCACCATCGTGTCAGTCATACTGCTGTTCGTAATAGTGATACTTGCCGTGAGCGTCGTGCTCAACATCGGCGGACCTCTTGTGGACTCCACCGTCAAGACGACGGAAATCAAGAACGCGGAAGACGACCTCCACTTCATCGACAACTACATCATGACCGTCGCGCGGGAAGGAAAGGACGCGATGCGCATCTACAAGTTCTCGAGCCCCAAGGATTTCGAAACCATACCCGGAGAGGATGCCATACAGTTCTCCACGACATCCGACATCGGCGTAATAGAGTACCTCAACAGGAAGATGTCCGGGAATTTTGTTTATGTCTCAGGCGCGAACGTCAACTGCCAGGAGAAGGACGGCGACGGCGACGGGACTATCGACCTTGTCGCCGAGAATGACAGGATAAAAGCCGTGTTCAGGAAATATGCCGTTGATACAGCCATTGTCACCGACAGGCTTCTTCTGCAGGTAACTGAGAAAACAAACAACATC
>JAGVVU010000025.1:6559-11630 GCA_018304605.1 Candidatus Aenigmatarchaeota archaeon | reverse complement strand
AGCCGAAGCTATCTCCGCCGCCCTTGTTTTGAGGCCCGCAGGAAGCTGGACCATGACCCGCTGCGCTCCGGTCTTTTTGATTTCGTCGATTAAGTTTTGAATCTGCGCGCCCTGCATTGTCAATGAAAACGCGGCTATCCTTTTAAGCTTAACTAAACAAATTGGTGAGATGAACTTTTGCGAATGTGGTGGACTGCTTGTTCCTTCATCCTCGGGATCTGCCTGCAGGAAATGCGGAAAAAGAAACAGCAGCAAGATAGACATCAAGATAACCACGAAGGCGGAGAAGGGAGGAATGATTGTCATCGAGGACAACAAGCCGGACTTGCCGACAACGGACAAGGAATGCAAGAAATGCGGCAACAACGAGGTATATTACTGGCTCATACAAACGCGCTCCGCCGACGAGCCGCCTACCCAGTTCTTCAAGTGCACGAAATGCAAGCACACATGGCGGGAATATAAATAAACTGTACCTATCGCTAACATGCGTTCTCAATGAATCTAAGATGAAATTCTTTGTGTTACCTGCACCTTTAGGTGCAGGTTTCTGTGAGGATTTCTTTCGAATTTCCTGTTCTCATCCTACGCCTAAAGGCGTAGGTTTTCAGGAGAATTCAAAATAAAAAAAGAAAAGCAAAAAATCTTAGCCCTTGTTTGACAATTTCTTTTTCTTGACGAATGCCCAGAGCCTTTTCGTCATTTCGCTAGGTGCTATAGGCTTGCTTCCAAAAACATCTTCAACAGTTTCCTTTCTGCCTTTGAAGTTTATCGAATAGCCGCCAAAAGCTGGTTTCTTTGCTGCCATTTAATACTCCTCCTATTCTCATAGCATGAACGCAAGAGAAATCCATGATTGTCCAAGAATTGCGCCGAAGACCGAAGCGATCAAGACCACAAGCCCAAGCAACACGAGTTCCCTGATTTTCATGCTAACTATAACTTGAATTAAGGCGATTTATATAGATTTTTTGCCCGTAGCATTTACTTAGAAGTAGTAAGCCCCTTTTTTCTGGTGAAGACAAAGCCTGGCACCCGCAAAATCCCTGAAAATCCCGAAAGAACTAAACTAGACGTGGCCGGCTTCGCCCGGCGCCTCGTCCCTGTTGATCCTGACAGAGGAAGGGGTTATCAAAAGCCATTCGTCGCCAACGCCCGCCAGGTCGCCCTGGAAGACGGACGCGGATGTCTTTATCTTCGAGATGCAATGCTTGAGCTCGTCCACATTCTGCTCCTTGAGCTCCTTTATCCTTGCAATAACTATGTTGCCTGTACGGACTTTCTTTATCACACGGTCGGCGTCGGACAGCCCCTCTATCTTTTCTATGATAACCTTCATCTTTTCCGAAGGCTCCGCATCAATTGGCAGCTCGGTGAAATCTTCGACATTTTCCTCCACCACAGGCTGCCTTTTCCTGAAGAATCTGCTAAATACCGACATATCAGAGAAGTGTTATCTCATCTTCTTAAAGCTTTCACCAATTATCACGGGCTTTGGCGTGATTTTTCCGTAATGCTCCAGTAATTGCGCCGAGACGAAGGAAATCAAACGGATGTATAAAAAGTTTGTTTGGTTATATACGGACTATGGCAATTGCAAATCTTAGCGTTAAAACGGACCAGAGAAGGTGTATCATGTGCGACGGCACGCTGGAGAAAGCCAATGTAGGATTCATCTGCAATGATTGCAAGGACAAGATGAGAAAATAGACCTTTATCTGGAAACTTCCTGCCAAGCCTATTTATAAAACTGTACCCGGACAAAGTCGTAAATGCCCCTGGTTTTTCTTTCAACAATAGAATAAGCGACAGCGCCCCCGGGAACCTCATGTCTTTCCATTACCAAGTCCCCTCCGACCAAAATAGTCAGGATCTTAGTTCCGCCCGCCTCTTCGTAAGGCATCAGACTCCTTCTTTCGATCTCATCTGGTGTAATCTGCATTATATCCGAGCGTTCCGACGGCCTCGAACTCATATCAGGCGGCCTTCTTCTACCCATATTTTTATTGTGCTAAATGAAGCTTTTATAAAGAACGCATCATTTCCTCTCAGAAAAAATTCAGAAGCAGCCTGGACCTGCTTCGCCCGATACCGAACTTTTTCTGCATGTATTCTGCCCTTCGCTTCATCGCTTCTTCCGTCTTCCCGGCAATCAACATGAAAGTTGCGTCATCTTTCAACTGGTCCAGATACTTCTCGAAATCGTTGCGGCTATGAGCCATCACAAAATGAATCGCGCCCTTCAACTCCGACGCCGGTGCGAATCCCTGCAATTTCCATTTCTTGAAAAGGAACAGCGGATTCTTTGATTTCTCGTCCAAAAGATAATTCATCTCGTCTTCCCATTGCGCGCTTGATGCCCTTGATTCGGCGTCCCTGATGTTTTCCTCGAGGCCGTCCATGATATTTTTCGCGCGCCTTTCCCCAAGGACTGAATTGAAAAGGGCAAACAAATCAACTTCCAGTTTTTCCTCCTTTTCTTCCATGTCCAGCCTGACAATTTTTATGTCGAGCCCCGCGAGCCTGGAAAGCAGCAGGAACATCTTCTGGCTCAGCGAAAGCTCGTCAAACAGGACATAGACAAGATTCCATTTCCCGCTCTTCATGAGCACCAGGTCAGGAAATCCCGGATCTCCGGTGTACGAACAGAACCTGCACAACGCGAGCAAAAGTCGAATGTCGGGCTCGGGAACCACGCTGCATATGTCATTGCAGTACTCCTTCTTGGCATCGGTCGTGCAAGATTTGCCAATCTTTACCTTGATGTATTCGTCGCAAAAAGGCTTTTCATTTTCGTAAAAGAAGAGTGAAAAGTTATCCTCAAAATCGCCTCCCTCATAAACAGCGAACCCGGAGTTCTCGAACTGGCGCTTCGCCAGGCGCACGGCAGAAAATGCAGAGAAGTTGTCGAGCTGATTTATGTCCACGGAAGGTATTATCGTCTTTACCGGAAACCGGAGCTTTTCGGACAATTTTATTTCCATGAAAAGAGTCTCGATTGAATGTTCTTAAATATGATGACTACTTCAGCGATTCCAGCCATTGCCTGTATGCGTCGATTCTTGCCCAGAATATTTCGTCCATTTCATCCCTTGTCATGTGAAGTTCAACTTCGTGGACGAAACTTTCCACACTATCGGATGCGTGCACGGCATTGTACGAGATTCCACGCTCCGGTTCTCCATACATATGGCGTATCGTGTGCTCGCCCGATTTTCTTGGATCTGTACTACCGACAACCTGCCGGAAGGCATTTATGGCATTGTTTCCAAAAAAGATAAACTTGTATATGGGACCTTCGGTTATCATATCGATTAACTCCCTAAAGAATGGCTTTTCGTGATGGACCACATAATGCTTTTCTGCAGCGCCTGTAGATAAGAAATAATCAGATCCATGGACAAAATGCAGCGGCGAAGAGTGCCTATAGCTCAAGTGAGTTGCGTCATTGACGATTTCTTCCCTTCTCGGATAAGCGTGGGGCTTTACAAAGCCGAATGTGTATATTGGCGACGTCACTTCTGAAGCAACGTCTATATGTATGCCATCGGCTTCGATTCGTATTTCTTTTTGAGGAAATGACTTTTTCATAAATACACCAGAAGAAATAACAGTATCCGCAAACTTTAAATACTACTTTTTATAACTATATAGTAGTGATATAAATTGCCCATATCTGTATCAGGAATACCAGCCGGGAATGCCGAAGAGGTTTTGAGATATCTTGCAGGCCAAATAGATGGTACGCCCGTATACAGGGCATTATGCAATGAATCCCTACGTGAATATGAATCGCACGGCGTCATGACGCCCAAGGAAGGGGACTTGTCAGTAGGGCGCGGGGTTTTTTTCTACATCAATCCGTCCCATGCTGTAAAAGAAAACAAGCCGCTTATTGTTGTTTCTTCAACAGGCATTTTATCACGTGAAAGAAGAATTGTAGATACAAGAATTCCAGGCTACGATGTTAAATACAAAATGGAGCTGGAATCTTCCCGCGGCGCTGGAAACTATTCTGGATGGGACGTTTGGAAAAGAGTTCTTGAATCCGACACAATAACTGTCTTGAACGGCGAAGTGCCTGTTTATACAATCAGATCTCCCGTAACGCGGGATGAAATTCTCTTCGAAGTCAGGTTGTGAAATACACCGTCCAAAAGATGGAACAACTAGTTCTTCTTCATCTTGATCTTGTACTCGATCTTCTTCACGCTGCCTTCCAGCTCCTTCTTGACCTTGACGGGATAGCGGAACGTGTAGAAAAGACTATTCTTGAGGCCGTGGGCGGGCTCGACAGCCATGCTCTGCCAGAAAACATACCTGATCGGCGCAAGAGCACTCTGCTTTACATCTATTTCCCGTATTTTTGGCAGTATCGAGAGAACGGCAAGCCTGAGCAGGAATGAAATCAGGAACAATATCTGCAGTCCCTGGAGCCAGCCGAACCGGGCAGAAACCAGCGACTCGGCAAGCATGCCGCCAGCGAGGGCACCAAGGATGGTTCCCCATCCGGCAAAGAAGTTATTATTTGCGACATACTGGGGTCTCTTGTTCGCAGGAGTTATGTCAAGGAGATAGTTGAACACCACGAGGTCCGCGCCCGCCCATATGAAGCCGTCAAACATCTTGAGCAGCGCAATCTGCCATATGTCCGATACAAACAGCCAGAAGAGCGGGGTGAAGCACGCGAAGAATCCTGTTACAACAAGAATCTTCCTGGACCCGAACCTGTCGTTCAGCCTGCCCCAGTATCTGAACGAAAAAATGCGGATAGTCGCGCCTACGACAGTCAGCACCGCGAACCAGAAATAGCTGACGCCGAGATCCTTCAGCATATAGACAGCATAGAATGGTGACGCTATTTCGACCGCAAAATTCATGAAAAACAGATAGACCGTAAATACGACAAGCGCCTTGTTAACTGTCAGGGATGTTTTCCAGCCTCCGGGACTAAACCCGAAAGCGTGCTTGTAGTGAAATATATTTTTGAAGCTGGGCTCGTACATGCGGATGAAATAAAAAACCGAAACTATGCTGAGCAAAACAGCTATCCGGAATATCATAGAAAACC
>JAGVVU010000025.1:0-6550 GCA_018304605.1 Candidatus Aenigmatarchaeota archaeon | reverse complement strand
AAACCCGTACTGGGCAACGAATATGCCCGCCACGACCGTCGCCGATATGCCTGCGACCCCTGTTATCATGTTGCGCATGCCAAAATACTTGCCTCGTATGCTGAGCGGCACCAGGTCGCCCATCAGGCTTGCCCATGCTGGCGCGCGAAGACCGGAAAAGAAAGCTATAGCTGCCATCAGGATTATTAAAATCATCACCGGACTGTCAAGAGGCAGGAAAGGAAGTAGAATGATAGGAATCCACAGGATTATTTTGCTCATAAGCTGCGAGAGCATCCAGATGCTCTTCCGAGAATACCGCTCGGTCATCTTTGCGCCGGGAATCTGCGCAACAGTATGAGCAAGGCTCTGAACAGCGGAGAGCAAGCCTATCTCGGCATTCGTCGCCTTCAGCGCGAGCGCGAGCGGCGTCACGAACGTGCTTGTTATGCTGCTGGCGGCTGCATTGAACGCGCCTTCACTTGTGGATGCGCGCAGGCTTTTGGATACCTTCTGGCTGTGAGATTCTTTTTTCAAGGCTTTGCCGGTCTTGGCCGTCCTGTTTTTTGACTGCTTAGAAGGGAAATATGACTTGAAAGCGCCGGGCGGTTTGGCTACAGATTTGGCTGCAGACGGTTTCTGGTTAGCCTTGGTAGAATCCCTGATAACCAGGCCCGTCTTCCTGTCTATGATTCTTTTTTCCGCCATACTTTGCTATAGAATCAGATCAGGTAATAAAGATGTCGAATTTAAAAGTTTTTGTATGATAGGCGATAGCATGGCAAACATATGGACCAACCGCCAAAGAACAATAGACGATCCAACAGACTATCGAGTACATCCGTTAAATCTTGTAACAATCGCTGGGTCGCATGATTATTATGCAATAGACGGAGTCAACATGGCGCTAAAAGGTTCAGATGCATGGAGAGCTTACATAGAAAAACACAGAGCGCTTCTAAGGAAAAACACTTCAGCGAGTGAATCCGCCAAGGAAGAACTGATAAGCGAATTATCTTTCTCGGCGGCTCTTCCTGTTAATGAAACAAGCTTTCAGGCACTAGGCTGCGGCAGATCGCGCCGGATGAGGTTATTGTTAGACAAAGAAGAAGATACGACTTGTGAGGTTTTTCCGCAGCACAGGCAAACACATGTTTTCACGCAGGGTTACAGGCAGCATGAAAATTACCTAGGTGACGCAGCACAGAAATTCAAGCATGGTTTTGGCATCGGAGAAGCAGTCTATGATGGGACTTTAAGCGATGCGTTGAGGGAGTTTGAACAGGCTGGATATGAATTCATTTTTTATGACGGCGTATGGTGCCCGGATTATTTTGACGGTGGTGGAAATCCAGCCAAAACTCAAGGAAATGCTTACCAACAATCTGAACTAACTTTGATTGAGATTCTTGACAGACTTAATAATTCAACCGTATAAGTATTTCTATGCCCCTAATTTTCGTCTATATCACAAACCCTACCGGAACAGAAGCAAAAAGGATAGCAAGGCACCTTATCAAAAAGAAACTCATTGTGTGCGCGAACATCTTCCCGATAGAGAGCATCTATCCGTGGAAGGGAAAGATTGCAAACAAGAAATACGAGAAGTGGCTGAAAGGCTGCCTAGAGAAACGGAAATAGAAATAAAAGCACCCGCGTCAATATAATGACAATGAAAATAATTATAGCCGCCCTCGTTCTTGTGATGCTGTCGCCTTTTGCACTGGCCCAGCCGGTCGACAAGGCGCTGCTCGCATCCGACATTACTTCCGTCGACATGCTCATAGCGAAGGCGGCTGGCGAGAAAA
Source organism: Candidatus Aenigmatarchaeota archaeon (assembly GCA_018304605.1). Classification (GTDB taxonomy): domain Archaea; phylum Aenigmatarchaeota; class Aenigmatarchaeia; order GW2011-AR5; family GW2011-AR5; genus GW2011-AR5. The sequence continues at coordinate 4,763 of JAGVVU010000025.1, read as the reverse complement.
CAGGGTTCCCAATATTCATCCTGGAAAACGGCACGCTGACTGACGACGTGAAGGCGGAACTGGCACGGCTCAATATCAAGACGGTCATCCTTGTCGGGGGACCGGCCGTCATCGGCAATGAAACGGAAGCGGAGCTGGAAAAAAGCTATACGGTCATAAGGCTGTGGGGCGCCGAAAGGACAGGGACCTCGGTTGAGGTCGCAAGATATTTCTGGACTGATGCAAGATGTGCCGTGCTGGCTGATGACACAAAAGACAGCGAAGCCGACACGGAGCTGCATACAGATGCGGTGCAGATAGCTGCCGGCGACTGCCCCTTCGTGCCTGTGCCAAGAGGTCATGTGCCCGACGAGGTGCTCGAACTTCTCGAAGATCTCAACGTAAGCCGCGTGACTTTCATGGGCCCGCCCGGCACATCCGGGCTGGCGCACCTGCAGCTGAAAGAAATAACAGGAAGCAAGAGCGAAAGAGAAGCAACCATATTGGAAACACTCAGGAATGCCACAAGCAACGGTACGCTACGCCTTCTTGTCATAGCGGCGCCGCACTGGAAGCATGTTCTTGGCTACGGCGGGCATGCAGCTAGGCACACACTGGTGCGGATTGTTTCAAGCACGGACGGCGTTCCGGGGCTGGTCGGGCTCGTGCATAACAATAACATAACTGATGTGCGAATCGTGGGACAGCCGGCTTTGGCGAATGACATAGAGGCGCAGCTTGAGGCGAACAACATAACAGCAAGCAAGATATCCGGCGAACGCGCGAGCGAAACGGCGCTGAAAGCGGCCAGGGAAAGCTGGAGCAGGTGGCAGGAACGCAGGCATGATTCATTTGAGAATGAAAGAAGCATCTCGAAAAGCAGGACAAAGAGATACGTGACTGCCTTGCTCAGCAAGTTCGAGCGGACCCTCGACCGAATGGAAGCAAGCATAAGCACGAACTCTACCGCAGCCGCGCTGCTTCAAAACAGGATCGACAGGGCGCAGAGCCAGATAGGCGCCATAAAGGACTACATAAGCAACGACAACCTTGAGACTGCAAGAACAAGGATGGCCAGCCTGTCCAGCGAGGTAAGAAAGATAAGATGGCTTTACAGAATGGAACTGAGAGTGGATGCAAGACAGGATGTTTCTGACGAGGAAAGCTGACTACTTCTTTTCGGGCATTTCAGGGGCAAAAGTGAACATCACGCAATCCTTGCCGTAAGGCATCACTCTTCCGTAGGATACTTCTACAGGCCTATAACCCATGTCAGCCAGTCGCCCTTCAAGGAACGTCGCATCCGTGTAGCTGCTCGGCATGCTTAGACACGTCTCGCCATCTATTATTGCAGGGGCAAAAATATCCGGTCTTGTATATTCTTCAAAATCCTCCGGTTTCTCAAATATCAGGACTACCGGCCTTCTTTTACTCTCGAAAACCTCCACGATATACCTTGCAACTTCATCGATGTCTGCAAGTACCCAGTCATCAATTATCACTGGATTTGCCATGATGCCGCCAGAATCCATGGAGAAAACTTTATTGCAAGCCTATAAAAATCACTCACTTTCTATCTTATTGTCTTGTCCGTCTGAGCGCTTCTATAACAACTTTATCATCCACATATCCTGCATATTCCCCGTCAAAATCATGCATCCTTCCTATAGAAACAGGCAAAACGTACCGAACCCTGCTGTCTTTTGCTTTTTTGTCCGACGAACTAGCGGCTATTATTGAACCATCTGTCATGGAAGGAGGAATTTTTGTTGGCAAGCCGGCTGCAGTTAACAATCTTTCCTGACATTCCAAATCTTCTTCTGGAAAATATCCCAGCTCATTGGATATCCTTCCGGCAACCATCATGCCGATCGAGACTGCTTCGCCATGAAACAATTCATAGCCGCTTAATCGTTCCAATGCGTGACCTACCGTATGCCCGTAATTCAGTATTCTCCTCAGGCTTTTTTCATGCGGATCAATCTCCACCACATTGCCTTTTATTCTGCAATTATTCTTGGCTATATGAAGTGATGATTCCGGAGATCTTTGAAGAACTATATGCATATTTTCTTCGAGATACCTGAAGAAATCCGCATCCTGAATTACCCCGTGCTTTATGGTTTCTGCCAATCCCGCCCTATATTGCCTTTCGGGAAGCGTGCGCAGGGTAGCAACGTCGATGTAAACCCTTTCCGGCTGCTTGAACGCGCCGATTAGGTTTTTCCCATACTCGGTATCAACAGCAGTTTTGCCCCCAACTGAGGAGTCGGCTTGCGCCAGAACAGTAGTTGGAATCTGCACGTACGGGATACCCCTATTATAAACAGCTGCGACAAACCCCGCTGCGTCTCCCACAACCCCACCGCCCAATGCAAGTATAGCTGAATCTCTTCCGTAGCCGGACCTCACCAAGGCTCTTACCAAGGATTCACAAGAATCAAGCGTTTTATTCTCTTCCCCTGCCTCAAAAGAAAATGTATCAGCTTTCAAACCTTCAGACCTTAATGATTCTTCCAGACCTTCTGCATATAATGGCCCAACATTAGAGTCAGTTATAATTGCATATCTTGATCCGATGGGGCTGCTTCTCAAATTTCCTGCAATCTGAGGAAACATTTCATATCCGAAAACAATGTCGTATGATTCATCAACTTCCCTTTTCAGTGTCAATCTCATGACATTATCCCGCAGCTCAACCATGCTTTTAGAATAAGAGATATTTTTATAAACGCTTCAGTATCCACCAGAACTATTTCTCGAGCACCCTTTTCGTCGTCTTGAAATGCTTCTTCGCCACGAAATCCAGCACAGACTCGTCATACTTCTTCACGAGGTGCTTTGCCGACTCCTCCACATGAGTGGCACCCTTTGGCAAACTAAAACCAATTTCCAGCGACAGCATCTTGAGCGTGCGCAGGAATTCGGCCCTTGCCAAAACAGAAGCTGCCGCAACAGCCGGATCGCTCTCCGCGCGGATCTTCTGGATTATCTTTGCCTTCTTGCCGCGCTCGAACAGCATATTCCTGAGAAACTTTTCCTCGCCGAATTTATCGGTAACGACAAAGTCCACCTCATTCTTCTGCAGGAGATTCTCTATCGCCCTCGCGTGGCCCCATGCGAGCATCTTGTTGAGGCTTTGGAACTTCTTGTAAAGGGAATTGTACTTCTCCGGCGAAATCCTCACGATGTCATGCCTGCATGCCTTCTTTATCTTCGTCGCGAGCTTTGCAACGGCAGTATCCGACAGCATCTTCGAATCCTTGACGCCGATCTCCCTGAGCTTCGTCGCAGCATCGTCGTCAGCAACTACCCCGGCAATCACAAGGTATCCGAAATAATCGCCCTTCCCAGCCTCGTCGATGCCGATCCATCTCATAACCATCTAATGTGTAATATGTCTCACTTTGCTTAAATGAGACGGTTTTACTGTCCTCATTCAAAAATTCCTTTGTGTAAAAATATCGACAAGCATCTGCCCCGCGCAAACAGCAGCCAAATCAGCTTATTTATCCTATCCGGCATAATTCTATTCATGGGCTTGCTAGACTTCATCATGAGAAGGCAAAATGCCTACAAGCTGCGGAAGGAGTATGACAGGCTCCGCGAACACACGGACAAGATACACAAGATCGACCAGAGGCTCGAGATACTCCGCATGCTGGACCAGATCGAACCGTCGATAATATCGCTCGAGGAGCACCATATGTCGAATTACGAGAAGAAGAAGGTCTACGGCTACGTCATTCCCCAGCTGAGAAAGGTCAAATTCATGATAAACGAGTCGAAAAAATCCGCAAAGGAAAAGGAAAACGTCTTTAAAAATTTTAAAGACGAGGAACATGATATGCACTGACCTCGCTTTATGTAAAATCTATGCTCCACGACAGTAATAATGATGAAGCTTCTCATAGGCCGCTGCTCACAGTGCAAGAAGATACGCCTGGTCGACAAGTCAAAAGGGAACAACGTCTGCTTCGCGTGCAAGCAAAAAAGGAAGAAAAAAATCTAGCCATCTTCCGGCTTCCTGTCGTCTTTTGGCATGAAATTGTAAACCACTGTATCGGCGTTCGACCACTCGCGCCAAAAATCGGCCCTGTAGCCCCTGCAGGTGGCAATTATATCGCCATCCGTGAGCGGCACGTGATGAATCTCCTTCATGTCATTTCCTACATACACCAGGCGCGGGCGGTTCATTTTTATCACTTATAGTTAACCCAGTAAAGATTCCAGACATGATTTACTGGGTTCACATATAGCTCACAAGGATGTAATATCCTATTTGTTTCCTTGTAGAGCTATAACAATTGTTATTGCACAGGACAGAAAAAGTGTCACTTTGAAGTTATAAAAAGGTTGCGGAGATAGGTAGATGCATGAAAGCCAGAAAAGTCATGAAAACAGCGCTGGTGACCGGCGCGACAGCGCTTGCGCTTGGCGGGACCGCAGTTGCGCAAAGCAGGGCTCCTCCCCAGATGCAGGGGCGTGCAGTGCCAAGAAACCCTGCGGCAGGAAGGGCAGCACCAAGGGCGCAGCCAATGAACAGGATCCCGCCGCAGCTCAGAACGGGCGTTCGCATAGGGCACAGCGGTTTTTCCGCTGACTTCTATTTTTACAGAGGACCTCTCGGAGGATTTGAGGGATATGTAAGATATGGCAATTTCTATCCGTTCGGATGCGGACCCGTGCCTATGTCGTACTTTGAGATAAAGTCGCGGCAGTTCATGAACGGATCAAGATTCGGCCCGACGATAGGCGAACAGAAAATGCTCGCACGCGGCGGA
>JAGVVU010000008.1:21564-35818 GCA_018304605.1 Candidatus Aenigmatarchaeota archaeon | reverse complement strand
TGAAAGCCCATCCAACGTGACATATATCTCTGTCGGCTTCACAGAGTCCATAACGCATTTGACCACAGGGTCGCTTGCCCTGGCAAATTTCTGATAAAAGTTGTCAAAAGTCTGGTCATAAACAGCTCCGAATCTCCCGGAGCCCCATTTCAGTACTGTGAACGGAAAGCTGTCTGAATCTGTTACGGGCACCTTGAGGTTCTTGTGCTCTACATGGCCGCCTGTTATGGTAACTTCATAGTCGCCCGGCGCAAGCCCCACTATTTCATAAGCGCCATTATTGGCGCGTGCGGTTTTCGTCCCGTAAGCTATCGTCGAGCCGCTCACGCCACCCCCGACAATTCTGTCCGTTATGGCGCCGGACACTGAGATGACGTGGAAATTCACAGACGTGTCGCTGCCCTGCAGCCTGTTCTCAGCAGCGTCCACGAGATAGCCGCGCAGCGTATGGTTGCCTCCGGAAATAATGTCAGTTCCATCTGGTCGCTTTTCAGGCATCTGGAACCTTCCATCCAATGTGGTATCGTGATAGACTTCGCCCCCGTCTATCATGAAATCCGCATGATTCGCGCCTGCAGCGCTTGAAGTATATTCGATGTCAAGAGGCGTGTCAGGCTTCGCGTTTGCTGTGGGTTCTGTTATAACAAGAGATGAAGTCGGCGTCGGAGTTGGTGTTGGCGTGGGAGTCGGCGTCGGTTTTGTAGGCGAGCCGCCACAGCCTGGCGCAGCGAGCACATAGACAACGCCAAGCGCAGCGCCAAGATTCCTGGCGTATTTTCCCATTTTTCTGAGCACGCCCGCAGGCTCGCCATAGGCATCAAAATCTTTCCTGCCGGCGCTGCGCGTATTGATTGCTATGCCGTCCCTGTCCAATCCGTTTGGTATGTAGAATGTCATGAAACCACGTCTTTGCTGATTCTATTACGCTATTAAACTATTTGCCCTTTGCGGTATACAGCAATACAACGTTCATTTAAATATTACTTCGTTGTTTGCTGTATGTGAACAAGACTATTTGTTTTGTTTACTATATAAAGGTATGGTATTTATATTACTTTATAGTGGTGAAAAATATGGTATTTTGAGCCAGTTAGCTCATATAGTTAACCCAGAAAAGAATCCTGACGTGTTTCTGGGTTAACATGCAGTGCACAAGGAAGTAATTATTACCCAGATTGTTTCCTTGTAGCACTATAACAGCAACGAGGGCTTCAGCATGCGGAGTCAACTAGGCATGTATGTTTAAATAATTTCTAATTATACTTTTAAGTGTCGCAAGAACCAAAAAAACAAATTTCTATCATTGCAAAACCCACTAATGACTGTAATCTAGCATGTACGTATTGCTATATTGACCCAAAATCAGAAAGGGGTGAAATGGACGAAACGACGTTGTGGAACATGACGTCTAAATCTCTTCAATCATATGATAGTGTAGAGTTTATTTGGCATGGCGGTGAGCCTTTATTGATGCCTCTAGGTTTCTATGCAAAAGCTGTTGAATTTCAACAGATGCATTCAGATAAACAAGTTAGAAATGGCTTCCAGACCAACGGTACTCTTGTAACTAATGATGTTTTAGATTTTTGTGAAAGATATGATTTTAAAATTGGATTCAGTCTTGACGGACCAGAATGTGTAAATAACGGAACGAGATGTTTTCCGAATGGTCAGGGCGCTTTTGAACAAACAATAGGTGCAGTCAGGAAAGCAAAACAGAGGGGTTTAGGAAGCGGTATAATCGTAGTCGTAAGCAAATTAAATAAGGATAAACTCGGAGAAATTTATGACTTCGCAAAATCCGAGGGGTTGGGCCTAAAATTAAATCCTCTTATAAAATCTGGTAGAGCCTTGAAAGCTTATGGAGATTTAGGACTCGAACCTCAAGAATATGGAAGAATTATGATAGACCTTTTTGACAGATGGTTTTATGACACATCAGCAATAGGAATAGAAACATTTGAAGAACTAATGGGAAATCTTTTAACTGGAATTCCTTTTGGCTGTAACTATTCACAATCATGTCAAAACAGCTTTATTTCTGTTGGTGTCCGGGGGGATATATATCCGTGCACTAGATTCGATGGAGCTTGCGAATTCAAATTAGGCAATATTAATACCGATGACTTGAACGGTGTATTGGAATCTGAGAAAAGGCAATGGTTAAGAGACAGAGTTTTGAGGGTTAAAGAATGTCTTCCATGTGATTATAGGCAAGTTTGCAATTCGGGTTGCATGCATGGCGCGTATATGCAAACAGGAGACATTGATAGACGAGATTATTATTGTGCAGGTTACAAAATGTTGTTTTCTCATATTACACAAAGAGTCGAAGCCGAATTAACAAAAGCGGAGGTGAAACAATATGCCGTATGAATTTCCAAGACTGGTAAGTTATAAACAAATGACATTTGACCCAGAAAAAATCGAAAACCCGGTACTGGCAAGAGTAATAAGAGAGCGTCTTTGCGAATATCCAAAATTCTTGCATCGATGGGGCGACAACAGATGGGCCGACAGACATATCGACAGTAACTTTTAGGGTCAATATCTTATGTTGTATAAACTCCATGTAAGGACGTTTGTACATCTAGTGTAGGCGTGTATATCTATTATTTAGATAAAACACAGGTTCTCAGGATATTTCCTCATTTCAACAGAGGGCTAAGATCATATCCCAGTGAACTACCAGCCACTAAAGTGGCTGGCGTCCTATGATGCAAATTCTAGAAGCTTTCTTTGTTTCAGCTCGCTTCCAGCATAGCTGTAATCCTGCGATTCCGTTACATACTTTCTGACGGTTTCCGCATTCACTGCGCCAACTGTTCTCGCAAAATACCCACCGGACCAGAACATATCTCCATAGAGCTTGTCCCTGAACAAATCCCAATGAAGCTTGCGCATCATTCGCGACGTGTATCCTTTGAGAAGCTGCGCAAGCTTCGCGGGTGCGAAATTCTTCCATTTCGACACGAACACATGCAAATGGTCGTCTCCGAAACCAAATGCCGATATCTCAAACCCCTTGCGGCGCGACTGCGCGAGCATGTAGTCGCGCACAAGAATGCGCGTGTCCTCGTCCTGAAACACGTCCTGCCTGAACGCAGGCGTGAATTGCATGTGCAAATTCGTCTCCGTAACGCTATGGCTACTTCTGATTAGTTCTATCATGGAATCGCCTCCGAGCGAAGTTTTTTAAGGAAGCGAACCCCATGAGTAAGTGTGTGCTTTCTACTAAATCTTTTGTTTGGTATTCTTGTTTATAGTGAACCCAGAAAAGAACTTGGACATGAATTCTGGGTTCACATATAGTTCCTAAGGAAATCACATCTTCCTTATATCCCACGACTAAAGTCGTGTGTTTTCAATGAATCTAAGATAATATCCAGAATGTTTCCTTGGAGAACTATAATGTCACAATGAATTTTTCTCGTAAAACATCATATGTACCATCTGTTTACTCCTGATTTTGTACCTACTGAGATAGGATCTAATTTTGTGAATTTTGAATGGATTTATAAAATATAACATACATCAAAATCGTATGCAAATAAAAGTAGTATTAAACAGGAATGTAGCCTTTTCGGGATATTTGCGACACATTCTGAATTTAGAAAGATGGCCATGGATTAAAAGAGGTCCTCTCAAAAATGTGCCAAAAGAATTGGCACAAAGGGCTATAAAGTTCTCAGAACCTGTTAGATTTTCTTTTGAAAGGCATCCGATGTTAGATATTGAAAGTTTTAATAAAGAATTCAGAAATATTTTGAACGAAGCAGAAAAGTTACATAATAAAGAATGGAAAAAACATCAAGATGAGCTTGAAACTGTTTCTACCGATATTGAAAATTTGTGCAATATATATAGGGATTTTATTCTTGACTCAGTTGTAGAAGTTACTGGAATAAATTGGCCCGTAAAAGAAGTCTGGTTAATTCCATCTATTTATTCTGGCGGATCGGTTGTGGATAATAAAATATTTATTGGATTTGAAAATAGATTGAAAAAAACTTATCTTACACTTATAATTCATGAACTAATTCATATTAACACTGATAGTCACTTTAGAAAAAATATCGAGAATAATATTAGATTGCGAGCGGATTCGAATGAAATTGCAACATGTTTGCTTACAGACAAGATTATCGAAAAACTAAATAATAAATTCAGATTAAATATACAGCCGCAGAAATTTCATTCTTATTATGCTAAACTCATCAAACATTATGAAAAAGACCTTAACAATATCGGAAAAACAAAAAGAAGTTACAAATCACTGGTCTTTGCTATTGATAGATTTTTGAAAGACAAAAATTATAGTGGATATTATACTAAATTTTACAAATAAGTATCTACGGGATGACCTCCTTCCACGACTAACTCGAAGTCGTGGGTTTGCAAGGATGACTTTGAGTCATCCCGCACAGAAGGAACGAAGTTCCTTCTTGTGTTGGAAGATGGGATCCAGATGAACATTCCTCATTATGCTCCTTTTATTTTTTTCAGGATTTTCTGCTTCGCAAGCTTCAGCTGCCTCGGGTTCATGCCGAAATAATCCGGCTCCTTGAACGCTTTCACTATTGACGCGAGTCTTTTGAGAAATTCATCGCTGTCCTTGCCGAGCAGCTTCGCGTATTTCCTGAAATTTATGTCGCATTTCAGCAGCATGCCGAATATGTCTATCCTGTCCTTCTCGCCCTTCTCGCTCTCTCTTCTGGCAAGCTCGGCGGTTTGTTTCAGCGCCAGAAGAAACTCAGGCTTCGCCACGTCAAACCCCTCGATCTTTGTCGCCTCCATCTTTTCCAGCAGCGGCAACTGCGAGTAATGATTGACATAAATATCGATGTCTATTTCATCTATTTTTATTTCATATTTCCTCATCATATCATTTTTTCTGAGATCGTAGGTTTTCTTGAGCAGCGAAAGCGTCTTTATGTCGACTATTATGTCTATATCTTTCGATTTCTGGGACCTGGTCCAGAGATAAACAGCCCAACCTCCTATCAGCACGAACGGAAACTTTCCTTTCATTCCCTGAAGCAGCTTCCAGCTTTTCTCCGTCTGTATGTCATGCCAATACGGCGAGGAAGAGCTTCCTAGCGTATGCATCCGGTCTTTGCTATATTCCACTTATTCTCGCCTCCGTTGCCGCCAGAAAATCCTTTGCATACCACTCTCTCATGTTCCACAGGTCAACGAATATGTTTGCGATGGTCATTTTACCCTGACCCGACAGGACAAAGAGGTTTGGCTTGTTTTTCGACGGCAGAAATCTTTTTTTTACTTTTTCCGGATCGCCGTATACATAGACTTCCGAGTAGTCAGCGGGCACGTCCTTGAATTTTATCTTGTATGCGCTGTAGGCTGCGTATACGACGCCCGGCGGCATGTTTTTTTCTATCTCCGCGGCAGTCGCATCCACTCTTGTGGCATAAGCTATGTCTTTCCCCACGTTGCGTATGCTCGCCCAATAATAGAGTATCTTCTTTGCGTCGACAATGTCAAAGCTCCTAAGTTTCACTTTGACAGCGTTCATTTTTCTGAGATGATTAATGGCAGCATTGACTGTGCTTAAAGATATGGAACGCGCTTTCGCTATCTCTGCCTGTGTCATAGCAGTTCTCTTCTTTTCCATTGCCTGCTCCAGGATGTAGCTGTAGACGAGCTCTATTTTCTTCATGAAATCACTTTCTGTTTTTGTCTATTGAACTATTTAAATCTTTCGATATTTATCGAAATATATAAGAATATGTAGTTATAGACCTTATTATACGTCTGGCGGTAGGTAAAAATTCCTAAATACCATTATTTAACAAATTCAAGAGGCTTTTCTATAATTGCCCGCGCTGGCAGTCCCCTGATTTTCATCCTAAGACCTCTATGACCTGACGTCATTGGAAATAAAACTTCGCGGTCTCGTTTTCTATAGAAGCAGAGTATTTGTTCGCCCTGAATTTCGTCGCCTAAATTTCTCAAAATCATTTTATTCTGCCTTCTTTGATTAGTTCTTTAACTATATTCAGAACAATGTCGAAATCCAGCTGCAATGCATCTGCAATATCGCTCGGGTATGATTTTTTGTTATTTTTGAGGTACTCAATAATTTCTTTTTTCGCCTTGTCTGTGCTTACATCACGAACATTTATCACTCTAATTGATTCAAGTTTCTCCCTCACTGACATTCTGACAAAATCTGCTGTGTTCATGTAAAATCCTTCTTCCACTAATTTTTCTATCTCTTCCAATTCCCTTGAGCCTAGTCTTGCTGAGACAAGCTCACTCTCTTTTTGTTTCTGCATTTTAATCACTTTGTATTCTATATATGACAAGATTTAAATAGACATCAATAGAATTCAGAGAAACAGAGGCCCGATTACAAAAGTATTTCTGACTCTTCGAATATTTTTCTGGGCGATCTTTTCAAAATCTCATTCCAGTCAACTTTATTGAGCTTTTTTAGGAAATTCCCGACTATGAAATAGCCTATTGTGTAGCCTGCCCAGAGCGGGTATTTGCCGGCGCCGTAAAATACTTCTCTTCTGACGTTTTCATCGACAGAACCCAGCTTATCCCCGATTTCGCTGAAAATTTCCTTCGCTTCTTCTTCCAGACTCGCGAAAATGCTCTGCAACGCCGTCGAAGATGAGCTGGTCAAGTATAGTTTCCATTTTATTATAGTTTTGAGCGACAGCATGGGCAAATTCATGGCATATCGTGCTTCTTAGGGCGGTATCCCAGCCGTCTACCGGGTTTATGTAAACCAGGATTGTATTCCTCCAAAAACTATATCCTGCAACACCGTTCATTCTTTCTTTTACAAAAGTATCGAATGTCGGGAATACGAATATGTGAAGCGGTTTTGGTGCACTGACCGCAGAAAAGCATTTCTTAACAGTCTCTTCTATAGCTATCTTGGTTTTATCTTCGCTGATTGGTCCAATATCATTAATTTCACCTATTGCCCATTTCAGATGTGCCCGAAGACCGTCTTTATGGCTGCATCCGGCAAAACCTATATCTGGATCATCAGGAATTTGATCTAGTATCCAGTCAACAAGTTTCCCTTTTTTCGTGTCGAAATCGGTGAATAAGCTAAGGTATGCAAGAATTTTTTCACTATCCCGAATCTCGTGTGGCTTCATCATCATCTAATTTACTTTTACCTGTACCAAATACATAAAGTGGTATCTCGTCTTCTGTCAAATCAAGTATCTCACTGACAGCATCATTCACAAAACCGCCTATCGGACAGCATCCAATGTCGTATTTTGCGCATGCAAGCTGAATATTTTGTCCAATATGTCCGGCTTCTATAAGAGAGTATGGGTATGCTTTATTGCCATATTTTACTTCTGATCTTGCCAGTACAGCTGTAAGCACAAGTGCTGCTGCTGTATTTGAAAGATATGGCGATACTATTTCCGTTTCACGGTCCCTTAGATCCTGTTCGAGCAAAATCTCAAGTCTATGTCTCGGCATGTCGTAATGATACGCTCCTCTTTCAAGACCGTCTACATTGAATACAATTGGATAAATTTCAATAGGGAATCTGGCTCCTGCCGATGGGTAAGTTCTTTTTTCGGGGTCACGTACTCTGTCGACGATCCGGCAGGTGAAAAGGATTCTTGAAAGCTCGTCTAGGCTTACCGGTATGTCAGCAAAACTCCTTTCAGAATGGCGCCCTTCAAGCAGGGTATCGAATTCTCCGCATGGAGTTACATCCGGCAGTTCTACGCTGGGAAATCTTGGATATTCCTTGTAGAATACTTGAGTATAAGTCACGGGAGGGTCTACTACATCTGTTGCTGCTCCGGCTGCTCGTGTGAGCTTCACGCCCCTGTAGAATCTCTCTATGTGTTTATTTTTCATATTAAGTCAGCGGGTGTGGTTTTAATTTTGAATCGTCCGGTATGGATCCATGATGAACGCTATATAGAGCTTTTGCTTGCTCGCCTAGGTAAAGTGGGTGCAGCTCTGGTATTACGACTTTCAAGACATGAAAGCCTGCATGTTTTATTTCTGGAAGAGTTATATCAGCTACGTAAAGATGAAATCCTCTTTGATGAAGCCTGTCAAGTGCCTCTTTGCGCGCAGTAGCCTCCTTTGTTAACTTGCGAAACTCAACGGTTTCATGATCATTTAGCCAAAACCCAATATCTTCTATCCTTTCGCGAGGATACCAGTAAAATAATCTATGTCTGAGTGTTGTTATCTCATCTTCGCCAGGAAGACCGCCAGGAAATTCCACATTTTTCATCAATCTCGCATATCCTCTGCACTGGATTGATTCTAAAATAGACGATAATACGGCATCGCTGTAATTGAACGCCGCCTTACTGCCCACCGATACAGCAGGACCAATTTCAGTTCTGTCTAAGATTACTGTCATTACTGTAGGTACCCCCAGATCATTTGTAACGACAAAAGGATAGACTTCCAGATGATATCTTCTCAGGTAGTTCATTAAGTCATCAATTTCCCCGTGGAAACCGGTGACTCTAGACAACTTTTTTCTGGTTAAGTAAGAATGTATGCAGGCGTCTCTTTCTAACGCCTCTAAAAGGCCGCTGTCAAATGCCCTACTTTCATCTACATGTCCCAGTGCAGCTCCGGTGCTTATTGATTCTCTCAGAATTTGATAGTCGTCTGGGACACCTGCTAAGTAAATTACTTGCGCAGGCACCATGATCTCACTATCTTTAAAATAGTCATGGCACTTGAGCCACCTATAAGCTTTTTTTCTAACATTATCTGAAAACGCTTCCCTATTTCCAACCTGCTCTTCGGAATAGCAAGAAAAAGTCCCGGGATCGGCGAATTCTCCGTTATCGGCGAACATATATGGGCCCGATAAGAGATCTGGTCGTGGGTTAAAAAGACATAACCTTTCCAAAAATTCGGCTATAGATTTCGTTTTTGCATGCAATCTGCTAGGGTGCGTCCCCTGACCTACTACATCTTCAGTATCGTATCTACCATAACATTCGTTAGAGGGGAAACAGGTATAGACAGGTATCTTAGGCTCATCTGTGATATCAATGCTATACGGTTCACCAGAAAGTCCTGTCGAACTTAACAAGTGAAATGTATTAGCAAGATCCACAGATATAGCATATCAGAAAAATATTTATATGACTGACAACCTATACCAAAGACCAATCCATCAGAAGCCGATTATTGATGGTCCTTATTCTTTATTAATCTTTCGAATCGCATGGATCGCTGTAACCAGCTAAATTTTGTCTGCTAGTTGCTCTGCTTTGACCACTGGCACCGCCGCCTCCGCCGCTGTTACTGCTGCTACTGTTTCCGCCGCTATGGTTGCTTGTTACGGGTTTGTACAAGCCGTTGGCTATGACGTATGGGGCGTTCTCAATTCCAGGACTCTGCCTCAATAACTCTTCTTGAAATCTTCTCATCCGTGAAGATTGGTATGTTTGCATTACTATTCAGTGGAACGTAGAACATAAAAAACCATATTTAGTTATAGTAGTGCTACTTTATAATAACAATATACACAAATTATCCGGTCAGAAACAGCGGCCCGATAATATTGAAGATCAGAACAAGGAGCATGAACACAGAAACTGTCCGCACTATCACTTTCTTGTGCCTGCTTCCCGAGACAAGCTCCTCGAATATCAGACCGCCGTCCAGCGGCTTTATCGGGAGCAGGTTTACAAGCCCTATGCCGAAGGAAAAGAGGAATATCCAGAACAGGAGCACAGAAATTATCGCATAAGCCTGAAGGCTCATGTTCAGCTCGACAGACTCGCCGAGGACGCCGACGCCCAGAAACGCCTTGCCATTTTCGCCTGAGCCGAGCACCACAGTCTTCGCAGTAACATTATCCCTGTTTATTACGCCCTGAGGGAAAAAGCCCGACACGTAATAGGTTTCCGCGGTGCTGACACTGATTGCATCGCCCGGATTGTATTTCGAAAGCTCTGAGGAGAGCTGCGCATGGGTCCGGATAGAAATATCATTGATGGCGATTATCGAGCCGCTGAGGCTGGCATTGTATGCAGACCCGTCCTTGATTGGCGTGAATGCAACTCCGCTGGGCATGATGACTGATGAGGCGCTCATGGCAAAAATTGCGGCGAACGCAACAAGAAGCACGATTGCGGCGACTATCATGTTGGCGAAGCTGCCAGCCGCATAGACGCGAAGCTTTGTCGCGCGCTTCGTCTTTGCCAGCTGTTTCTCGTCAGGCTCGACGAACGCCCCCGGTATGACTATCAGCAGCAGCCACCCGACTGATTTTATCCGCACCTTGTCAATCCTGCACATGATGCCGTGCATGAACTCATGCGGTATTATTACGAACGCGATGCCAATGACCCATATCCACCACGGCACGACAAAAACTCCCGGCGCGTTCACGGGCGTGCTGACAGGTCCCGGGAGCAGCAGCTTCACTCCGCCTTCCGCGCCGCTAAGGACTGCATAAGCCTGGCTTATCAGGAGAAGCGAGCCAAGCACCATGAAAACAATCCCAAGGGCAATGCCCACATATGACATCTTCCTCCAAAAGCCCCGGTGCCTGACGGCTACCCTGTCAATGAAGCTGCGCCCCTTCTGCGTGCGTCTTATGAATATGATGCCTTCAAGCTTGACGCTGCGGCGGTCGCTGTATATCAGCAGGGCGATTGCAACTATGAAGCCCGCGAAGAGCGCGATGTCCGCTGAAATTGCAAAGGACAATGCTGCCGCCACGATCACGCCGATTATTATCGAAATCGCGGCAGAAGATTTTTTCATTGGTATAATTCTCAATGAATGCTTATTAAGCGTTTGTTTTGCTGCGGGCGGGTATTTTAACAATTTTAAACTTAGTTATCCAAGGATTAGATGGTTATATATGATTGAAATAAAATGCACGTGCAAGATGAAAAGGCAGCCAGAAGGGCTCGCTTTGATGATACCTGATAAAATATCAAAAAAGTATGACTTTAAAGAAGGGGAAAACATCAGATTTGTAATTACAAAAATTCATAGATGAGTTTAAATGAGCGAATCTAATTTCTGGGCAGACCAGGTTGCAAAACAGGTCGTTGAGCGTGAAAAACAGCTCAACCGAACGCATACTTTCCGCACCGAGATGGGTCTCGGCGCCTCGGGCATCCCTCACGTCGGCTCTGCCGGGGACGGCATTCGTTCTTACGTTGTTAACCTTGCTTTGAGGGAGCTCGGAGTAAAGAGCGAATTCATAGCGTTCAGCGACGACAAGGACGGCTTGAGGAAGGTGCCAGCCGGATTTCCGGAGGCAATGGAAAAGGACATTGGAAAGCCAGTCTCAAGCATAGACGACCCGTTCGGATGCCACGACACCATGGCATCGCACATATCAGCCCTGCTCACTGACGCCTTCGAGAAGATAGGCGTGGAGTTCAGGCTGCTTCGTGCGCACGAGGAGTATGCAAAAGGCACGCTTGATAAGCAGATCGTCATCGCGCTGAAAAACGCGAAGCGCTGCGGCGAAATCATACGCGAGATAACCGGGCAGGAAAAATACCTTACCCAGCTGCCTTACATAGCGGTGTGCTCAGAATGCGGACGGCTGTACACGACGCGCGTGTATCGCTTTGACGAGGATGGCACGATTCATTACAAGTGCGACCAAAATTTTTCCGGGAAAAATTCCAATACAGGAAAAATTTTGGAAATAGAAGGCTGCGGGCATGACGGCGTCTGTGGGATACGCGACGGCAAGCTGGCGTGGAAGGTCGAATTCGCCGCGAGATGGACTGCGCTGAAAATCAACTACGAGGCATTCGGGAAGGATATACTTGACAGCGTGCGGTGCAATGACAAGATCAGCAGCGAGATTTTCGGCTGGGAGCCGCCTGTTCATTCTTTTTATGAGCTGTTTACGGAGAGGTCAGGAAAAAAGATAAGCAAGAGCGCCGGCAACGTCTTCACGCCGGCGAGATGGATGAAATACGCATCTCCTGAGAGTTTGCGGCTGCTGTTCCTGAAGCGCCTCGGGACCAGCCGCGTGGTCGACCCAGACGCAATCCCTGCCTACATGGACGAGGTCGACGAGCTCGCAAAAGTTTATTTCGAAAGCGGAAGACGCAAAGCGTCAGGCAGCAGCAAGGTGGCGAATGTGAAAGAACTTGAGCACCAGAAGCGGCTGTTCGAATACGTGAACTTCCTGAAACCGCAGGAAGTTAAAGTTATGGTCCAGTACAGCATGCTGGCGAACCTGATGAGGATAGCGAAGAACAAGGACGTAGTGAAGGAAATATTGAGGAGGACAGGGCACCTGCCGGCTGAACTGTCCGCGGAAGACGCGAAAGAGCTTGACAGCCGTGTTGATTACGTGACAAACTGGATTAACGATACCGTCCCTGAAGAGAAGATTGTCTATTCGCTGAGCGATGCCCAGAGGAAGGCGGTAAAGAAATTGGCATACGAGCTGGAATCCAAGCAGTGGACCGAGGAAGAGCTTCACGCGCGCCTCTTCGCAATACCGAAAGAAGAAGGCATGGAAGTCGGGAAGTTCTTCGAGGCAGCATATGTATTGCTATTGAACAGCCTGCGCGGCCCCAGGCTCGCGCAGTTCATCTGCGCCGTCGGCTGTGAGAAGTCTGCGGACATAATGAAGGGCAGGATGAACGAGTTCTAAGCCCTTTGGACCCTGCCGATGAACGTCTGCATATCCCCGCTATGTATGCCGTCGCCGGGGCAAACCGAAACGTTTCCAACGTAATAGCTTTCTCTTCTCCTTGTCAGCTTTCCGGCAACAAGTGGCTTGCCGACCGGGATTGCAGGAGTAAGGTTCACTCTCTGACCCAGATAATCTGAAAGGGCAGGGGGGTACGCAAGCCTGAGCTTTGGTTTTTCTGTCCTGTAGCTTTTCATAAGTATAAGATTGAATTCCACCATTAAAGTATGATTATCGCCGTGAGCAGCATTGTGTGTCCACAATGCTGCTAGCTGACATATACGGTAGTAACCGTATATGTCTACGGCGATAATCACCATACGAATATGGAATTCAATCTAAGTATAAAGCAAGGCTAATCTTTTTAACAGGCAATGTCTTCTTATTTTTCCAGATGAAGGTTAAGTTTATGCTGTCGAAGAAGAAATGCGCCCCCTGCGAGGGCGGTGTCAGGCCTTTTACGGAAAAGGAAGCACGGCTGTATTTGAAAGATATCGAAGGCTGGAAAATTCAGGGCAGAAAATTGGTCAAGCGCTTGGTGTTCAAGGATTTTACGCCGCTCATGAAATTCCTGAACAAACTGGCGAAATTGGCAGAAAAAGAAGGGCACCACCCGGATTTCTGCGCGCATTACAACAAGCTGGATATTGAGATATGGACGCATGCTATCGGCGGCTTGAGCGAGAACGACTTCATACTGGCTGCGAAGATCGATGAGCTCTACAATCACATGTTCTGATATACCCACACCAGGGTGCATGAAGTTGCTCCGCAACTTCTGTTTGGTTTGTGTGGGTTTGTTTTGAACATGGGATCCCGAATGCGCCTCTAATACATGGTGAAGCGAAGCTCTTTCATGTACGTGCCGCCTAAAGGCGGCAGTTTCAGGCACATTCAAGATGAAAAGAAGCGTGTTTGATTCATTCTAGGATAACAACCCCAATCATGTCTTCCTGGCGCTGGGACAACCCCCTGTAAAGTGTTGCTTTGTCGTCTATCGGAACAAGCAGTTCTGTCGGGCTGTCTTTTTCCTGGAGAAAATATGCTATATCGACGCCATGAAAGTTCGGCTTTCTCAGTATGCCGGACATCGGGTATTTTGCATCGCCTGTTTCAAAAATAGAAGTCACGGTTTCGCCCACAAAAGAATCAAAATCTCCAACATAATGAACTATTCTTGCCCCGGCAATTCTGGTTTGCACATCAATACTTGAATGCGGCAATAATATATCTTGTGCTTTTCGGGACTTTGTTTAAAAAATGATGGGCATCAGTTCCGATGCCCATCGACGGTAGGCTATCAGCGCTAGACGCAGGCTGATAGCCGATTTTTTAAACAAAGCCGCTTTTCGGGTAAGTGCATTTTTATTTTGCCTTCTCGGCTTTCGCAACCAGCAGGCGCGTGTTGACTGCCACGTCAGGCGTCACAGAAACAGAATCGATCTTATTTTTCACGAGGAACTCGGTAAATTCGGGAAAAGTGCTCGGCGCGTCTCCGCAAATGCCGACTGCCCGCCTGCTCTTGTGCGCCTCTTTTATCAGGCTCGATATCATTTTTCTGACAGCATCGTTCCTCTCGTC
>JAGVVU010000008.1:20833-21554 GCA_018304605.1 Candidatus Aenigmatarchaeota archaeon | reverse complement strand
GGATTACATTCGCCGGTATCTCGGCCATGACTCCAATGTCGGCAATTATCTTTTCGCTTTTTATTATGGCCAGCGTCCTGTCAGCCTCGTCAAGCGTCCTGCAGAACGGCACCATCAGCCTGATGTTGTCCAGGCCAAGCCGCTCGCATTTCTTCATCGCCTTTAGCTCCAGGCGGAAAGCCGGCTCGTAGCTGCTGATATAGCGCGAAGCACCTCTCCAGCCGATCATCGGGTTGCTTTCAGTCGGCTCGTATGATTCGCCGCCTTTGAGATTGCGGTACTCGTTTGTCTTGAAGTCACTGAATCTTATCACGACAGGCCGCGGGTAGAATGACGCAGCTATCTTCGCGACGCCGCTCGCAAGCGCGTCAATAAAAATCCTCTCCCTGCCTTGCTTTATCATTTCAAGCGGATGTTCCCCGATTGAAGAGGAAATTATGAATTCCTCGCGCGCCAAGCCGACTCCGTCCACCGGGAGCAGCGAAGCATCCAAGGCCTCGTCAGGCTCGCCGATGTTGACATAGATCTTTGTCCTGGCATTTGGCATTTTTTTTATGTCGTGCTGACGTCTCTCATATTTCAGCGCGCCTTTCCAAATCCTGCCTTTCTCGCTGGAGCAGTCTATGGTGACAGAGCCGTGCAACTTTTTCGTCGCGCCGCTTACGCCGACTACGGCAGGAATTCCGAGCTCGCGGCTCACGATAGCTGCGTGAGAAGTGCG
>JAGVVU010000008.1:12511-20809 GCA_018304605.1 Candidatus Aenigmatarchaeota archaeon | reverse complement strand
GTGAGAAGTGCGTCCTCCTTCTTCCGTAATAATTCCGGATGCAATCTTCATTATCGGCTCCCAGTCGGGGTCTGTAGAAGTTGTGACCAGCACCTCGCCCTTGCTGAACCTGCCCATGTCGCGGACGTTCCTGATAATGTTTACGTGCCCGCTTGCTATTTTTCTGCCGACGGCCGCGCCTTCCGCGAGCAGCGTTCCCTTCTCCTTCAGCCTGAATTCCTCATAGAATGTTTTCTTCGCGTTGTGTATCGTCTCCGGACGCGCCTGGATTATGTAAAGCCTGTCATCCTTCGCCCATTCGATGTCCATCGCGCGCCCGTAATGTTTTTCTATTTTTCTGCCGTAATTAGCAAGCTCCTCCGCTTCCCTGTCGCTTATGGAAAAGGTTTTCTGCATTCCTGTGGAAATCTTTTTCTGCTTCACGCCGAATATCGAGCGTATCTCCATGACTTTCTTGTCGCCCAGCCGCTTTTCGATCAGCTTTCCGGACTTCTTGAAGACCCAGAATTCGTCCGGCGTCACCCGTCCCTGCACTATGTAATCGCCCAAGCCATAGCTCGAATTAATCACGATGAAATTCCTGTGGCCGCTGTCCGGGTCGAGCGTGAACATGACTCCGCTTGCCTTGGAAAAGACTTGCTTCTCGACAGCAACTGACAAATAAACCCTGAAGTGGTCGAACTTCTTGTCCTCTCTATAAGAGATCGCGCGGTCGGTAAAAAGCGATGCGAAGCAGTCCTTGATGCGACTGAGCAGGTGCTTTTCATCAACGTTAAGGTAGCTCTCCTGTTCCCCGGCAAAAGACGCGTCCGGAAGGTCTTCTGCAGTTGCGCTGCTCCTGACAGCGACGAACCTGCTTCCGAGGCGGCGGTAAGATTCAAGTATCTGCTTCTCAAGCTCAGGAGGAAAAGATGATTTTTTAATAAGAGAGCGTATGCTGCCGCCGGCCTTTTTGAGTTCTTTCAGTTTTTTGACATCTGTATCTCTTATGATTCGCCTGATGTCGTCGTCGATCTTGTTCTGCTTCACGAAAAGCTTGTAAGCCTCGGCTGTGACGGCGAACCCGTCAGGCACGGGCAGTCCAATGCTCAGGAGTTCGCCGAGCGAAGCGGTCTTCCCGCCGACGAGCGGGACGTCCTCTATCCGGATTTTGCTGAATGGGAGGACGTAGTTCATTCGCACCACTTTGCCATTACACAATAATTAACGCGGCTTTTAATATAAACTTAAAAAGTCTCGGGTTTGATGCAGAGTTATATGGAAAGTTCGAACAATTACGACCAGTTGCGCAAGGACTTTATGATATATCATTTCATGAACATGCAGCTTCTTGCAAGCGACGGCTCATTGCCGTTTGCCGAAAGGGTTTATGCCAAGCTGAAAGAATACATAAAGCAAGAGCTTGGGGACGATTCCTTCATGGAGCCTTTGGGTCATGTAACGTTTGAAAACTTTGCATGCGGCGAAGCCATACCAAGAATAGAAACAAATGTCAGGAGGTCCAATGTTTATGTGATCCACCAGTTCACGCCGCAGGACGAGAGGCCGGATTCCGGCCCGAATGACGGATTCATGAAGCTGATGCTGCTGGACGAAGCCCTGAGGAATTCTTCGCCTGCAGAGATCAACTATTTGCTCCCGTTCATTCCGTACCTAAGACAGGACAGGATTGACAGTCCGAGGGCGCCGATAAGCGCAAGAAGAGTATTGAAAAGCATAACGGATCCGGAATCGAGAATAATGTCAAGGATAGTTACATTCGACATGCATGCTGCCCAGGCGCAGGGGTTCACAAGCACCATGATGGACCATCTTTTCTCCGAGCCTTTGTACTATGACCACTTTATGCATTATGAAATCCCTTCCGGCGTATGTCTCGTTTCGCCTGATGCAGGGGGTGCAAAGCGCGTGGAGAGATTCGCGAACCGTGTGGGCTCCCGGCATACATCAGTGCAAAAAAGCAGCAGGTATGAAGCAAATGAGTCAGAGGTGTTGGGGTTGGCAAATCCCGAGTACGTAGCTGGAAAGAAAGTAATAATGGTTGACGACATTGTTGACACAGCCGGGACGGTTGTAAAGGGTGCCAAGTTGGTCAAGGCGCACGGCGCGACAGGAGTAGAAATATATGCGCCACATCCTGTCCTCAGCAGAGACAAGCATAGTGTCCGGGCAGAAGACAAGCTGAGAGAGGAAGGCATAACGCTTTTGACGACGGACGGGTTGTTGAGGGAGCCGGGCTATTTCGAAGAGAACGGCGATGTAGTAAGGGTGATGTCACTGTCGCCGCTGACTGCAAAGGCAATCTTTGAAATACAAAGACCTCACGGCTCAATATCCAAATTATTCAGGTATGGGCCTGCCAAAAAGTGAGCGCATACAAAGTCAGTAAAACCGTGCTTTGCCGACCTTCCTGTGGTTCGTCTTGACCCATGCGCGTGAGACAATTTTCGCCTGCACTATCCATTCCTTGTCGGCGAGCCATTCCTTTTCCACGGCCTGCGCCACCTTATGCGCTTCCTTGTCGACGTCCAAGGCATATTGCTGCGCGACGTATTTCTCGACGACCTCGTGCAGCAGTATCGCGAGCACGCCATGCCCGGGCAGGTTCCTGTCATAATACACGACGTTCTTCCTCTTCGACCAGTCGCCGATGTCCTTCACGCTCCTGCGGACTGCGAGGCATCTCAGGCGCCTGTTGTCGTATTTCAAAGAAATCCATTTTCCGTCGTACTTGAGGAATCTGACGTGCTTTCTGGACAGTTTTTCTATCAGTCTCCTCTTTTCTTCCCGGTTCTTTTTGGCGAAATGCTCCGCAGCCGCCCTGAGGAATATCTTGTGCGTGTCGAACGTGAGAAGCTTTTCAGCCTGCTCAACAGTGACCCACCTGAAGGATGAGTGCTCTCTCGATAGCCTGACGCTGCCGCCGTGGCACTCGGCCAGAAACGCTTTCAGTGCAGAAACAGTGTGGCCTTTCATGTCCTTGTGGTGGTATATGACCTCTATGGGAAGTTTGCACACTATGTGGATTTTTTTCAGGCCCGTCTCCTCGCGGACTTCCCGAAGCGCCGCATGCCTCAGGCCTTCTTTCTCTATCTTTCCCTTGACGAACTCCCAGCCCTTCCAGCGGAGCTTGCGCCTCAGGACAAGGAATTTTCCATCCCTACAGATGACGGCAGCGATCATTTTGCGCATGAAATTAACTTGACGGGCTTGGTATTTATTCTTAAAGTTTAACATCAAAATCAACACGATAAAATGGGTTATAAATCTGCTTCTGAAATCCTGATTGAGAAACTTTTCAAGAATCCTGACAAATGCCCCGAATTCGGCACGCCTGAGCACTGCGCGCTCGGCGGCGGGAGAGGGCCTTTTTACGAGTCTCCAAGATGGATATATCAGGAAAGAGGGTGCAAAGATGAACGAGTTCCATAAAGGCTCGCTCGAGATAATATGCGGGCCTATGTTCTCCGGAAAGAGCGAGGAGCTGATACGCCGCCTCAAGCGCGTCCAGATATCAGGAAAGTCATTTCTATTATTCAAGCCCGCAATAGACAACCGGTATGACATCAATCATGTTGTTTCTCACGACCAGAGGAAGCTCGAGGCAGTAATAACTGGAATAGACAAAAGTTCCATAGAAGGCATAGAAAGAACAATAGGGGAAAAGAATCCGGAAGTGGTCGCGTTCGACGAGATATGGATGTACGACGACAAGATAGTGGGCTTCGTGATGGACTGCGTGAGGCGGGGCAGGCGCGTAATAGCAGCGGGGCTTGACACCAACTTCAGGGGCGAGCCATTCGGGAACATGTCACAGCTTCTTGCGCACGCTGATTTTGTCGATAAGCTCAAGGCCATCTGCATCAGGTGCAAGAGCCGCGAGGCCGTGATGACACAGAGGCTGATTGACGGGCTTCCTGCAAAGCGCAGCGACCCAACGATAGTAGTGGGCGCTGCCGAGATGTACGAAGCCCGCTGCCGGGAATGCCATGAGATAGAGCAATAAGCATCAGGCAACATCAATGGTCGTGCAGAATCCTGGAACGGGCGTGGCATGCAGGCCGCACAATGAGGGGCACTCGGCATCGGAAGTGCACGGCTTTATGAGGCACTCGCCGTTTGAGCACGGGAAAGACCCGCATTCGCTGTCTTGCGCACAGTTTTTCCCGTAATATTTGGCGCATTCTGATTTTATGATCTCCTCGGCGCCCTGCCTGGCAAGCTTCGAGAAGTCCTCGCATATTTTGGATGCAGGAGAAGCGTTGCTGTCGGAATCACGGCTATTGGTGAAGTCGGTATAGGCTGCGAAAATTCCTGCAGAGCCCGCAAGAGCGAGCAGGATAATAAGATTCTTCATTGCAAGCATATTTTCTTGGCGAATAAAATACTTTTCTGCAGGTTGCAGATGTCATCCAAGAATCTTCACGAGGTTGTTCGAGAACTCTCCTTGCGTCATTACAGAATCGCAGACTTTTTCTGCCTGGTTTTTCAGGTCGGCATGGACATGAGGCAGGTATCCTATGACCCTGATGTCGTATTTTTTCTTGATGGTCTCGATGTGCGCGAGCGTGAGGAAGCTGGCAAGATCGACCAGGACCGCTTCAGGCTTCCTGTCCTCTATCGCCTCAAGAAGGTGCTCGTAGCTGTCCATGAAGACAACTTTTGAGTTCACGGCTTTCGTGAAGCTCCCAATCTTCCCGATGAAGAACAGGTCCGTCACAACTGCGTAGAATAGTTTCATGCTTCGCCTCATTGTAATATTTTTCTTCTTTCCCTTAAGGGTTTCTTCTTTTTCTAAAAGAAGAAAGGCTTATGCGAGAGGGCGGATTTGAACCGCCGAACGGACTAACCGACAAGGTTTCTTAAAAGCTGGTCATACAGACTGACGCAAAATTGACCGGCGTTCTTTGAACGTCTTTTGTCTTTGCGCCTATCCTCATCTGAGCTTCGCCTAAGCTTCGCCTAAACCTTCTTTGGTTAAAGAAAGCCTACTTGCGCCTTTGACCATGCTTGGCTACCCTCGCGATGGCAATAATATTCTTCGAGTACTTTTTAAATGCCTTCTCCCTGCCGCCGAAAACTTTCACGTTTTTGAAATACTTCTTGAGCAGTGCCTGGAATTCGCCCTTCGAATAGAGGTAATAATATCTCCGGTACTCTTTTCCCCCGGCTTTCCACGGTACGAAGGACTCGCGCTTCGCTCCATGGAAGCGCGGCTGGTCGCGGTTCCAGACGGAAATGAACACGGCAGCCTTGTTCCTGGAAACGCGCCTGATCTCCTCAAGGACTCTTTTGTGCCTGTTGAATTTTACAGACGGCAGGAGGTTGAATGCAAGAATAGCGTCGAACGAATCATCCTTGAAGGGAAGCGCGATGGCATCAGAAGCCGCGAGATGCACATCCAGTCCCCTTTCCTTTCACCTAAAGGTGTGGGTTTGTTTTGAACATGGGATCCCGAATGCGCCTCTAATACATGCCGCCTAAAGGCGGCAGTTTCAGGCGCATTCAAGATGAAATTCCTGCCGGATCCGCAGCCGAGGTCAAGAACCAGTCCCGACTTGTTCGCCAGGAATTCAGCAGCCTCTTCCGGCGGGACTTTCCTGTAGTCATTCCAGTCCCGGGCTATGTTTTCCCATACTTCCCGCTGGTTCATAAGTGCTCCCGTCGTTATATCAAGCTTAAACGCTATGCCCTGTTTTTCGTGTATACTGGCTGGATTTAATTCTTTGTGCTTTTTTCTACGATATCAACAAACTGTTTCGCCGTGACAATCTTAACGCTCTCATACTCCTTTAATTCAAGCAGATGCCTGTCGCCAGAAACAATATAATCTGCATCGCACGAAACGGCGCATGCAAGTATCTTGTTGTCTTCTGGGTCTGATTTGACGGCATCGACTTTCCTGTTGACCGCAACAATATCGGAGTATTCAACTATCAATCCTATCTGTCTCTGTATCATTTCGTCAGGCTCTTCGAAATCCCGCCGTAATACACGTTCCAGTTCTTGCAGAATCTCCACGGATGTAAATACCCTGACCTTCTTTTCCAACGCAAATTCAACTGCTCTGTGCGGGTTGCCTTTTTCCCAGAAAATCGACGACACAAAAATATTCGTATCGAAAACGGCCTTAATCATGCGTTACTCCCTGCCTTTCTGGATTCTTTTTGCCACGTCATTCTCGTTTCTGATGCCCTTTTTCCTCGCAAATGCGCTGCCGAATCTTGTCAGTTCCCTGAATTCTTTCTTTGGGTCGGTGATGGATATCTTTTTCATCAGCACCAAGTCTCCCATCCTGCTGACAACCATCTGCGTTCCCTCGCCAAGCTCAAGCTCGTCCCTTATCCCAGCTGGTATAACAACCTGTCCCTTCGACGTCATCTTAGTCACTTCTGGCATGCAACCACCTCGTAAGAATGTATTACTTTCCAACTTTATATGCTTTGCGGTTCTAGGGCAATTTTCACCGCTATAATCAAGACAAAAAATCTGTTCCCTGCTGGGGAAGTTAAGTTGAATAGAAGTGGTCCCGGCGACCCCAGAATGAAAAAACAGGCGCCCACTTTTCAGCTGGAATAACGACCATGAAGTATTAAATTCTTGGCGTGTTTTAATAGATTAAAACATTTCACAATATTGTAAATCGCAATGGAATAGAATTTGAAGTAGGGTGTATTAATGTGGGAAAACAAAAAGAAGGCAGTGGCTGGCTTGTACGAATCTGCACTACGAACGTGCGATAAAAATTTACTCAAAAGGACATATTCTCGGAGGATTTTCTGAATCAGATAAGTATGCCGTTAAATTAGCTCATGAAGCTGCAGAACTATCCATAAAAAATGGAGATCATTCAGGTGCAATACGTTTTTTTCAGGGCAATTGCAAAAACCTTGCCTGTGCCTGACTGAGTGCCGCCAAATTTGTATAGATAAACTCTTGCTACTGGCCTGAAACTTCATATAGTTGTCTGTTTATTTCATTTTTGTCTGGCTATGTATTTCTTGTAATCTTTGATATACCGTTTCATTATGTGCTGGACAAATATGTTTTCGTTTTTACTCTTCTGGGAACGTTCCAGAGCAGTATAGTATCTGTCTCTATTTTTATAACTTATATCCAGCATTGGAAATCCATGTTTATGCAAGATAAAATTCATTAAAATTCTGCTTATTCTGCCGTTCCCGTCGCCGAATGGATGTATTGAGACAAACCTGTAATGAACTAATGCAGCTAATTCCACGGGGTGCAATTTTTTCCTGTTGCTATTATACCAGCTGAAGAATTCCTTCAGCATTGCATTGAGTTCGACCGGTGATGGCAATTCCACATCTGTTCCGCTTATACCTACTTGATAATTTCGGATCTTTCCGGCTATTCCAGGTTTTGTTTCCTTGAACAGATTATGATGCCATTCCAGGACAGTTCCAAGACTGATATCTTTTTTGTATTTCAGCATGGTATAGAAAAGGTTGCGGTGGTTTTCGGCTTCCTTGATATCCTTGACAGGCCTGTCGGACGGCGCAATATTGTCATGGAGCAATTTTGACGTATCTTTAAACGTCAGCGATCCGCCCTCAATTCTGTTTGTGTTATATGTAAATTTTATCATGAACTGCTCTATATATTTTTCGCGTATTTCTTCCGGCAGTTTTTGCATATATTTTCTAAAGTTAGTCCTTATCTCATCAAGCTTTTTGTGCCATTTTTCCTTGTATATTTCATTCATAAAATGTTTCTTGATTTCATCTATGTTTTTCGGTACTTTTTTCCCCAGATACTTCTCTTTTTTCACGACTTTCCCGTTTATCTTCATGCTGTGTTGAAGATAATAGAACTCTGTGTTCCCGATATTTCTTTTTCGTATGGTTGCCATATTCATCTCCTAGTATTTTACCCCTACTTATATATAAAGTTATCTATTTTTAACAAAAAGTAGGGGTAAATAAAAATCAAAGAGAAGAGTGCTCCCGTCGGGATTTGAACCCGAGTCCGCGGCGTTCTCTAACCTCGGAAAAGTTTTAGCTTTCCGTCACAAGCATGATATTTCATGCTGTGCAGCAAGAATATAGTTCTTGCTTGCAACGCTTTTTGCGCGAGCAAAAAGGGTTGTGAGAGGCCGCTATCCTATCGGCTCGGTTTGACCGGGCTAGACTACGGGAGCAGATACAAGTGCTTGAGAAGAAAGATTTTAATATCATTATTCAAGGAAAATCAGAAGGTACATCGCGCCCATGCCAAGGAGCAGCGCTATTATCTGTCCTATTGAGCTCCGCACGCTGAAGCGCTTGTGAAGCTCAG
>JAGVVU010000008.1:758-12450 GCA_018304605.1 Candidatus Aenigmatarchaeota archaeon | reverse complement strand
GAAGCTCAGGTATCAGGTCTGCGCCGGCTATGTATATGAATCCGCCCGCCGCGAACGAAGCCAGGAAGATTATCGACCCTTCTATGTGGCTGCTCATTGCAAGCGCAATGAGGGCGCCTGCTATGGCAGTCGCAGCCGTAAGGAAATTGAGCATGAGAGCCTTGTTTTTGCTGAAGCCGCCTTGGAGCAGCACGCCGAAATCCCCTATTTCCTGCGGTATCTCGTGGAAGACCACCGCTATAGTCGTGGCTATGCCAATGGGCACGCTGACCAGGTACGACGCGGCTATTATCAGCCCGTCGATGAAATTGTGCACGGCATCGCCGAAAAGGTTCATGTAGGCGAATGTGTGGGGATGTTTCTTGGAAGCTGGTATGTGGCAGTGGCGCCAGTGCACGCCCTTCTCGACAAGAAAAGAAACTATCACGCCCGAAAGTATGTACAGAGATATGTTGGTCGTGAATCCGGCCCTTGTCACCTCAGGCAGGAGGTGTATGAAAGCGTCGCCGAACAGCGCACCTGCTGAAAATGCAACGAAATACAGCAGGAATTTCCTTATCGTCACGTCCTTCAAGACAAGCGTGAGGACCCCCGCGAACGATACTATGCTGACCAAGACTACGCTAAGAAGCGACATCGTTACCGGGTCTGACATAAAAATAGATAGAATGTTATTAAATTTAACCCTGATTGTTAATAACTTATTTAAATTCTCGCATCCAAATTTAATAAGTGATCTTATGGCAAAAATAATCAGCATGTCGCTGAGTGAAGGCCTGCTAAAGGAGGTAGATTCTCTTGAAGGCTTCTCAGGCCGCTCGGAAGCCATCAGGTCTGGCGTCAGGCTGCTTCTAGACGACCTGAAGGAGAAGGAGCGGCTGAAGGGGCATGCCGAATGCGTGCTGATAATGATGCATGACAAGCACTATGAGAATGCTTTCATCAAGACGAAGCACAAGTACGAGGACATAATCAGCACGCAGGTGCACAGCAATCTCTGCCACGACAAGTGCCTGGAGCTTTTCGTGCTGCACGGCTCGGCGGGGCAGATTACCAGCTTCATGACGGACATCAGGAAGAACAAGCGCGCGGATTACGTCAAGCTTGTTGTGCCTTAGGTGATAAATAGGTGTGAACAATTTTACGATAAAGCATCTCAAGCAGCTGATGGACAAGTCCAAAGCCGTTCCATCTGTGAACCTGGGCTTTGCAACATGGCATCATAGTAATACCCAAATCAGTGCATGCGGAGAGAATAAAGGAAAACGCAGGCATCTTCGATTTTTCAATAAAAGAAAGTGATATGAAACTGCTGGACAGCTTGGACGAGGGCTTTAGGGTATGTTCTGATCCTACGAACGAGCCCTAGGCATCAGACAGAATCATTGCTGTTCTTCCTGATTTTCTTCTCGTTCTCGACGATGAGCGCGTGGAATTCCTTGTATAAGTTGACTTTTTTTGGAAGGCTCTTCTCGAACATTTCTCTTATCTCGTCGTATTTCTCTTTTCCTGCTATAATCTTTTCCCTCAGAAGGAGCCGCTTTGTGTAAGCATCCACGACGAAATAAGGCCTGTTGCACGCGTAAAGCAGTATCGAGTCGGCAGTCTCGCGCCCGATTCCAGTGATGCCAAGAAGCTGTCCGCGCGTGACATTCCCGTAAAAGCCGTCAAATTCAGAAATGAGCCTGCACAGGTCGCGGAGCCGCTTCGCCTTCTGCCTGTAGAATCCGGAAGGCTTTATGATACGCTGAAGCGTAATGAGCGGGGTGGAAGCGATAGTCGCCGCAGTAGTTTTCTCTTCATTAATCAAATTGCCGAGCGCTTTTTCCACATTCCTCCAGTTCGTGTTCTGCGTCAGGAACGCGCCGACAACTATCTCCAGCTGCACAGGTTTGAACTTTCCCGAAACCGGCCACCACCCACTATTGACATGGGGGTGCTGTTTCTTTAGTCGGTTGTAAATGCTGCATATCGAGCTCATGCGGCTTCCCTTTTTCCCACAAATTTTCCTGTGATGTATATCGCATCCTCTTTTGCTTCTTGAAGAATCCGCCTACCCGGCCTCAACAGAACCAGAATATATATTCAGGTGGCAAATTTATCAAAAAACGTTAGCTCAGCATTATCTTCCTGTAATAGCTTTCATACTGCGGTATTATTTTCTCTGCCGTGAACTTCCTCAGGACTTTTTTCCTCCCTGCTTTTCCCATCCTGTCCCTTTTTTTGTCATCGCTCAGAAGGTTATGCAGCTTATCCACCATCCTTTCGCTGTCGCCGAATCTCGCAAGGTATCCGGTTCTGTTGTCGTCCACTGCTTCTGGTATGCCGCCGACTTTTGTGGATACGACAGGAAGCGAACTGGACATGGCTTCCAGTACTGAAAGGGGTAAGCCCTCTCTGATGGAAGATAGAAGAAAAATGTCCGCGACAGAATAGAATTTTTCCATTCCTTTCTGTGAGCTCACGAATATGACGTCCTTGGAAAGTCCGCATCTTGAAACTTTTCTTCTTATATTCTGTTTTTCAGGCCCGTCGCCTACGAGAACGAGCCTGCATGGGACTGAGCGTGCCAGTTTCCTGAAGACATCTATTATGTGATCGACATTCTTGATGGTTCTGAAATTCGAGGCATGTAGTATTATTTTCTTGCCGCCCCCGAGCCTCCTCTTGAGTCTGGGGTTTTCGGTCTTCTTGAAGCGTTCTGTGTCAACGTAATTGTGTATTACTTTAACATTGTTTTCTATGTCAAATTTTTTCTTTATCTGGTCCGCAAGATATTGGCATACTGTAGTTATTCCGTCGCTGCTCTTGAGCGTGAATCTCACTATGTCCTTTAGCTCCTTTTTCTGGCCTATCGTATGGACATCAGTACCGTGCACCGTGGTTATTATCGGTATCTTGACATTCTCCGACTTGAACATTTCACGGGCAAGATAGGATGCTGTAGAGTACGGTATCGCATAATGGACATTTATTATTTCCATCTGGTGTTTTTTCACGACATCATAAATTTTTGAGGCAGTGCTCATGACAATGGGAAAATGCTCCAGGACCTGATAGTCCCTCAGGGGTATGAAATGTGTCCTGACTTTTTTGTTATCAAGGCGGAACGGTTTCTTGTAAGAAATAAGATGCACCTCATGCCCGCGGGCGGCCAGGTCCGAGGCGACCGCAGATCCCATTATACCCGACCCTCCCATGCCGGGGCTGCAAACCATGCATATTTTTATCGGCCTGGCAATTGCAGTCTTTACGATGCCACCGATTTCCTTGAATGCAGAGTCTATGATATTTTCTTCCACCTGCATATATGATAATTTCAACTTTTAAGTCTACCGAATAAAGTTAACGTATGGGCTCGTAGCTTAGCGGGCTCGTAGCTTAGCTTGGTGGTTCTTTGAAAAAGAAAGGGCTGGGCAAATAGAGCGTCTGAGCAATCCAAAAGGTTGCGGCGATGCTTCGGACCAGAAGGTCGGGGGTTCGAATCCCTCCGAGCTCACTCCATTCATATCAGCTTCTTCAGAAGTTTCCGTATAGTGTCAGGGTCTCCGCGCCCCTGCGTCCTGCGCATGACCTGTCCGACGAGGAAGTTGAAGGCTTCCTGCTTCCCTGACTTGTAGTCGAGCACCGCTTTTGTGTTCGTGCCGAGGACTTCCTGTATGGCGTCGTTGATGGAATCCTCGTCGTATATGCGCGCCTGCACGTTCTCTTCCGGATTGACCTGCTTGACAGCCATTTCCCTCAAGAGCATTTCAGCGCTGTGGTCAGTGAGCACCTTCTTTTGCAGCATCTCGAGCAGCTTGGTCACCCCGTCAACGCCCAGCTTGCTCTCCTTCCATCGGATGCTGTTGAAGTTGAGCGTCTTCTTTATCTCGCCTGCGAACCACTTTGCCGCGAGCTGCCTGTCAACGCGCTGCGAAGCCTTCTCGAACGCCTCCGCAAGGTCGGGCTCGGAGACGATTGAAACAGCCAGCTCCTCGGGCACCTTTTCCTTCACATACCGCTTGACTTTCTGGTCGGGAAGCTCTGGTATCATTCCGCGGAGCTTCTCTAGCTTGTCTGCAGTGAACGTGAACTTTGGAAGGTCTCCTTCGAAAATATAACCGTAGTCCTCCTCCTCCTCCTTTGTCCTTTGGGAGCGCGTCACGCCGGCCACGTCATCCCATCCGCGCGTCTCGCGGACTATCTTCTGGTTCCTGCGCAGCATGTTCTTCTGCCTGACAACCTCGTAGTTGAGCGCCTTTTCAACGTCCTTGAATCCGGTGATGTTCTTTATCTCGACACGCGAGGGCCCGAGCGATATGTTGGCGTCAACGCGCATCGACCCTTCGACGTTTGGGTCGTATACGCCCAGATACTCGAGGATGCTGGAAAGCTTCTGCAAAAACTCGCGCGCTTCCTTTGGCGACTCGAAATCAGGGTCAGTCACGATCTCGCACAGCGGAACGCCCGAGCGGTTGTAATCGACAAGGACGTAGCCCGAGCCCATCATTCCGCCGGAGTGGACTATCCTTGCAGGATCCTCCTCGAGCTGTATTCTTGTTATGTTTATCTGCTTCAATCCAAGCTTCACCTTTCCTCCGTAAGCGATGGGCACTTCATACTGCGTGATCTGGAAGTTCTTCCCCATGTCTGGATAGAAATATGATTTTCGCGAGAAGAAAGTCGGGCTGCTTATTTTGCAGTCAAGAGCTGTCCCTATCAGGATCGCAAAGTCCAATGCAGCTCTGTTGACGCGGGGCTTCGTGCCTGGAAGACCGATGCAGTAGTCGCAGACCTGAGTGTTAGGCTCGCCGACAAAGCGATTTGGGCATCCGCAGAACAGCTTCGTCTGCGTGGTCAACTGAACGTGAATTTCCAGTCCAATCTTAATATTTATCACCTATTGTCATTTTTTCAGCGCCTTGTACATGATTATGTCGTCGTCATAGCTGTTTTTTCTTTTGATGAGTTTTGGTATCTTGCCCGCCTCTATGAAACCCGTCTTTTTGTAAAGTCCGTGGGCGACTTTGTTTTTTCCGTAGACAGAAAGCTGGATTATTTCAAGCTCCATGTTTTTTGCTTCCTTTTCAATTAGTTCCATAAGCCTTCGGCCAAGACCGATTCCAGTATACTCTTGAAGAATAGCAATCCCGAAGCCGCCGACATGCTTGTGGACTTCTTCCGATTTCCTCTCTACTGTGGAAGACCCTACAATCTTGCCATCCGACTCAATTATAATGTATGCGGAATTTCCTTTTTTCATCGATTTAATTGCATTGGCAACCCATTTCTTCTCATCCTTTAGCGAAACAGGCGTAATACGGGATAGAAATTCTGTTTCTTTTATCACCTTATTGTAGAACTTCCAGATTCCATTTACGTCGCTCTTCTTCGGATATCTAATTATGACTGGTATTTTCTTTCCCCTCTTTTCAACATAGAAAATCTCGATGATTTTTCCTTCCTTGAATTTTGTTTTCATTTTCTCAGTCCCTCGTATGCTGCAGCCACTCCAAGTATTTTCTCTTCCTGGAGATGGTCGCCGAGAAGGTGGAGCCCGATAAAGTCTCCGCACGGCACTGAGATGTGCGGAATGCCAGAGTGGTTTGGCGGAACAGTGAGCACGTCCATCTGGTAGTTCTGCAGCGCAGACATTTTCTCGATTTCAGCGAAGCGCGGCGCAGGGGTCGGCATCGTCGGCGCCGCTATCACGTCGTGCTTCGCGAATATTTTCTTGAAATCCTGCGTTATGAGTGTCCTTACTCTCATCGCCTTCATGTAATATTGCTCGCGATAGCCGGACATCCTCGCGAACGTGCCGAGTATGATTCGCCGCTTCGCTTCCTCGCCGAAGCCCTCCGTGCGTACGGCAGAGAAATACTGGTTGAAATTCCCTTCGAGGGGCTTGTGAAGTCCGTACCTCATTCCACACATCTTCGCCAGATTGGTGGACGCTTCGCTCGTCGCGATTATGTAATAAGAAGCTAATGCATACTTGGTCGTGGGCAGGCTGACCTCCTGGTAGCTTGCCCCGTTCGATTCGAGAAGCTTTATCGCAGCCCATACTGATTTTTCCACGCTCTCGTCAAGGTTTTCGAAATATTCTTTCGGCACCGCGATTCTTACGCCCCTCAAGCTGGAATTTATTTTATATTGTTTTTGCTGGACGTTCAGGCTTGTTGAATCTCTTTTGTCGTGCCCGGCTATTATGGAAAGCCCGAGGACGATGTCTTCAACTCGCTTTGCAATCAGCCCGATCTTGTCCAGGCTGTTGGCATAGTCGATAAGGCCGTAGCGTGAGACAAGCCCGTAAGTAGGCGTCAGTCCAGTCACGTTGCAGAATGCGGCAGGGGAGCTTATCGAGCCGCCTGTGCTCTCGCATAGCGCAATCTGCGGGAAAGGGACAGCAGCTATAACGCCTGCAGCTCCTCCAGAAGAGCCGCCGCAGCTGCGCTCGGGATCGTGCGGGTTCTTCGGTATTCCGTATGCAGAATTGGTAGAAAATGTCCCGAACCCGAACTCGTCCTGGTTGCTCTTGCCGGCGATGAAACCGCCCGCATCCTTTATCCTTGCCACTGACGTCGCGTCAAACGGCGGAACGTAGCCCTGTAATATCTTCGAGCCTGCGCTTGACTGCATGCCTGCGGTGCATATGTTGTCCTTGACGGTCACGGGAAGCCCGTACAAGTCAGAAGAAGGCCTGATTGTCTTCTCGTTTATGCACTGCATCAGGCGCAGCTTCTTATCGAACTCCTTCAGCGCCTCGAGATAATTTATTATGAAATCGTTGTAGTCAATGTTGCCTGAGTGCGACTGCCGTAGGAATTCTGTCACAGATAAATCGTACTTGTTCATAACGCTCACTGAAGGGGATGGCTTCGTCCGTCATTTCTTTCCGGGAAGAATCTTTTGCCGCGGCGTTGAACCTCGATGCCCGAATAATAAACAGCTGAAACGATGACCCCGTCGCGGTAATCGGGGACGCATCTGCCAGCGATTTCATCATCCCCGATTCTTCTCTCGCTGATGCCATTATCAAGATTTATGGGTTTTTCATATTTCATTTCTCATATCGCCTTCGGCCCCTTGAAGAAGCCTTTTTCCTTGTGCTTCGTGTTCTTCATCGCAACTTCCCGCGGGAGCGGCTCCTCTATTATGTCCTCCCTCATCACGTTCTCCATCGGAACCGGCTGGAAGGAAGGTTCCGCAGTCGGCGCTTCGTCCAGCGTCCTGAACGCGGCAAGTATCTCCGTCAGGTCCTTCTGAAAGTGCCTGCACTCAGAAGCAGTGAGGTGGAGCCGCGCTATCTGGGCGACGTGCTTCACGGTCTCCTCCGTTATCTTCATTGGAATAGATTGGCGATTAATGCTTAAAAGCGATTTAGAATTTCATATAGGACGGTTTTCAAGTATTGGGTATTCCGGTGAGCCTTGGAAATATTTTCTTGCTCAGGAAGCGAAGCTTTCTGGCATCTCAAAGAGCTTTGCTCTTTGCAGATTTTGATTAAACTTTTTTCTTTGAAAAAGAAAAAAGTTTAAAAGAAAGAGTCGGCAGCTGCCTCATAGCGCAGAGAGCGCAACACAAGCAGCTGCCTATCTTTGGGGTGTGGTCAGGATTAGGGAAAACGGTTCCTTGCCAACCCAGCCTCCCTATGAAGCCGGCTGGTTCGAGCAAAGCGCAACACAAGCATTTGTTTTTACAAATGCTATGCAGGAACGAATTTCGTTCATTCTTGCATCCCAAACAATGCGCTTGCTTCAATATCCTACTTTTTGCCGAAGCTGAATCTTGTGGGCTTGTCCTGTGCAGGCGGCTTCTTCGTGCCTATGACGGGTATCCCGAATTCGTCCTCGGACAGCTTTTCCGGGTCTTCCTTGGTCCGTCCCATTATGTACGGACTCCTCACTCCGGTCACTATCGTTATCACCTGGATCTTGCCGTCAAAATCCGGGCTTATGCGGGCGCCCCACATGACCTGCGCCGACGGGTCAAGCATGCCCTGGACGGCCTCGCCTATCGCGTTGATCTCCTCCATCTTCATGTCGTTCCCGCCGATTACCTGTATCATAGCGCCTGTGGCGCCATGATAGTCTACGTCGATAAGCGGATGGTTCAGCGCCGCTGTCACCGCGTCTCTTGCGCGTGTCGGGCTTTCCGAGCTGCCCACGCCTATGGCAGCCACGCCTCCCGAACGCATTATTGTCTTGACGTCCGCGTAGTCCAAATTGACCAAGGACGGCTCTGATATCGTCTCTGTTATGCCCTTAATCATCGTGGCAATCAGGTCATCTGCAAGGCCGAATGCCTCTTTCAGCGGCTTGTTGCCGGCTAATTTCAGAAGCCTTTCGTTCTCTATGGCTATTACCGTGTCGCAGCTCTGCCTCAGCACGCCAAGACCTGCCTCTGCTTTGTTGATCCTGGCTCCTTCCAGCTTGAAAGGCAGAGTCACTACAGAAATAACAATTGCGCCAATTTCCCTGGCAAGCGAAGCGATAACGGGCGCAGCTCCCGTTCCTGTCCCGCCTCCAAGGCCGCACGTCACGAAGACGAGGTCGGATTCCTTCATCACCTCGCGAATCTCGTTCTTGCTTTCTAGGGCGGCATTCTTGCCTATCTCAGGATAGCCGCCGGCTCCTAGGCCCCTTGTAAGCGACTTTCCAATAAGTATCCTTTTGTCCGCCTGCGTCACAGCCAGATGCTTTGCATCGGTATTGATTGCCAGCGTGTTTGCGCCGTTTATTCCCTTGCGCGACAGCGCGTTGATGGTATTACAGCCGCCGCCTCCGCAGCCAACTACAAGTATGCGTGCCTTGTGCATTTCAAAATCTGCTACGTTACTGAACGAATCGGACATTTTTTCACCCTCTCAAGTGTATTTTATGCATGTTTTATATTCTGCAACGCATATGTTGGGCAAGCGAAATTGCCTTTAAACAGCGTTTGCATTATATCCTTAACTTAGAAACAGTCCAAAGACTAAGTTGTCCAATTTGTCCAAATTCAAAGTTCATGTCACCAAAGCAAATTGTCCAGATTTGCTGAAGGTAATATTTTCTTGGTCAAACTTCTTTTGAAGAAGTTTGTTTCTAACACGCTGTCCAGGCGTGTTGAATGCTATTCTTTCTTCCTTGCGATATATAAATGATTTCGACGGCAGGACATATATGTTGCAGTGTAGGTTATAGAAGTATAAAATCACTTTTAGAGGTTAAAGATATCTCAAAATATCTTTAAATATTTCTAGAAAGATATATAAGCTTAGATATTAATGTATGATTATCCTTTGTTCCAAGAGAAGCCGCTCATACCTACCAGAGACGCACAGCACGAAATGGACGAGCTCAGCTTGGATCTGTGGCGGGTAAAGGAGATTCTCGAACAGGGTTATGATTGTTCGGGTAGCAAAAGGTCAAAGAACATAATTGAAAAATGTCTTTTCAGGAAAAACAAGGAAATGAGGGTTGTTGCGGCCTTGGTTGAATTCAATCAGGGCGAGTTTTGGAGGATTATACATGTCGGCAAAACAGGTGGACATTAACAAATGGGAAGAAATACCTTGTGAATGCGGCGGAATGGCTAGCAAAAGCACTGTAAACTATAAAGGGTACGAAGTAAGAGGATGGATCTGCAAGAAATGCAAAAAGGAATACATACATCCAGAGGACTCGCTAAAAATAAGCAAGCTGGAAGTGCTTAAGAAAAATGGCATAAAAGTAAAAGTGCGGACAGTTGGCCAGAGCCTTGTAATCACCCTGCCAAAAGAGTTGGTTGAATTGTACGGGCTGGAAAAAGGCGAGCTAGTAGAACTAACGCCTGAAAACCTGAACAAGATAAAAATCGGGATATAAAAACTCTAGTTTTATCTTTCTACTATGGATTCTGATGAGTTGGAAAAATATCAGGAAGTCCAGAGAATTGCGAAGCGCACAATGAAATACCTGCGAAGCTACATCAGGGAAGGCGTGACTGAGCAGGACATAGCGCATGCTTCTGACGATTTCATGCGTGCCAGCGGCGTATCGTCTTTCTGGTACCATGGTGTCGGGACATTGGTGCTTGTGGGCGAAAGAACCGCCCTGTCAGTTTCCGGCAGGGATTACGCCTCGTCTTCTGAAGCCGTAAAACCAAATGATTTAGTCACGGTAGACCTAAGTCCCGATATAGATTCTTACTGGGGCGACCTTGCCAGGTCTTTCGTTATAGTGCGGGGCGAAGCCGAAGTTCCAGATGGAAAAACACACGGGCTTTTCAGCGGCATCCGTGCGGAAAAATTTCTGCATAAAATGCTCATGTCATTGGCTTGTCCTTCAATGACATTCGAAGAGCTTCATACAGCCATGAACGCTGCAATAGGCGGCATGGGCTACTCGAACCTCGATTTCAGGGGTAATTTGGGCCACAGCATTGAGAAGGACATGGGCGACAGGGTTTACATAGAAAAAGGCAACAGAAGTAAGCTTTCGGATGCCGGGCTCTTCACATTCGAGCCGCACATTCAGGCCAAAGGCAGCCCGTTCGGCTACAAGATGGAAAATATATATTATTTTGACGCAGGCAAATTAAGGATGCTTTAGCAATCCTCAAAAATTCTAATCAATTCTCTTAGGCTGCCTATCACATCTTCTTTGTATACCTGGTTTCACAAGAAAGACTGAAAGTCTTTCTGTGCAGGAAAAGCAAAGCTTTTCCCACATCGCACGACTGAAGTCGTGCGTTTTCAATGAATCTAAGATAAGATAATCAGGCTTGCTTGCCCTAAGTCTAGGTGTGGAGAAATAACCGTCTCCGATTGCCACAGTCCGCATGCCCAATGTCTTGCCAATTTCGATATCTTCAGGAGAGTCTCCGACAATAATTGTTCCTGAAGGATCAAACTGTGTCCCAGCCAAGTAGTCCCTCATTCTCTCGATTTTATTATTTCCCGATACAGTAGCTCCAAGTTCAGTATTTGCCAATATTTGTCCGAAATATTTTGTTAGATCCAATCTCTCCAGCTGGGCAGCAATGGCTTCTGTCATGTGATTGCTTAGAATGGCAGATGGAACAGATCTCTCCCGCAGCCACGCCAAAACTTCCCGCACTCCCCGTCTAGTACGACATTGTGAAGCCCTTGGTTCATAAAACTCATGAAATGCTTCTTGAACTCCAGAATTAAGAGCTTCCCTATCACAACCCTGTCTGCAATCACATGTTCTGATATACCCACACACCCACACCTAAAGGTGTGGGTTTGTTTTGAACATGGGATCCCGAATGCGCCTCTAATACATGCCGCCTAAAGGCGGCAGTTTCAGGCGCATTCAAGATAAAATTCTACAGAAGGAAAATCAAATTCTGCTGCGTATCGCCCCCTAGGAAGAGGAACACCGCCGTATGCTCTGATGACATGGTTGCCGGCATCCATGCAAGCTTGCGTATCTGCCAGCAAGGTCCCGTTCCAGTCCCAAGCGACTAATCGGATCATGCTCCAGAATAAAAGACCAAAGCTTATAAACCAGGTCTATTTCCCGGGAAAGTAAACATTTCCGCCGCTGGAAGCCCTTACGTCTGCAAGCTCCACGCCTGTTCTTCCTGCGTACGCATGCTCAACCATTCCGGCCACTTTTGCCTCCAGCCCGTACTTTGCGAACACTCGTATTGCCTTCTGAGGTTCATTTGTGGTCACGAACGCCTCGGTGCCCATCGGCCATTTTGCATAACATTTTTCCGG
>JAGVVU010000008.1:0-711 GCA_018304605.1 Candidatus Aenigmatarchaeota archaeon | reverse complement strand
GGAGCGCCCTCGAGTCCGGCTCAAACAAGCCTTCGATCAGCGCGTAAAGTCCGTGCTTTGCGAGCGGCTTTGCAAGCTTTCCGTCAAAAGCTCCGCCGCTGTTATGGAATACCGCTGTTGCAACGCCGCTTCCAAGGAGCTCCATGAAAGCGGGATAAAAGCACGTCGAAGGCTCTGAAAGGAATTCAAGGAAGTATTTTCCCTCTGGCGTTTCATGCCATCTTTCGCCGAGCATGGAAATCATCGCGGCCCTCTGGTCCGTTATCCCGTTCGACCTTGGCGTAGGACGCCCGCGCGCAGCTACGAGATAATTCCCGGCCCGCGGAGCAGGAAGGCTCGCGAGCCTTTTCCCGTCAATAGTGCTGACAGCGGAGCCGCCGACATTGATTGCCGTCTCGCCCGGTGCCCATCCCCGCAGCCTGCTGCCGACGTCATGTTGCTCGGCGACATATGCGAAGCCGTATTTTCGTGAAAGTTCATCTGCATATCTTTCGAACATCTCCTCGTCAACGCGCCCGCTCCTTTCGACAACGTCGAACATTGCCCGTATTCTTGCCCCGATTTTCGCCGTGTCGTCGGCTTTCATCACAAGCGAATCCTGAAGAGCGAGCCAATGCTCACGGCGCCTTTCATGGAACTCTGCTTTCGTGCCCTGCCCGTCAGAATTGACATAAACATCATCACCCTCTGGGTCGAAGACACAAACCCAGC
>JAGVVU010000007.1 GCA_018304605.1 Candidatus Aenigmatarchaeota archaeon | reverse complement strand
CTCTTCCTGGTGCCGCCAAAAGGCAGACGTATGTCAGAGCGCACATTCTTGTTCACGAAAACGCACCCGGCATTTATTTTCTTCGCCATTTGCTCGCCTCTTTCCCTGTCGCTTGTCCATATGGACGCGCCCAGCCCGTATTCCGTGTCGTTCGCTATCCTTATTGCCTCTTCTTCGCTCCCGGCGGTTATTATCGGCGCGAGCGGGCCGAAAGCCTCCTCCCTGCACGCTGTCATGTCATTCGTTGCTGAGATGGCAGTCGGCTCAAAGAAATAGCCGCTGCCCGGCATCCTTTTTCCGCCCAGCAACAGCTTTGCGCCCTGGTTTATTGAAGCCGCAAGCTGCTCCTCTATTTTCTTCCTCTGCTCTTCCCTGACAAGAGGCCCCATGTCCGTGCTCATGTCAGCCGGGTCGCCCACCTTCAGCCCTTTTGTTCTTTCGATGAATTTTTCCGTGAAAATGCCGGATATTTCCCTCAGGACTATGAATCTCTTCGCAGCCGTGCACGACTGGCCGCAATTCATGAATCTGCCGGCTATCGCGCCTTCTATGGCCTTGTCCATGTCAGCGTCTCCCAGCACGATGAACGGGTCGCTCCCGCCAAGCTCGAGGACGACCTTCTTGAGGTCCTTCATGGCCAGCTGCGCTACCTTGGAACCCGCCTCCGTGCTGCCCGTCAGCGACACGGCATTTACTTTTGATTCAACAAGCGCGGTGCCTGTTGTCGGGTTGCCAATGACGGCCTGGAAGACGTCTTCAGGAAATTTGCAGTCCTTGAAAAGCTGTTCGATCAGCAGTCCGCCAGAGTTCGGCGTCGTGCTGGAGGGCTTGACAATCTGGACATTTCCGGCGATCATGGAAGGGACAGCAAACCTGATGATTTGCGATGCGGGAAAATTCCATGGCATGATGGAGCCCACAACACCAAGCGACTGGAATGAGACGTAGCTCTTGGCGAATTCAGTCTTGACATGCTCATCCCTGAGGAATTTCTTGGCGTTGCGTGAAAAATATTCGCATATGGAAGCGCACTTTTCCACCTCGGAAAGCGACTGCCTGACGGGCTTTCCCATCTCCTCTGTTATGGACTCTGCCAGCTGCTGCTTCTTTTTCATCAGCATTCTGCCAAGCTTTCTGGCGAGCCGCGTCCGCTCGCCTATGTCAGTCTCCTTCCAGCTCTCAAATGCTTTTCGCGCGCGTGCCACTTTTTCATCTACAGCTGTCCTGTCCATTATTTCGTATTCGGCTATGACCTGCTCTGTGGCCGGGTTTGTCGTGTTGAATTTCATGAGAACGCCCGATATACTTTATGCCGATTGAATTTAAAAAATGCAAAAATATAACATACTTCATGATCCTGATTACAGGCGCCAGTGGATTTGTTGGAAGGAATCTTGTCCGCCATCTGAACCCAAGGAGCAGCATAAGATGTCTGGTGAGGAAGACGAGCGATGCAAGAGGCCTGGAAGGATGCGAGCTTGTCGAGGGTGACATAACGGACAAGGATTCCCTGTTTGCAGCTACCAGGGACGTTGACGCAGTCATCCACCTCGTGGCCGCTCTTGGCGCGTCCACATACAAGGAAAACTGTGACGTTCACGTCGGAGGCGCGAAGAATCTGGCGGAAGCCTGCAAGGCGAACGGCGTGAAGCGGCTTGTCGTGGCCAGCAGCGTAGCCACGCTCGCGGAAAGGAAAAGCGATTACGGAATAACGAAAAAAATGGCTGACGAGGTCTTCATGGCATCGGGGCTTGATGTGACTATACTCAAGCCGGATTTCATTTACGGGCGCGACGGGAAGGGCTTCCTTACTCTTGTCGAGGTCATACGAAGGCACAGGTTCATCCCGATCGTAGGGAACGGCAGGTACAGGCGCCAGCCGGTGCACGTTGATGATGTATGCAAGGCGTTTTTCAGGGCGCTTCGCAGCGAATCGATAGGCAAGACCTATGTTGTGGCGAGCGAGAAGCCGATAGAGTTCAACGAGATGGTCGACATGATAATGAGGAAGCTCGGGGTAAGGAAACGAAAGGTCCATTTTCCCGTCCTGTTCATGCTTCTGGCGGCAAAGGCAATTAAACTCAGGAAGACGAAGCTGACGCAGACGGTTGTTCTTGGCATAGCCCAGGACAGGAACGAGGATATAACGCCGCTGGTGAAGGAATTGGGCGTGCATCCGATTGGCTTTGAGGAAGGTCTGAAAAAATCACTTGGCTGAGGAGATTCAGGCAATCATTGCGCTCCCTATTATCCTCGGCATGTTTTGTTTTGTCGTGGCAATGAGGAATTTTGTGTTTTCTGTGTAAAGCATGCTGCTTTCTGTCTCTAGCTCGAGCAGTTCGCCGGCGGATTTGACTTTTGCAGCGCTAACCTGTAGTCCGGCTGAAACAAAAACAGGGTCATTTTCCTTCAGCTGTTCTCTCGAATACCTGCTTTTTTTGAGCTTGAACCTGAAAGATTTGGATTTGGCTGTATTGCCAGCAGCTATAATGTATCCGCGCTTGAGCTCTTCTGCCTCTATTCCCTTCAAGTTGAGGCCGACTCTCATGCCCGGTTCTGTTGAATCGAAATCCTTGTCCTGCGACTGTATGCCCTTAATCATGACTTCTTTCTCCAGCGGCTGTATCATAACTTTGTCATATTTCTTGATCGATCCCGATTTCATTATCCCAAGTATGACGGTGCCGACGCTCTTGACGTCGAAATAGTTGTCTATAGGCACGAGCAGCTCTTCCCCTCTCTGTATTTTCAATTTCTTCAGCTCTTCGACCAGCTCCGTGCCGTCCTTGATTATATGGAACTTCTCGATGCAAGTGCCTTTGATGAGGGGGCTTATCTGCTCCTCGGGGACGCCGTCAAGCACCATGAATCCCGTGTCGAAACCGAATTCGCTTATGCATATGATTTGCTCGCCCAACGCGGCGTTTATTTCGCTTACCGCCAGCACAGGCACGTCTGCCATGTTCACGACCTGCAGCAGCGTCTGGATCTTGTCCGAATTCACGCAGGCGTAAGTGAAAACGCCCTCCGAGCTTCCGTGATTATATATTGCTATGTCATTTATTGTGCCGGGCTTTCCCAGTTTTTTTGAGAGGTTTCCGACAGCGTCCGTATTGCCGAATATCCCGATTGTCATGTGGAGCATTTTCAGAATTTGTGCGCTGAAGATTTAAGGTTGCTTACGGAGCTGTCGCGGCTTTGTGAAGAACCACTGCCTGAAGACAGTGGCATCTTGAAATGTATGCAAGCCACTTGTATTACTACAGTGGTTCTTACATCCCGAATTCCACACCACTGTTTGAGAAACGGTGGAATTCGAAGATTTAAAGCTCTCCGGTCAAGATAAAATCAATACAAGCGGCACAAGAAGGAACAAAGCTCCTTCCGTGCAGGCGGATCAAAGATTTGCCTGCAACAGTTGTATTAAAATAAAAAAATTACAAGAAGCGGGGCACCAGGCCAGGCACTTTCCGTCGTGTCAATGACTT
Organism: Candidatus Aenigmatarchaeota archaeon; assembly: GCA_018304605.1. Classification (GTDB taxonomy): domain Archaea; phylum Aenigmatarchaeota; class Aenigmatarchaeia; order GW2011-AR5; family GW2011-AR5; genus GW2011-AR5. Next base: position 12,778 of record JAGVVU010000007.1, on the reverse strand, counting down.
GCTGGTTCTCCATTGTGATTCCTAGAGCATGCACTCTTAGAGATCAGATCCATAGTGCTGGATAAGACCCTTGTGATTTGAAACTAGGTGGATTAGATGAACTTTGAAGAAATGAATATAGACAAGGAGATATTGGAAGCCATAAAGGACATGAAATTCGAGAAGCCCACGGAAATCCAGGAAAAATCCCTTCCTCCTGCGCTGCTCGGCAAGGACATAATTGCCCAGTCGATGACGGGCTCGGGAAAGACCGCTGTTTTTGCAGTTCCGATAATACAGTTCGTAGAGCGAGGCAAAGGGATGCAGGCATTAGTGCTTGCGCCTACCCGCGAACTGGCCAACCAGATATCGGAGCAGTTCAGGAAGATGTCGCGTCACAAGAAGGTGCGCATCTGCGAGGTGTTCGGCGGCGTTTCCATAGAGCCCCAGATACATGACCTGAGGACGGCGGAGATCGTCATAGGCACTCCCGGAAGAATGCTCGATCACATGCGAAGGGGCACTATAAATTTCAGGGGAGTGAAGATGCTGGTCCTCGACGAGGCAGACAGGATGCTGGACATGGGATTCATTGACGATATCAAGGATATAGTGAGCGCGCTTCCGAAGAAGCGCCAGACGATGCTGTTCTCGGCAACGATACCCGACGAGATAATGTACATAGCAAGGCGTTACATGAGCGACCCGGTGAGGATAATGGCGCAGCGCCATGTCGAGAAGCACAAGCTCAAGCAGGTCTACTACGACGTGAAGAGCGAATACAAGGTGTCGCTGCTGCTGCATCTCATCGAAAAGGAGAATCCAAGCCTTGCGATCGTCTTTTGCTCGACCAGGACGACGACGGACATAGTTGCGAACCACCTTGAGCAGAATGGCGTGGAAGCCAAGGCGATCCACGGAGGGCTGACGCAGAGCCGGAGAACGACGTGAGCCATGTCTTCAACTTCGACATCCCGAAGACGGTTGACGAGTACACGCACCGCATCGGCAGGACAGCCCGCATTGGAAAAGAAGGAAAAGCCATCTCTCTTCTGTCAAGCCACGACCACGAGGCGTTCAGGAAGATATTCGGGCGCTTCGAGATGGAAAAGATGAAGGTCGATTTCGTCCCCAAGTTCATCCCGCTGCGCGCACCGCGCAGAGAAGGCTATCGCCGCAGCCCGCCAAGGGGCGGCGGATATGGCCGAAGGCGATACTAGCATTTTTTGTAATAGAAAACAGAGTTCTTAGGATACCTGTAAATGACTTTCCCGTCAACGATTATGACCGCATAATTTTTACCCTTCTTGAATCCATTCCTTTCATAGAATTTAGAAGCTTTCTTGCTGTTTGTCCACGCGCCAAATTTGCCACAGCCAAATGTTTTTGCCTTGGTGAGGGTTTGCTGCAGCATCTGGGAGCCCAGGCCTTTCCTGCGTTCTGGCTTGATAATTGCAAAATAGCCCAGCCAAAAGACTTTCTCTTTCTTGATTTTATAGAAACCGCTTATGCCTACCGGCTTCTTCCCGTTCGATACGAGAAAATATTCAAGCACGTCATTTATAGAATCATAGTCTCCATCCAATTTCTTTGCAAGCCAGACCTTCACCTGCCCATTGACATAAGCTCTTCCAAAGCAGAGCAGCGCGATTTTTGTCATTTGTCTGACATTCTTCCGGGATAATTTTTCGAATCTCATCCGCATAAGCATTATTTTGCCGCTGTGATTAAATAATTTCCTGATATGTATATATCTGGTGATGTCATGGCAGCAAAGAAAACAGGGAAGCAAAGGGGCAGGGAAGCCGGGCAGAAAGCCGGAAAAATAGCGGCGCAGACGATAGAAACGGCGCAGGTAACCGCGAAGGAAGCCGCGGATTTCACGTCCGCGTTCCTGGAGAATTTCAGGAAAGAGCTGAGGAAAAGCCAGTCCGCGCAAAGGAAGAAGCGAAGATAATATTTTCTTTTTCCCCTGCAAGCAGAAACTGTGTTTCTGCCGCACAGCAAGAGCTTAGCTCTTGTTTGCAGCGCCTTCTTTTTAAACCTTCATTTACGCTAACCAGATCTGTGGTTTTGGGGCTCTGTTGCGCAGCAGAAACATATCAATCAGCTTCTGAAAGAAATAAGCTAATCTAAGTCCTAAGTGTATAATCAAAGTTGCTAAACCTTAAGCCAAGTCTTGACGTTTTAAACATGTCCTGCGCTGTTAAACTGTCTCTTTCTTCTATGTCCATACGGTCATCTGTTGTTTCAAATCTTGAGAGTCCGGTTAATTTATCAGCAGCAGTTTCTACATTAGGATTCTCGGCATAAGCTTTCATAGCCGTTTGCCACGCTTCTCTCTCAGGCACATCATTTCTTTCAGAATAGTATAAAACAGCATGTTCTAGATCAGCCATGACAGGCAACATATCAGAAAAATCAATGTCGAGTTCTTCCATGTATTTGACTAAATCAGAGCCTGAAACCCCGGTTTTTCGTGAAAGTTCTACGAAATCTCTGTAATATCGTCTGTCTACCCTGCCGCTTTCCCGCATTCTGCGAATAAGTCCTGCGCTGGTTCTTTCTGCGTCTATCAAATTCTTCTCGTCTATAACGTCTTGTCCATTTATTCCCATTTTTCTGCGCTTTTTTACGGTAGTTGCTGCGAATCCCGACTCAATAGCCAAAAGCGCATTGGGCATGTGCTCTAATCTGCGCGTTCTATTAATTGCCACAATCGCCTGATTATCCGGTCTAGTAGCCAATGCAGTAACATCTGAAATATGTGTATCAGAATTCAATATTTTTTTCTCAGCTTTTTTCAATAGACTGCTCAATTTTTTGTATTCGTTCTCTTTCATTTTACGCCTTTCGATTTTTCTTCTCATGTCAGGATTTTCAATATTGGAATAAACATAATCCTGATTTAAGTCGCTATGCCTGAATATTGCATCTGTTTCTGACATCATGCTAGTGTATCTTCTTAGCAAGAATTGGACCAGAGGTTCTTCCCATCTTTCAGGCGCTACAATTATAGCTCTGCCTGTCTGCGTTGTTTCTCTGCGGGGCATGAATATTGATTTCAGGGTGGGATACGCTATATCTATTTCAGATTCAAGAGTTCCCATTAAATAGTCAAGTCGTTTCTTTTGTTTCGCAGAAAGATAGTTCTGCCGCGCTAACGAAACAACCTCTTCCGTCATCGAATATAGCTCAACCAGTCGAATTCTAGGGGGAGCATATCCCAATACTTCTGATGAAGTTGATTCACCAACCTCTTTTTTATCGGCGTCTTCTATAACATTTGACCAATTAAGTGTATAGCTATCTTTCTTACGAGGTGCACGTGTTACGTATCCTTCTGCTTCCAAAATGTTTAGAGCCCGAAGAACTCGGTCCCCAGAGCATCTAGTATATTTTACTGCCTGAGCAATGGTTATCTTGTCGTCATGGGTTGCCGCATAATCAATTAATTTTTCTGCAAGTGAAATTCTTTTTGACATATTTACTCACCATTTTTTCCATCCAAGTTCTCTATTTTGACAACCTTTTTTAATATTTTTAATCCGTAATGCTGTGTTGTATCAGGTTCCACCCTATAAGATTCTACTAAAACAGGCTGCATTCCTTGGGCCAAGAATAGCTTAAGGTCGTCAAGAACTCTGCCAAAATTTTTAAGTTCGGAATGCATATATCCGTAAGCTCTATATTCGGGCTCGTTACCTAAATCCAACCCACCGACTAAACGCCCTTGCAAGCGCGATTTTTCCGGTTCAGGTAATTTCATGTTAGGCATTTTCGATTCTGGCAGGTCAGGTAGTGAATAAACAAAATTATGTCCATCCACCAATAATCTCTCAACTTCGTGCCCCTTCAATGCGGGAGTCCCAACCACGTATAAATAAGAATTTCTGATATCATCTAGCCTGACTGAGCCCTCTTTTAATGGTTCATGTTGATATGAAGTATCCATCACACTAAGCGTCATCCTAAGTGTTCTTTCCCTTGATTCTCGCAATAAATTTTCATAATCAGTTTTAAGAGCACTGCGATCTCGATTGTATCTGTTTTTCCTCCTTGCCATATCTTCTTGAAGTTCTAAGTTTTGTCTTTCTAAATCACTAATCCTACTGTTCAGTTTGATTATCTCGTTTTCTTTTGCTTCGGCTTTTCTTAATTTTTCCTCAGCCTCGGTAAGGATTCTTTGAGATGCCCGACTGCGATATTTAGCCTGATCAGCAAGGATTCTGGACATTTCAGTTTGTGCGCTGCCACCAGATGAAGGAATTTCCTCATACTCTCTGAGATATCGTGTGAAATCCCGGGGCGTATTCAGCATATCTAGTGCTTCATTATAGTGGCCAAGCAATGTCCCGCTATTAGCCGTAGCATCAGGATGATAAAGGCAAGCGACATATTTTCTAATTTGTGTTAGCGCCCGCCCTCTTTCCACTTCTCCCAACCGTCCAAGCTGCCTCGCCTCAGAAAGTGGAATTTCAAGCGTAACAAAAGGATTGATTCTTTGTTTCATAAAACCACACCGAAACTATTTCTACCTCTGATTACTTTAGTTTCCGGAATATATAAAGATTTTTACTACTCAAAAGTAACTATTTTAAGCCTATCAAATAATACCCCAAATCAATAATTAACCTACATTTTCCTATACGCAATGCATTTTAATATATATTACTATATAGATATTATAAAATATGTATTAAAAAGGTGAAACAATGCCATTCAAAAACAATCCTTTAGCGAAACAAGTTCTTCTTGCCTATTTGGCAGCGCGCTAGCGCGTGCAAGAACGAGAAGAAAGGCTCATTTGTACTCGCGCCAGATGTGCTTGCATTTCGTGCACTTGAAGAACTGCGTCGGCGGCTCGTCGGCGGAGCGCGTCTGCTGCATCCACCAGTACGCGCTGTCATGCTCGCATTTCGGGCACTCCTTGTCCGTCATCGGCAGCAGCGTGGTGTCTTTCTCTATAACCACTACGCCGTTGGTCACGGGTTTTTCTTCCACTATTTTCAGGCTCTTGACTTCCTTTTTCATTTCCCTTCCGCAGCTTCGGCATTTCACGTAAGAAGTCTTCCCCTTCTTTATGGGAACCATTATGGAGCCGCACTTCTCGCAGAATTCTATCGACGATTTCTGCCTCGGAGACTTGCTGGCTGCGTGCATGCGCTTGTGTGTTTTTTTCGGCGATTTCTTGGTCTTTTTCTTGGCCATTGTTTATCCAACTCCAAAATTCCCAAATCAAATATAGTGAATCCACAAAAGAACCTTGACATGTTTGTGGGTTCACTTATACAAGGAGAATCGAAGATTCTCCCGTATAATACAAGCAAGAACTTCGTTCTTTCTTGTATCCAAATTCCTTACTTGAAGCGCTATATTCATGGGAAAAAGCCTTTTAATAGGTTTTTCAGTCGTCTATCATCTGGGGCTTTGATATGTCCTGCTTCTTTACATAAATGGAATCCTTGCATATCTCGCAGCAGGCCTCGATGAATTTTCCCAGGTCCGTCCTTATTGTCATCTGCTGCCCGCAGCAGCTCGGTACCTTCGTCTGACTGGTCGTCACGTCTATCGTCTCGTCTCGTCTACTCGTAGTAACCGCATCCATTGCAGTAGGACCGGTTGCTCACCCTGGAGAATTTCTCCGATCCGCATTCCGGGCATGTTCCTCGTGGTTTTGCCATGAAATCACCCCATATCTTTACTTCATTGTTATTTTCTTTTTTCGCTTCACTTCATCGCGTTCTTTTGTTCAATTTTTGAAAGGCTCGGTTAAAAGGAATCATCGTTGTCATAGTAATTGTAGAAAAGCGAGTTCTCCATCCATGTTTTTTTCTTTTTTCCGAACTCCTTTTCCATCTGGGTCTTTTGCTCCTCTGAAAGGTCCTCGAAATTCAGGAACTTCTCAGCCGCGAAATTTGAATCGTTTGATCTCATCAGGCGCATGTTTCGTATCAGTTCGCTGAATTTGTCGTCGTCCATGGACACCCACCCGAATCGCTTCCAAGGGTGGTTTCGCCTGGCTGCATATTGCATTAGGATTTGCATCTTGTCATATTTGGTGCAAATCCTATGTAGCGAATTACGTTTCTCTATGCAGTAAGCAACGCAATTCTCTATAGAAGGAACAAACCTTATAAGTAACTTTGAAAATTCTCTTGAAAAAGAGGACAAAAGACGGCCTAGATTTTGATTTAGTTTATAAGTATTATTAAAGTTATTTTCGTTATATTACGAATTAAATCAAAAAGAGCTTTAAGAACTTTTACAGCGTTATGAAATATACAGTGTTATCACATCTTCCGATATACCCACGGCTAAAGCCGTGGGTTTGCAAGGATGGCTCAAAGAGCCATCCTGCACAGAAGGAACTTCGTTCCTTCTTGTGTTGGAAGATGGGATCCCGAATGCGCCTCTAATACATGCCGCCTTTAGGCGGCAGTTTCAGGCGCATTCAAGATGAAATATTTAGGCAGGCACACAAATCAGAGCGCGTGCATAGGTTCGGGTGTGGTGCATGAAAACAGTTTTTGTGGAAAACATGGAAAATACGCAGAGGGTTTACGACTCTCTTTTGCTCAATCCGCGCCATCTGGGCATTTTCTCGAGCGACCTGGCGATCAGAGTGATAAATGAACTGGCTAAGCAGCCGCTCTGCGCGATGGACATATCCAAGCGGCTGAAGGAGAATGAGCAGAAGATATACTATCACCTCAGGAAAATGAAAGTTGCGGGAATAGTCAAGCTGAACGGCACCGAGCAGAGGTACGGCATGACCGCGAAGATGTTCCAGCTCGTGTCGCCGGTGATTTCTACAAAATTGTACGATGAGGGATATGAAATTAAGGAAGACATAAAGAATATCAGCCCTGTCGTATCTGAATTCCTTAAGCCGTTTATTATGGACGGCAAGCTGAATGCAAAAATAATTATTGGTGATCCTTACCCGCACGGGGAATATGACAGCGGAGGAATGGATGGGTGCTACGTTGCAGATATGGCGCTGTTTCTGGGGAACTTCTTGAGAGAACTCACAATGCCGTGCTACAAGCTTGATATCCTCACAAGTCCCGAAGACCTTAAAAATAATAACCTTATAATCATAGGAAGCCCTAAAGGAAATGTCGTTTCATACAATCTCTGTCAGCATCTGCCTATATCTTTCGACAAGGACCTCACAATAACCTCAAAATTAAGCGGAACAAACTACACTGACGATCTTGCAGGTGTTGTGATAAAAATGGATAATCCTTACAACAAAAAGAAAAAAATACTTTTCCTTGCAGGAAGAAGGACAAGAGGGACACAGACCGCGGTAATTGCCGTCACGAGGTATTTGGAAGAGGTAGTGAAAGGAAATTCGTATAATACCGATATAATAGCGCGCGTCGTTCATGGTGTGGACAAGACTGGTAATGGGATGATCGACACGATAAAATTTCTTGAGTGATAAATATGGCACCGGAAAGATCGACTCTTTACAGCACGCCTGAAGTCTTCAATTCCATAGCCAGGCGAATAAGCCGCGAATCGGAGGCTCCGATAATGCTGCTTGGAATAGGCGGCAGGGGAAAAAGATTCCTGAACTATTTTTCCAGTGCACTGTACGGATGTGAAGTTCCCCACGTGGCCTACCTTCTTCGACAGGACGGGAATGAGGAAGGTTACAGGAAAATAGTTGGCGCTGTTCCTTATGATACTGTTTATGTTTCAAGAGGAAGCATAAGACCGGGTACTGCAATAATTGTGGATGATATCATAGACACATTTGAACAGGGTTCGGGGGCAAACTTCTTTGCCCTGGAAAATAGGGGAGAGCTGGGTTACACAAAAGACCTGCTTACCGTCGTGCACTATGATTTGATGGGAGTTGCGCATTTTTCCCTTGACACAAATGACAAGAAGCGGGTTGTGATAGGCAACAGGGATTTGCTGATAGCGCGACTTCGTGAGGTTGGGCCTCGAAAATTTGCGGAATTGCAAGACACAGGATCGATAAGACATATAGGCCAGGTCGATCCTCTTCTGGAAATTCATAGGACCGATGAGCCAGAACCTTTGCTAAGCGCCTATTTTCGCGAAAGAATGGGCGGAACATTGGGTTTAAGAATGTTAAAAGCATCAGGGAGACCACAAAGGCGTCCGGTAACAACGGATGAAGAGCTTATCGAACAGATAGCAAGTGGTGATTAAATGCCTGAATTAGATCCTATTGCAAAAGCACGATCAGATGCAATGATGTCAATAAGAAGACCTGAAAATTTGCAAAGACTAAGAGACTATGCAAGGCCGGAAATGGGTATAGCGGTATATGGTGTATATCCTGCAGGTGTTGGGCCTGCAAATATAATAGGAGCTTATTTTACTGGCATAGGTAGGGATATAACTTCTCACACATACAGACCCGGAGACCGTTTCAATAAAGGGGATGTTAAGGGGCGCAGGGTATTGGCCGTCAAGGACAGTGCTTATACGAACGGGATCAGGCAAATAGGGGAAGCGGCGCAGGGAGCGATCGACAAGGCATATATAGGGCCTGATGATTTTAGGCTGCTTATTGCAGATACATTTACCTTGCTAACTGTGGACGAAATCAGAGGAAGTTTCAAGGAAAGTCATGATACTGCGGACACACAGCTTGAGGAAACAGATCGGAGTTGATTCCGATAACGATTGCTTCTGTAGGTCTTGATTTCGACGATGTTCTGGTAGACACGTTCCCCTTGGTAATGTGGAAGATTAAAAGAACAGCAGAAGTCATGGGACTTGAAGTGCCTGATGACGAGAGAATCGCTTCTTGCTATGATTATGCCCGCGAGATGTGTCAGCGCCTTTTTCCAGAAGCCAGTGCCGACAAATTTCTGGAAATTTACTACGCCGTCGATATTCCATACCGTCCGGTGGACGGCGCTAAGGAAGCGCTGGATTTCCTGTCATCAAGTGGTGTTATGATATGGACTTTTACCGGCGCAAGAACCAGAGAACTCGTCAGGCAAAGATCTATTCAAGCGGGCATTGATCCCTCACTTTTATATTTGATAATTACAGGTGCTGAAACACGGCCGTATAAGAAACCCCACAGAAAAGCATGGGAGATATGCCGAAGAGAAATTCGTACATCAGGAATCGAGCCGGAAAAAGCCTTGTTTGTAGAAGACAGCTTAGAAAATTATCATCGTGCCAGAGAATCAGGACTTCAGGCTGTGCTGCTTCTTGGAAGCCCGAATTCAAGAGGCTACGAACATCACGTGCCTCCAGAAGACGTGCTCCATTCCATGCGGCAGTTGCCTGAATTTGCTCTAAGAAGATACTGATTTTTTGCAAGTTAGATTCCCACAAGATGCAGCAGCAGCCGCGGATATCCAAGCACTGGCATGGCGAAGACCACCTTTCCGACGGCGTAATCCCTCGCCACGGGCGGATCCGCGACACGATTATTGTCGCCTTTTACAATGTACGTGTTGTTTTCTATTTTGACAAGCCTATGGACTATCGTGAAGTCCGAGCCAAGCTTGCGGTAGATAAGTATGTCTCCTATTTTTGGGCTGTCGGGCCTGACTACAAGAAGCAGGTCTCCCCGGGAAAGGCCGTTGGCATTCGGAAACTTCATAAACCCTTCCTTGGTAACATCAAATGCAACGTAATCACCATCGGCCTGCTCCCACCATGCGTCAAAATAGCTTGTGTGGTACATAGAGTCAGACACGACTGAGACTATCGGTAATGGCGTGCCGGCAGCCAGGGAAATGAGCTGGTAAGCGAGCCAGGCTATCACGAATGCCGCTATGATCTCCAGGACTTCGCGGCGGAAGGTTTTCTTCTGTTTTGGCTTGGACATCGTTACACCATAAAAATAAGCTGAATGATCTTGCTGTATATTTGTTTGGCCAGGAAGCATATTAAAGATTTTAACGGGGTTTTTATCGTTTAGATGTCATAGTCTATACGAAGCGTGTATTGGCCTGGATTAAGACATAGGGATGCAAAACCTATTTCATCAAAAGCTTCTTGAGTAAGGTCAATATTATCAAAGTCTCCTATCCTCCTGGCGCCATTGACAATAAAGCACATCCTAGCTAAATCCTCTTCGTCAAGCTCCATATCCACAAAAGCATTTTTCAGTTCTGTAGGTATGCGTTCCCTGTGTTTTATCATAAATGGGGTAAACACATCCTCGACTTTATAGAGTCCGCCTTTCGAAAAATCCTCGGTGATTGAGCCCAACGATTCGCCATTTTTTCCTACCAGAAGCCCGTAAAAAGCCGGGAGTTCTGGAACTAAATGCGGATAGAATTGAGCTATATGCCTAATTACTGCAAGTTCTGCTGTTGCTCTTGCACGAACTGTATCAGAATTGTGCCGGAGTGTTCTCTTAAGCCCTGTATATAGCTCGCACGCCAAAAATTCGGAGTCATAGTTGCCAAGGCAATTAAATACGGTCTTTGGCTTCCCGTCTCCTGTCAGGCTCACGCCAACTTGCAGTCCCTTGCTAAGTCTTGCAGATGACATCTCCTGCAAAATAGTATGGTTTCTTTCCAGATAATCCATCAGTAAGCTATAGAAGAAGTGCTTTTAATCTTATTTCAGCTCAGCCTGAAGCTTTTTGCGAAGGTCCTTGACGTCTTCTATCACCTGCTCTGTCGCGTCAATGAGGGATTTTTTCGGGTTCTTCGACCTTACGAGCAGTACAGGCTTCGACAGGTACGGATGATCGAGCTTGAACGCTGCGGCATCGACTTTCTGCTGCCAGAGATTCTCATTCACGACGCCGACCAGCGTGGTGTTGTCATGTATCTCTATCTTCAGCTTGTCCTTCTCGTTTTCCAGAACTTCGATTTTCATGCTCAAGTAATTGCATGGAAAGGCTTTAAAATGCAATATAGGAATATTGGTATGATCATGGGCAGAAGGGCAGCCGTCTTTCTCAACTCGGTCGCATTCGTCATGGGCTTCACGCTAGTGTTCTCGCTTGTCGGCGTCCTGCTGCAGACGTTATTGTCAGGCGTCGCCTTTGATGCGATGAATATATTGAGAAGCTTAGGCGGCATGATAATAATCCTCTTCGGTATGTTGCTCATAGTGTCCCTCAAGTACAGGGTGCCTTTTCTTTCGAGCGAGCACAAGATAAAAGTGAGGGTGCAGAAAGGCTACATATCATCCTTTGTCTTCGGCATCGCCTTTGCGATCGGCTGGACTCCGTGCGTCGGCGCGATTTTGGGAGCCATATACACGCTGGCAGCGGTCTCACCCGGCATCGGTTTCCTGCTGCTTTTCGCTTATTCGCTCGGCATTGGCGTGCCTTTTCTGATAGCGGGCGCATTCGCATCCAGGATATCAGGTTTTCTTGAAAAGTCGCAAAACATCCTGAAATATTTTAACATCATCGGCGGGTTGCTGCTGGTAACAATAGGAGCCCTCGTCTTGTTCAACTATATCGGCATATTGGCAGGCTTCTTTGTGGGAGCCGAAGGCGTGGCGGTGGCTGGCCAGCTGAATTTCTTCATAGCGTTCGTTGCCGGCGTGGTCACGTTCATATCGCCTTGCATACTTCCTTTGCTTCCGGCATTCTTTTCTTACATGGCAGGCACGACAGCGGGCAAAGCGAAGAAAAAATAAATATCTGCGGTCTAAAGACCGCAATATTTTCGCATGAATGCAGCGTATTATAAACGACCTAAAGGTCGCAGTATTATAGCGCTCCAAGTAAACAATTAGGATATTATACTTACTTGAGCGCTATAAGTTGACCCAGAACATATCCAGATTCTTTTCTGGGTTCACTATAGACTGCATTCATGGCGATAATGCTGTTTCCTAGCTGCGATTCCGTACAGTCTCGACAACAGCCATGGTCAACCTGTCAACTTCCACATTCACGCTGTCGCCTTCCTTCCTGAAGCCAAAAGACGTCACACGCAGCGTCTCGGGTATGAAATGGACCGTGAATGTGTTGCTTTTCCTTTCGACATCAACCACAGTCAGGCTGGTGCCGTCCAGGGCGATGAATCCTTTTGGAAATATGTAGCGAATCAGGTCAGGCGGGCACCTGAACGTGATTATGCAATTGTTCTCGGGCCTTTCTATATTCTCGATCTTGGCTGTCCCGTCTACGTGGCCGGACACGATATGACCGCCGATCTCGCTGCCAAATTTTATGGAGCGCTCTATGTTTATTCTGTCGCCGGCACAAGTCATGCCGAGCGTTGTTCTGTCAAGGGTTTCCTGCATGACCTCAAAAGAAACCTGATAGCCGTTTATGTCGACAACTGTCAGGCATGCGCCGCCAACGGAAACGCTTGCGCCGCGATTAAGTCCTTTGGCAAGCTCGCCAGTGAACTCCAGCGTTATTCTTGACAGGCCGGGCATTGATTCTATCTTGGTTATCGGCGCGCATGCCTGAACGATCCCTGAGAACATAGAAGAACTAGAAAAACAAACTTTAAGAATCTGCCAAAACTTTCTCGACATCCTCAGCATTGACTATTGGTTTTGAGAATGAATCCTCGACTATCCTCGGGCAGGCGGTGTTGACAAATGCGTCCGCCTTGACCCCGAGCAGCGTCGTGTCGTTTATCTCGTTCATGACCAGGATGAATGCGTCGCGGCCTCTTTCTTTGATCATTGACTTTATCTCCTCCGCCTTGCCGAGAAGCTGGTTCTGTCCTTTCTTCGTCGTAACAAGCACGGCAAAGCTCCTTGCATTTTTTGCGTTGTAGATGTTGGCGTAGCGGCGCCTTTCAAGAGCTGCAGTGTCCACCTCCTCCACTTTCATTTTCTCTATGTCAAGCGTGTAGATCTT
>JAGVVU010000006.1:8603-11411 GCA_018304605.1 Candidatus Aenigmatarchaeota archaeon | reverse complement strand
CAACCTGATATATCCGCTCGTAAGGCCATATGCCTACGCGAACATCAGGTACGACACGAAGGAGAACACGCTGATATACGATGTCATAGAGCCAAGGCTGAACGAAAAAGAAGCGTACATCCTCGGCAAGCTCCGGGAGGGTCTCATACAGATAATAGACGTCAGCCTCGGGGACATAAAGGAGCGGGACAAGGTGCTGCTTTTCCTGGAAAAAAACGTGAACAGACTCCTTGACGAGTACAACTTCAAGCTCTCGGAAAAGGAGTACGTGAAGGTCATGTACTACATCTTCCGCGACCTTGTCGGGCTCAACAGGATAGAGGCAATCATGAGCGACCCCTACATCGAAGACATCGGAGCGGACGGCGTAGGAGTTCCCGTTTACGTGGTCCACCAGAAGTTCGGCTCGGTCAGGACGAACATCGTATACAACGACGTCAAGGAGCTCAGGGAGTTCGTCACCAAGCTGGCTGAAAGATGCGACAGGTACATCAGCTATGCGGACCCGCTGCTGGACGGGACGCTGCCCGACGGCGCAAGAGTGCAGGCATCGCTTGCCAGCGACGTCACGACGAGAGGGCCGACGTACTCGATAAGAAAATTCAGGGAGGAGCCGCTGTCGCCAATAGACATGATACGGCTCAACACTGCTTCGGCGGAGATGCTGGCGTACCTGTGGTTCCTGGTCGAGAATGGCATAAACATACTGATAACAGGAGGCGTGGCGACAGGCAAGACAAGCCTGCTGAACAGCATATCCTTCTTCATCCCTCAAGAGGCGAAAATCGTGTCAATTGAGGACACCAGGGAGTTAAATTTGCCGCACGAGAACTGGATACCAGGCGTCGCGAGAATAGGCTTCACAGGAACGGGTGTAGGCGAGGTCACGATGTTCGAGCTGCTTCGCGAGTCGTTCAGGCAAAACCCCGACTACCTCATAGTCGGCGAGATAAGAGGCAAGGAAGCATATGTCATGTTCCAAGGCATGGCGTCCGGACACCCGTCCATAAGCACCATGCACGCCGGCGGCGTCGAGGACTTGATGAAGAGGCTTCAGACGAAGCCGATAAACCTGTCCGTCGGGCTCATAGAGAGCCTGGACATGGTGATAGTCATGGTCCACTCGAGGGAGAAGGGAAAATCGGCAAGGCGGGTGAAGGAGATAGTCGAGATAGAGAGCATCGACATAAACAGCGGAGCTCCCCTGACTACAAAGTCATTCGTATGGATACCTGCCGACGACAGCTACGAGTACAGGACGAACTCGTGGCTGCTGAACAAGGTGTCGACAGAAAAGGGCATACCGATGAACGTCGTGATAAGGGAGATAGCGAAAAGAAAGAAATTCCTCTCATGGCTCTACGAGAACAACATAACCAACATGAAGGAGCTCTCGAGATACACGTCGCTGTACCACAGGAGCCCGGAAAAGACGGCAAGACTGATGGCAGGCGAGAAGCTCGGGGAAGACGAGCTATAAGGTGAACGCCAGTGAGCTATGCTGTTGGTCTTGAATGCGCCCATGAAACCCACGCCTTTAGGTGCGGGATATTAGGGGCATATCATATGTTTTTCTTTTACAGCACAAGCATTTGTTTGCAAATGCTGTACGGCAAGAGCTTTGCTCTTGTTTGTAGGGCTTTTCTTTTTGCAAAAGAAAGGGGTTAATCATGAATAAAATTCCATCCGGCATACCGGGACTTGACGAGGTGCTCGGCGGCGGGTTCCCGGAGAACAAGACCATCCTGATCAGCGGCACGTGCGGCACGGGAAAGACGACGCTCGGCGTCCAGTTCCTCATGGCGTCCAGCCCGGGGATATACGTCAGCTTCGAGGAGGACCTTGACAACATACGCGAATATTCCAGGGCATTCGGCTGGAACCTCAAGGAGATGGAGGCTGCAGGCAAGCTGCGCCTGCTGCAGTACGACCCCTTCCGCCTCGAGGACATACTCGAGGTCATACAGAACAACATAAGGGAGACGGGGGCGCACCGCATAGTCTTCGACTCGATATCCGCGCTGGGCATCTACATGAAGGACGTCTCTGAACTGAGGAGGATGGTAATCCAGACCTCGAACATCATGAGGAAGAACAAGTGCACGACGCTGATGATATCGGAAGTGCCGGCCAACTCGCGCTCGCTCTCGAGATTCGGCGTCGAGGAATTCATCTCGGACGGCGTGGTACTGCTCGACAACGTCGTATCACAGACCGAGCTGAAGCGGGCGATAAGCGTATGGAAGATGCGCGGCTCGAACCATTCGAGGGGGATACACAGCTATTCCATAACAGACAAGGGCATGATTGTGAAGGCAAAGCCGAAGTGAGAAGCGGTCGTATCGCCATGGGTATAATATGCAAAGACAAGGTTTATAGGATCACCAATTCTTTTGGGGTGAAACCTAGACCTTTTCTTTCAAAGAAAAGGGATCGGTAATGTACAAGGATACGGTAAAATTTCTCGGGAACTTCGGCACGCGCCACTTCTCCGGGCCGCTGAAGCCGCTCCGTGAGGAGATAGTCAAGTCCAACCTTAGCATACTCTTCGAGCTCTACGTCGGGCGGATGCTGCTGCTCACCATACTCTCATTCCTGGTGACGTTCTCCTTCATCTTCATCATGTTCACGTTCATCGGCGCGCCGCTCATCATGGGACTCATAGGCGCATTCGTGACCGCGTTCGCGACGTCCTTCATCGTGCTCACGATATACCATTCCTACCCCTTCCACCTGCTGACCTCGAAGAAGAACAGCATTGATGGAAACCTCCCCTTCGCCATCAACCACATGGCCGCGATATCGGCG
>JAGVVU010000006.1:7495-8586 GCA_018304605.1 Candidatus Aenigmatarchaeota archaeon | reverse complement strand
CGGGGAAGTAGCCAATGAGGCGAAGCGCGTAGTGCGCAACGTGGAGGCATTCGGCATGGACGTGGTGTCCGCCATGCGCAACGTCGCGGACAGGACGCCATCCACGGAGTTCAGGCAGACCATCTACGGGATAATATCGACGATAGAGACGGGAGGCGACCTGAAGAAGTTTCTTGAGAACGCGGCGAAAGAGGCATTATTCGACTACCGGCTCAAGAGGGAAAAGTACATGCAGACGCTCTCGACGTACGCCGACTTCTACACTGCGGTGCTGATAGCCGCGCCGCTGTTCTTCGTCTCCGTGCTCTCGGTCATGTCATTGGTCGGCGGGTCCGTCTTCGGCCTGAGCATACCGAACGCGATGAGGATAGGGGTCTACGCCATGATACCTCTGATGAATATCATGTTCATACTGTTCATACACTACACGCAGCCGACAGTGTAATCAAAAAGAAAGTATTACATAGGCCCGCTTGCGCGAGCTGTTAAAATAATTATTTGAATGGAAGGTCTACAAGATCACCGGTTCTTTTGGGTGAAACGTAGGCTTTTCTTATCAAGAAAAGGATCCGTATGGGAAAGAAATTCAAGCTTAACCTGAAGATACTGAGCGTGATCACGCTGTGCGCCGGAGCACCGATGCTGCTCTTCAACTTCCTCTACTTCTCGCAGTATCCCGAGATATATGCCATACTCAATCTCATCGGCGCGGTCATAATCGTCGGCATCCCGCTGCTCTTCAGATATTCGGAATTCAAGAAAGTGAGGAAGATAGAGGAGATGTTCCCGAAGTACCTGAACGACATAGCCGAGAACATAAGCGCCGGGATGACCCTTCCGCAGGCGATAAGGTCCACTGCCAGCATAGACTACGGGGTGCTGAACCCGTTCGTGCACGAGATGGCGTCGAAGGTCACGTGGGGGATAACCTTCGAGAAGATCATGGAGGACTTCGCCAAGAAAACAGGCAGCAAGAACATGAGAAGGAACGTCCAGACAATCATAGAGACCCACCGCTCCGGCGGCTCGATGGACACTGTGCTGAAGTCGGTGGGGCAGTCGCTAATCGAGCTGGAGCGCATCAAGAAGGA
>JAGVVU010000006.1:0-7487 GCA_018304605.1 Candidatus Aenigmatarchaeota archaeon | reverse complement strand
AGTCGCTAATCGAGCTGGAGCGCATCAAGAAGGAGCGCTCAGCTTCCGTTTACGCACAAATGATAAACGGCTACCTCATCTACATAGTCTTCCTCGGGGTCATGATAGGCCTGTCGTCCGTGCTGGTTCCCGCCTTCAGGCTGGGAGATACCCTGCCCGACCTCCAGATAGTCTTCGTGGAGATATTCCGCGCCCTCATAGTTGTACAGGGATTCTTTGCAGGACTTGCGATAGGAAAGATGGCAGAGGGCACGCTGATAGCAGGGGTCAAGCATTCCCTAGTGCTGGTGGTCGTGGGATACTCCGCTTTCCTGCTGTTCGGGTAAGACTTTCTTCTTGTTCCTGGACGCGCTTGCGCGCTAAGGAAGATGCGATCAAAGTCTTCTATTATTTATCGCTATGAATATAGTTTAATACTACGACCTTTAGGTCGTTCATATTACGCTATATTCATGCGGAAATACTTCGGGCTTTAGCCCGAAGATATTTATACAGGTAATCGCCATATTATCATTGATAGTCATCAAGGGTAGTCATTGATAGATGTCATCGGTGCAAACATGAAAAATCCGAGCGTCCAGAGCGTCAGAGACGTGCTTGGCAGGTCGCATTTCGGCCTCACCGCGGAAGAGATAGCCAGCAAGGCCGGGCTTAGCGAGGCGAGCGTCC
Organism: Candidatus Aenigmatarchaeota archaeon; assembly: GCA_018304605.1. Classification (GTDB taxonomy): domain Archaea; phylum Aenigmatarchaeota; class Aenigmatarchaeia; order GW2011-AR5; family GW2011-AR5; genus GW2011-AR5. Next base: position 6,818 of record JAGVVU010000006.1, on the reverse strand, counting down.
GGCGGTTCCTTGACGCGCTCATTTCGGAGAAAAAGGCAAAGAAAACAAAGGCAGGCAGCAATTATTTCTACAGCTTCATGAAAATACTGGTCGTGCTCTCTTTCATTGCTGCATTCGGCATTGCGCAAGCCCAGGAGATGAACAGCACAAACTTCAAGGCATTGCCGGTGATGGCGAGCGCAGGCGGCGATTCGACCGGCGTAACGCTAAAGCTGGCAGGGAAGGCAGGCCAGCCCGTGTCAGGCGAATCGACTTCCGTATCCTTCAGCTTGTGCGCCGGATTCGTGTGCGATTTCATACAGGCCATAATAAACGCGAAGATCACTTTCCTGCTGGAGTTCAACATAAGCGGGAGCAGCAACGACGCGGCTTACGTGGACAATGAGACTGCCCTGGCCCAGTACAGGTCGAACCAGATCTCCAACTATTACGCGTGCCTGCACGACACGAGCCTTTCCAGCAGCCCGACGTTCGGCATAATCTTCGCGGGCGACGCATTGAATTACATAAACATATCGTCCGGGAACTCGTTTGCGCTCCGCCTCTCGCAGGACATACCGGGCAACGAGTTCATACTCCCTGTCACCCAGAGCAACTGCACCGTCGTCACGACCAGGCTGCACGAGATAGGGCAGTCCGGGACAATACTCAATCCGTTCGTCGCGCTGCTCGAAGCCATAAACGCGGTGGAGCTCGCGCTGGGCTACCCGAACATAGACATAGCGGGCAGCTTCGACAGATCCGGCGCATTCACGCTCGTGCTGGAGAAGAACGACACGAACGAGGAGCAGATAATAGTGAAGCCGGCGTAGCTGGTGAAAAAATGAAAAAGACTAAAATCGCATCTGTCGTGATTGATACAAATGTTTACGGCTGGTATCTATCTTATACGCTTGACGGATCAAGAAGGAATGAGGCCGTAAATTCATACAATTTACTTTCAAAAATCCTGGAATTAAAAAAGCCACTAGTATTGGGAACAGATACAATTGAGCGAGAAATAAGGGATGCTGGAAGGCCAGAACTTGCGCAGCTTTTTTCTTCAGTTGTAAAGGGAATAATCAAAAAAAGCAGGAATATTGATGAGCTGGCAAAGAATTACTACGATTCGTGCAAAAAAGAGAGCCTGCGCTTGGTTACTATCGATGATTGTGAAATTGCAGCGGCTGCGGCTATGTCTGGAGCGAGAATTCTTGTAACTGAGAATAGAAGGACATTTAATAATCCTAGAGTTGCAAAGGAAATTGAGAAAGCGAATGTGGCGAAGAAAATACGCAGCATCAAGTTAATGGACTCTAAGAACGCCTTGGGTGAGATCTTTGCCTAGATTTTTTTATACGCAAAGCGCGGAAATAATTTGTCGGATTGCCTCCAAACAGTTTTTCCTTAGGTTTCATGCCCTTTATTTTGGCTTTCATAAGACAATTATGTCATTCAGATATTTAAAGCGTAAAAATTCCTTAAACAACCCAAAGAACGCATCTTTGCGTCAGAATCGGAACGGAGACTCACACGGAGGCGATGACGCATGAAGGGCGACATGATAAGCGGAGTGATCGTGGTAATCATAATAGTCACATCCAGCATACTCGTTCTCAACGCAGTGAACCCGATAATAGACGAGAGCAGGGACTTCCAGAAATTCAACGAGGCGAAGGAGACGCTCAACAAGATTGACACCGCAATAAGTGACCTGCTCTTCGTGGCGCCCGGCGCCCGGCGCAGCATAGACATAGACGTTCAGGACAGCCGGCTCTCCGTGTCAGGCAGCGATGACAAGATAAAGCTGAGAATCGACAACGTGGACATCTTCAGCTCGGGCCTGAGGGCGGAGGAGGGCAACATACTGATAACCAGCGGGCCGTCGATGAAGGCGTACGAGAGCGACATAGACGGCGACGGCAACACCGACCTGGTGCTCGAGAACGGGCTCCTGATTTTCGCCATAAGGAAAATAGGCTCGCCCTCGAGCCACGCGACGGTCAACACCACGACAATGGTGACCATGATGCTCAACAAGCGGCTCAGCGTGAACGTCTCCCACCCAAGGAGCGGCATATTCGTCGACGACAGGGAGACGACATCTTACGGGATCGGGTACAGCGAGCTGACGAGGCTTGGCGAAGGCCTGGATTCGAGCAGCATACACGTGTTCGTGAACGCGACGGCTGCCAACGTCACATATGACGCGACGTTCTCGCTCTCGACATCGCTGGACTTCATCGACCTGCAGGCGTCGCATGTCACGGGGGTTTAATATGTTCGAGGAAAAAATCAAGAAGTGCCTGAGAAGACGGTCCATGACTATAGAAGAAGTATCGAAAGAGCTCGATATAAGCAGGGCGACTGCGTCCAAATACCTTCTTGTCCTCGAGACAAAGAACCAAATCAAGCGCCGCGATATCGGGAAGGCGAAGCTGTTCTTTTTGAAATCATAAGTCTTTGTATAATGCTATGGGCTAAAGCCCATAGTATCGTACTCTTAGGAAATGGCCATGACTATTTTAAGAATTCTACATTCTCCATCTTCTCAAATTCTTTGTCGCCTGTCAGGAATTTGATATTATTCTCAATGGCGAATATGTAACCTATGCAATCGGCGTATGACAAGTTTCTTTTTTTGTTTTTAGCGCGGAAAATCATGGACTTGAATAATATTTTATCCGGAATTTCGGCCGCGCATGCCTTGAACTTCAGATATATTTCCTTTGCCTTGTCCTCCCCGTAATCCTCAAGTATTCTATAAAATAATTCTACCAGGTTGAATTGTGTTGTCACCACGACTTCGTCGGCAACTTTTACGTACGATGGATTATTCTTCACGAGCTCTATGAGGGCGTACGTGTCAAAGAAATAATCTACCATCCTTTACGCGCCTCATCCTTCAGTTTCTGCGTTGGCGTCTTCCAGTCAGGCAGGAGACCGAAGAATTCTTTCGCTTTCGGTCTCCGTTTTATCTCAATGATTATCCTCTCGTTCGGCTTTATGGACTCCCTTTTCACCATTTCATTTGGCAGTATTATGCCTATAGAGCCGCCAACTTTCCTGGTTGTGCATTCAGTTTCCATGTTTAATCACCTTAAACTTAGTTAAACATTGTTTAATTAAGTATTAAAAGGTCTCTTTCCTGATCCCATCTTCCAACACAAGAAGGAACGAAGTTCCTTCTGTACAAAGAAGATGCGATAATCCAGCATGCTGATCTTGAATGCGCCTGAAACTGCCGTCTTTAGACGGCATGTATTAGAGGCGCATTCGGGATCCCATCTTCTCACAAACCTGCGGTTAAAACCGCAGGTATACAAAGAAGATGTGATATTTTTCCATAAAATTCCCGCAAAAACGAATTTCTCCGATTAAACCTAACTCTAATAGGTAAATTTAACGCCTAAAATTAACTATTTTCTATAATAGTTAACTTTATATACTAGGATTAATCGTAGTTCTGCTTAGAGGTAGAGACTACCGTGAATGACATCAAGTCAAGGATATTTTCCTCTATAAGCAGGGAGGCCACGCCTATCTACAAGGTGGCGCAGCAGGCAAATGTGTGCATAACTACCGCTTCCAAGTACTGCTACATTCTGCAAGCCGAGAAGAAAATCGACATCTCAAGCTACGGCAACATGAAACTGGTGAAAAAGAAATGAAAAGAGCAATATCTGACACTAACAACGGCGGAAATAAAAACTTGAGCTTAGAATTTAATATTAGAAAAGGCCAGATGAATTGCGGCAATAATCTGATGGCCGCCATTGATAGTCAAATTAATCCGAGCAGTTCCTCTGTTGAGAAAACCTTAACCCACGATTGCTCCTTTAGCTTCTTGTCATTGGACCAAACGGGACAGTCAAGCTTCATCGCGAGGGCAAAATATGGAACGTCTTTAGGATCCGGAGAGACGGATTCAGCATGGGCCCTGAAGTCCCTGAGTTCTTCTAACGGAACAGATTTTACACATTCAAGCAGAACTGAGAATAGAATATCAAATTCCTTCGAAGAGCAATGTGATTTTCCTATCAATTCATCTTTATGTTTTTCAAATTCCTTAAAAATGAACTCCGGCGTAACGAACTCGAATTTTTCTGAAAATAATATCTCGCCTGAAGGACCGCCTTTGATGGAAGCTGCAAAAAGCGCGTTCGCGTCAACGACCAGCAACATTCACTTCATCTCTTTGAATCTCTTTGCAACGGCTTTGCTAACTTCCTTACCCAAACGCAACGCGTCTTCCTCGGTCAGCTCGCTCTTCGATGCGAAATTCTTAAGAAACTCCAGCTTGATCACCTTTTCCCTTATAGCGCCTCTGGCGACTTCTGACCAGTTCATCTCAGGGAACTCGTCCATCTTCTTTTTCAAGTCTTCGGGAACCGACAATGTTACGCTTACCATCCAATCACCTCTAGTTGATTACGTGTATTATGTTTATTACGTTAGTTTATTTAAAGCTTGTGGAGGCTTGCTATGAAAGCAATAATCGCACTGATAATCATTTCCCTGCTTTCGCTGCCTGTTTTCGCATGGGAAGTGCCGACCATAATCGATTTCCAGGGAAAGCTGACCGACAACAACAACAACGCGCAGGCTGGGGAATTTAACATGACGTTCAAGGTATACAACCAGTCTTCCGGCGGAGCGCTGCTGTGGCAGGAGAACAAGCTCATCAACGTGACGAGCGGACTGTTCTCGACGCTGCTCGGCAGCAACATAGCGATCAACCTGACGTTCGGCGAGGACTACTACGTGGAGATGGTAGTTTCGGGAGAAACATTTTCGCCGAGATATCGCGTAGCAACGAGCCCGTATGCCTTCCGCGCGAACATAACAACGACAGCGATAGCCGGAACGACAACGGAGCCGTCGTTCATCGTCAACTCCATCAGCGGACAAGTCAGCAATCTGACAGTGTGGAAAAATTCAACAGGAACCATAGTGGCTTCGCTCAACACGTCGGGCTTCTTCAACGTATCAGGAGGAATACCGTGCACTGCCATACGCGGCGGAGACGGGGATTTCTGCGCTGATGAGAATGCCACGGGCAGCGCAAGCGACAATACGACTCAAAGCAACGCAATAACGGGCAACAACAACACGATGCTCGCTAACCTTGGGCAGAAACTTAATCTGACAGGAGGGATCCTTTCCGGGCTCCTTTCAATCATCGGCATCAACACGGCCAACAACCTTTCGCTCAACGTGAACAACACTTTCTACGTGAACGCGAGCGCAGACAGGGTAGGCATAGGCACGGCTGCGCCGAACCAGAAGCTCGAGGTAAGCGGCGGCAATGTCAACGTGTCGTCAGGCAACCTGTGGGTGACCGGGGCGTTAGTAGTAAATGGCACGGCGATAACCGGCACGGCGGCAGCGGGATGGACTGAGAACACCACAACGACAACAGTGTTCAACGACACGCCCGGCGTGAAAGTCGGGATAGGCACGGCTTCGCCCATAGCAAAGCTGACAGTCAACGGCACCAACACCGCAAACAACCTTTCTCTTAACATCAATAATACTCTCTATGTCAATGCGTCAGCAGACCGGGTCGGCATCGGCATTTCTTCACCAAGTCAAAAGCTGGAAATATCAGGCGGGAACGTGAACGTATCGTCAGGAAACATCTGGATAGAGGGCGACCTGATAATCAATGGCACGCCTTATGCTTCCACCAATGTTTCGATACTTTACGGCGCGAACGCATCTAACGTAAGTAGCATAATACCCGCGCAGATATCGTCAGCAGGGAATTTGATGGTCTCGATAGACGAGGGGCTCGGGACAGGCTGGTCGGCTTCCAGCGGAAACGTCTTCACGGCGACGCTGGCAGACAAGGTAGGTATAGGGACGAGCACGCCAGTTTCCAAGCTGGAAATCTCCGGCAACGCGTCGATATCAGGAACGCTGCTGGTAAACGGAGTTAATATCAGCGGCGGGCAGGCTGCCGATAACACGACGCTCGGCACGAGGATAGACGCGAACAACCAGACGCTCTTCGACAAGATAAACCTGAGGGCAAATATCACGGACCTGACGAATGCAAACAACACGATATACGCGTCGCTGGGACAGAAGCTGAACCTGACAGGCGGGACGCTGAGCGGGCTGCTGGGCATAACGGGCAATGCTGCTAACGCCGGGAATCTTTCCCTTAGCGTGAATTCTACTCTTTATGTCAACCAGTCCACCAGCAACGTCGGCATCGGGACGACGGGACCAAGTCAGTTATTGTCACTTAACACTGCCAGTGGCAATACTCCTATAGTCTTTACAAAAGGAGGCACCACTGCGTATGGGTATATTGGCATGACAGCGGTAAATAATTATGTTGTTGGGGCTGCCGAGTCAGATATGTTTATGCGTTCCGATGGAAAGAATATAGTTTTTTCAACTGATACAGGTTCAAGTGTTCAAATGATATTAAAAAACGGCGGCAACGTCGGCATCGGGACGACTTTCCCGCAGGGGTCGCTGGACGTGAACCTTTCGAAGAGCGGCGGAGACGTGAACCTGACAATCCGAAATTCCTATGCTGCGGAAAATGCCACAAGCGAGAACGTCAGCCTGATTTTCGGCCATGCCGTCTATCCCGCTGCAAAGATTGTCGCATTCAAGAACGGGGATTTCTTCTCGAATTCCCCGAACGTCTCCGGTGGCTTGGCTTTTTACACGAACAACAACGGGCAGTCGGAGAAAGTCAGAATCGCACCAAACGGCAACGTAGGCATCGGGACGACGACACCCTCTGGCGTGCTAGACTTGGGGAGCGGAACGTCGGGGAGGGCACTGTCGTGGGGCGGAACAGCCGGAAGCAACAATTA
>JAGVVU010000038.1 GCA_018304605.1 Candidatus Aenigmatarchaeota archaeon | reverse complement strand
CTTGAGAACCAGAACGACTGCGCCGAAAATGAGGCTGAGTGCCACTACGTGCGTAGGTCTTATCTGCAGGCGCTCCTCGACGTCCATGTACCTCATGATGCCGGCAGTCGACTGCGGCATATACTGCTTTTTCTCTGCCATGATAAAAGTAAGATTGAAATGTTTAAATATAGAGAATTGGATTGATTTACTGCATAAAAATTCAATTCCATATAGGAGTTGCATAAGATATACCATGCAATTCTAATATCTAGAATTCTCTAAAACTTGTTCCTAAACACGTACACAATGTCCTCGAGCGTGTTCTGGACCGTCCGGCGCTTCCTGTGCAGCAGATATGCAAAATTCTTGACGCCATCCCAGACACCGACGCCCTTGACGTATCGCGGCGAGGTTATAGGTACGCTTGTGTGCTTCATCTTGTTCCTGCCAACCTCGAATACGATCTCAACAGCGATTTCATAGCGCTCTGCTTTCAGGTAAAGCCTTTTCAGGGCATCTCCCCGGAAGGCGCGGAATCCGCTTTCTGTGTCCTTCAGGTGGGTGCCCGAGACAAAATTTGTTATGCCATTAAGGAAGAAATTTCCTACTTTCTTGACAAAAGGATATGATGATAGATTGCGCGTTCCGAGAACGAAATCATATCCGTCATCTATGAGTGATATAAATTTTTTTATTTCCCTTGGATCGTGCTGGCCATCTGCATCGATTGTCACTACTATATCTGCCTTCATGCCCACGGCTTTCGAAAAACCAGACCTCAGCGCGGAGCCCAGCCCGCTGTTTGTTTTGTGACGAATTATGAAAGCGCCGGCTTTTCTGGCTTCTGCAGCCGTGCCATCCTTGGATGAGTCGTCAACTACCACGACTTTTCCGTATTTTTTCGCCTCGCGAACAACGCCCGCTACAGTCTTTTCCTCATTGTACGCCGGTATAACGATTACAATCATTTCAAATCCCTTAACCCCTTTCTTTGGAAAACTGCAAAGAGAAAAGTCTTGCCAGAAAGGAAAATATATACACTACTAAGCGTCTTCATGATTTTATACACCTATTGGAATATTGATTTTAATACTTACGATCCACTAATCATTTTGATAGGCATGGTTGGCAAGCTATACGTTTTTGAAGGCCTTGACGGCGCCGGAATCACCACGCAAGCCACGTTGCTCCGCAACCATTTCCTGAGCAAGGACAAGGAGGCCATACTGACAAAGGAGCCGACCGACGGGCTGTTGGGCGGCGTCATAAAAGCGTGCCTTCGCGGAGAATGGAAAACAAACCCTCTCACGCTCCAGATGCTCTTCGCCGCGGACAGGGCGCATCACCTTCACACGGAAATCGAGCCTGCGCTGAAGAGAAACAAGACAGTGATCTGTGACAGGTACATACTTTCCTCCCTGGTTTTCGGAAGCCTCAGCACTTCCATGGATATACTCAAGCAGATGAACGCCCATTTCCTCAAGCCTTACATGACGATCGTAATCGACACGAACCCGAAGATGTGCCTCGAGCGCATGAAAAAGGCACGCCATCATGTCGAGCTGTTTGAGGAGGAGCAGAAGCTTGTCCAGATAAGGCAGAACTTAATAACTCTTAAGAAATATTTTCCGGACACATATTTCGTGGACGGCAACAGGCCTCCAATGGAAGTATTCGAGGATGTCAAGAAGCTGGTCGGAAAGTTTTGATCAGGCGATGACAAACCTGGCCTTTTCACGCGACTTCCTGATAGCGATCGTATCTCCTCCCCTCAGAACCCCCGTGAAAAAATTGTCCGCTGCCACCACCGCTTCTTCGCGAAGTATCTTCACCGAACATCTTTCTGTCTTTATTGCGGATGCCTTCGGCCATACATTGTTAAAGCCGATCCTTATCCCCGACTTGAACGGCTCATAACCCATGCTTCTGTAATATGCTGTCGAGCCAAAAGGCGTCGCGACGACGACGCCGTCCCCTATAAGCTCTTTTTTCTTCCTTTCATATGATACCGAGAATCTCAGAGACTTTCGAAGGTCTTTATTGCGCACTTGCACTTCATTCAGCGCTGTTATCCTTTCCCCGGCAACGATAAGATCCACCTTGGTCTCCTTCTGAAGCCGAAAATCGTGCAGCTTGATAGCCTCAACCACATCCGTGAGTTTCCGGGTGTCGTAATGCCTGCATTTGCTGCAAATCAGGCTTTTCTGCACCGGGACCTTTGGAACTCCGGGAAACAGATGCTCGGCGTTAAGTATACTCCCGTCGCCTCCGTAAACGAAAACAAAGTCCGGGTCGCTTTGAGAAATCAAGAATCCGTTCTGCCTCAATTCCCGTATTATTTGCTGCTTGTCATAAGGGCTGTATATTGCTGCTCGCATAAAATCACCAGAACTGAAAATAGTGAACAGGTGCAGAATTTATTAAAATAATCAGACTTTATCCTCTCCCGGCTCTTCCTTTTCTATCTCTTCTATCCTATTTTCGTCTTCTTTTTCCAATCTTTCCTCTTCCTTTATCTCTTCCAGGTTCTTCTTCAATTCATCGCGCTTGGTCTCGAAATACTCCTCAAAGCGCGGGGTCGTGGTCAGGATCCTTGTCCTTGACTTCTTCTCCACCTTTATCAGGCCGCGATGAACTCGCTCTTTACGATCAGCTTGTAGCCCCCGATGTCAGTAAGCCTGATGCCGTGCGCCTCTTCGGCATACCTGCCGTTCATCTCTGCCAGCAGCTTCTCGAGCTCGTCCTTTCTCGATCTTGTCAGCTTCTGGAGCTCTTCAAAATTGAGGGGCTCGGTCGTCGTAAACAGAATGGCTTCGAGCAGAGCGATCTTCTTCAAGTTCAATTGGGTTACGATGTTTATTCACCTTCGTGACCGGAAATGCCAGGGAGCTTCTACTGAACAGGAGTTTCCGGTTTCTTCTCTTCAGGCATCTTTATCCTTATGAAAATTTCCTTAAACATCTCTTCCTGCTCGCAGGTGACCATGTCACGGGTTGCGAGGTGAAGCAATGGAAGGAATGTTTTTACTATCTCCATCTTCTTCCACGCAGGGACCAGCTGGGAGAATGTCATCGCCTTCCTGCTGACTATTTCCTCATATATCTCTTTTATGCGCACTTCTATGTCGTTTTCAGTGTTCAGCGTGACTTTCCTGGTCGGCTTCCTTGTTATCGGCGGAAGCAGTAGAGGCACGTCTATATTCAGCGGCTCGGATTGGGACGTCCTGATTATTTTCTCTTCCTCCTCATCGAGCAGCAGCTCAGCCTTCATCCTCAGCAAAATTGCAGCCACCAGGATGAACCTGGCGGGAATTCGGAAGTCGAATTGCTTCAGGTGCTCAAGATATTGACGAAATACGTCGGCGAGCTTGATCAAGTCCACATACAGCGGATCCATCCCTTCCTCCGCGACAAGAGTAGTGAGCACTTCCTGCCAGTCGGAGCCAAGAATTATTGTTTGTATTACCTTATTCTCGTCAACTACGCCATGCTCGTCAAACACGCCTTTTGCCGGCTCGGCAGGCTCGCCTTCCTCGAACTCAACTGGCTCTTCCTCGACGACTTCGCCTTTCTTCAGATCCTCTTCCTTTGATATTTCTTCTGGTTTATTTTCTTTCTTCTTTGGCATGATCATACCTTCCTTACTTTATAGCGGAGTTGTATCGTGTTCTTGGAAAGATTCCTTATCCCTACTAGGCTTAGATACGATTCGAAATTCTCTTCTGCAAACAGTTTTATCCCTTTCCCGAATATCATTGGCTCTACGTCAAGAATTATCTCGCCAACTAATCCGGATTTCATGAAGCTGGCATTAAGGGACGCGCCGCCGCCTAGAACTGCATTTTTTATTTTTCTTTCTTCCATAATACTTACAGCTTTCTCAGGCGATATGGCAAACACGCAATTCCCGTCGCTCTTGATTGACTGGCTAGTGACCACTACAGTAAACGGATTTCCAACCCTCTTGAACTCCCCGCTCTTTTTCATTATCTCGTATGTTCTTCTGCCGAGTATCAGCGCCTTATGCTTCCTGACCTCCTTGGCATAATTCTTCCATTCAATTCCCGACCATGGCGTCTCATCGTTCTCCCTTGCTATCATGCCGTTCGCTGTCATCGCCATGTACAAGATTACTTTCATTTTGACACCTTCACAGAATCTAGCTTTCTTTTTATGATTTCAACAATCTCAGGAAATTCTGTTTTATTCACGTCAGCACCCATATGCCCCTGATTCTCCAATTCATGATATTCTGATCCTGTCTTGTCTCTGATAAATCTTGGCTCTTCAATTGGAATATATGGATCATTGGTAGATGCGAACTGTATGATCCACTTTGCATTTTGCTTGATTTTGTCCCACCGCCACTCATCATCAAAGTATCCGCTCAATTTCTCCTCTTCAAGCTCAATATCTGTATAGCATGCACCGACAATAACCGCACCTAATATTTTATGGGTTTCCAAATATCTCAATATTGCAACAGCACCCGAAGAATGTCCTATAAGGATTGCGTCGTTTTCTCCATCCAGATTTTTTTCTATGAACGGTATCCAGTATTTTCTTCGCGCAAGCTTGGCATCCGGCATATTTTTTGCTATTATTTCTATACCGAGCGCCTCCAAACCTTTCTTTACGTATGGAAACCAGTTTTCAGAAATATCTGTATTCCCATTGCCTGGAATTATCATCACTTTCATATTCATCCTCTCTGACTCGGCATCTCTATACCGAATACCTTTGATATTCCGCCTTCCATCGACACCCCGAATATCTTGTCAGATTCCGCTATCGTCAGGTCGTTGTGAGTTATGACTATGAACTGGACTTCCTTCGAGTATTTCTTCACGAGATTCGCTATCTTTTTCGTGTTGGCCTTGTCCAGCGCCGCGTCTATCTCATCGAGGACGTAGAAAGGTGCCGAGTAGTGCTGCATCACTGAGAAAAGGAATGCCAATGAGGTAAGCGTTTTCTCCCCACCCGACATGGCGTCAAGGTTGATTATCCTCTTCCCGCTCGGATTGGCTTCTATGACCAGCCCCGAGTCGATGTTGTTCTCGATTTCCAGCTTAAGCAGCCCGTCGCCGCCCGACAGGTCCTTGTATATGCGGGTGAAATTGCTGCTGATTCCGTTGAACGTCTCCATGAACTTTTCGTAGCGCCGCTTCTCCACGTCCTGAACTATGTTCATCACGGCGTCCTTCTCCTCCAGTAAATTGTCAAGCTTCTTCTTCAATTCCTCAAACTCCACGTTAATCATGGCGAATTCTTCTATCGCCTTCAGGTTCACCGGTCCTATTTGATTTATCTCTATCAGGCAGCGCCGCACGCGTTCCTGCAACTCCTCTATCGACTGGTCAAAGAATTTCTCGACGTCCTTGAACTCGCCAAACTCAGCAGAAAGATTGTCCATGCTTGCCTCAAGCTTGGCTTTTTCTATCTTGGCGCGTCCGATGATATTCTGCAGCACCATCCTCTCTTCGTACAATTCCCTGTGGCGCTTTCTCGCGGCCTCGAGGTCCTTCTCTTCCTGACTCCTGGCTTCGGTGAGCTTCACGACTTCTGCCGATTCCTGCCGCTCCTGAGCGCGGAGCTTCACAAGCTCTTCCTCCAGCTTTTCTATCTCCTCTTCTATTTTTTCATTCTCTTCCTCAATCTTGGCGCTGCCAGAGAACTGCTGCCTGCCTTTTTTGTAGAAGCCGCCTATCATGACCCCGGACGCTTCTACAAGGTCCCCGTCCAACGTAACTGCACGGAATCCCCTTATCCTTTTTGCGATGTCTATGTTGTTGACGACCAGCGTGCTTCCGAGCACGTATTCGAAAGCAGGGAGATAGAGGCGATTGAATTTCACAAGATCGATCGCATAGCCAATCATCTTCCCGTCATATTGCTTCCTTTTCCTCACGATCATTTTTGCGAGAGGTATGAAACGGGCGCGGCCCAACCTTCGCTCCTTGAGGTGCTTTATGCAGAAAGCTGCGGTCTCTTCCGTGTCCACAACTATATCGCCCGCATGCCTGCCGATGGCGACCTCAATCGCGGTCGAGTGTTTTGGCGGCACTTCCACCAGGTCAGAAATGATGCCGTAAACGCCCGGATTTTTCAGGCTAAGCACCTCCCTGACCGCTATGTTGGAGGACTGCGGCTTCGTCCTGTCAATCTCGCGCTCATTGAAGCTTATCCGGTCGCGCTTTCTAAGTATCTCATTGTTAATTCCGTCGATTTTCCTGAGTATGTCATAGTTCCTCGACTTCTTTATCAGCTCGTCGCCTTTTTTCATGACACCCTTTTCTTTTTTCTCAAGATCATCGTCTATCTTTGTCAGTTCCCTCGACAACTGCTCGAAATTCCCGGAGCTCTCCTGTATCTCCTTGTCGTACGCTTTCTGCTTCTCAGTCACGTCCTTTATCTTCTTTTTCAGCAAAGATGCCTTGGATTTCCTGAGCTCCGTCTCTACCTGCCTGTATTTTTCCGCGCTTTCCTTCTCCTGCTTCAGTCTTGCTACTAATTTCTGCTTTTCCGCGACGACTATCATGTTTTCGCGGACGCGAATCTCGACTTTCTCAAGCTCGCTTGTTGCTTTCGCTTTCTTCTCGTCGAACTCGCTTATCCCCGATATCTCGTCTATTATTCCCTTTCTCTCGATAGACGACATCTCTATTATCTTGGCTACGTCACCTTGCATGATTATGTTGTAGCCCTCCGTGGACAGGTTCGCATAGGCAAGAGTGTCCAGGACTTTCGCGCGGGTCACCGTACGTCCGTCCAGCTTGTACACGGATATGCCGCTCCGCGTGACGCGGCGGGTGACCTTGACTTCCTTCTCCCCGCCAGGTATCTTGCCATCGGAATTGTCAAGATATATGGATACCTCACAGAAATCCGCCGGCTTCTTGTCGCGCGCGCCGTTGAATATAAGATTCTGCAATTTCTGGGCGCGGATGCTACGCGCGCTTGTCGTGCCCAGCACGAACAGCAACCCGTCTATGACATTGCTTTTTCCGGAGCCGTTCGGGCCGCAGATAGTGTTGAAACCCGACGGGAAAGGAATTGTTATCCTATTCGCGAACGACTTGAATCCCTGCATCGTTATCCTGTCTAGACGCACCATTATTTTTCACCATTCTTCCTGATTTTTTTCAGCGCCTTGAATATTATATCATCATAAGTGTCGCCGAACGCACCTATTTCTTTCCCAACTTCCTCGAGAAGAAGCCTTGTTTTTTTCGAGATCCTTACCGTGGTTCCGTTGTTGGTGGGCATGTGTATATTTTGGTATACTTTTGTATATAAAGTATATTAAAGTATACGACTACTGTCTAGGGTCGGCAGCCGCCTGCCCAGGAACCGAGAATTTGTTTATAAAAGGCACGCACAAATCCGCAAAGAAGAGCGCCCCAACCAGCATGGCAGGCAGCCAGACAACATAGAGCAGCGCTGCGAATATGCCCGCCAGCACTCCGAAAGCAATCCTGCCTTTCATTTTGGCAGGCGATGTCACTGGCTCTATCAGCATATAGAATGCGAAGAAGATTATGGAGCCCGATAACAGGTGAGAAGACAATTGGCTCAGGTCAAATGAGAGCAGAACGAACATCATAATCGCATGGACCGCCAGGAAAGGCAGTGCAAGATGGAAGCGCTTCAGCTTGAACACGACCACCAGGCCGAGTATGCCTACCAGCAATAGATTGCTTGTGCCCCACCAGCTCTGGGAGACGGGCAGGAACAATGCAACAAAAAGCGCGAAGTTAGCTGGATTGAAGATGTGCCTGCCCTTTATCCTGATGATGTGCTTGGACAGAATTGCTATCGCTGCCGCGGCCACAAGCAGCCATAACGGGCCCTCGATTATCGAAGAGAGTATAAGCCCGGTTATCAGGGCGCTTTTCGGAGACAGCAGCTTCCTCTCTTTCACATAATTTATTGCCAAGTCAAGCAAAACAGCTGCCATCACTATTACCACAACTGAAAGCAGAATTGACGCCCCGAACAGGGACATGCTGTAGGCAGAAAGAACCAGAAGAGCTATTATTATCAGGTCATGTATTTTCAGGAGGTTCCATGATCTCTTCAAATCCATGGAATTTATTTGTTTTCCAGTCTTTTAGCTCTTTCTGGTAAGAAATGTAGAAGGTCTAGTTTCCTTTTTAAACATTATTGCCAAAAAAAGCCAATGGACTACGATGTTATCATAATAGGCTCAGGCCCGGCCGGCGCAACAGCCGCGATGTACCTTGGAAATGCACTTGGCAGGGAAAGGGTATTGCTTGTAGACAAGGCTGGATTTCCCCGCGACAAGATATGCGGCGACGCGCAGGGCAGAAAGGCAGCGAACATTATGCGCGAGCTCGGCATAGAAGAAGGCTACCGCCAGCTTCCCGGGCACCCTGTTTATGGCATCAAGCTCTCTTCCCCGAACGGCACGGAGGTCGACGTGGACATCACGACAAGGGACAAGCCGGCGCCCGGATTCTGCCACAGAAGGATAATATTTGACAAGTATCTGCATGACTGCGCGCAGGGATCCGCGACGTTCAAGGTCATGACAGTGACGGATTTGATAATTGAGGACGGCTTTGTGAAGGGAATCAAAGGAAAAGACGCAGAGGGGGAAAAGGAGTTCCGCGCACCCATCGTGCTGGCCGCGGACGGGGCCAACAGCATCGTCGCGAAGAAGTTTGGCATCAACCAGAATCCGCCAGAGCATTTTATCGTCGGCACAAGGCAATATTACATGGGCGTAACTGGGCTTACGGACAGAATAGAAATACACCTCGTAAAGAGCCTGCTTCCCGGCTACTTCTGGATATTTCCTCTCGAGGATGGCATGGCAAATGTCGGCTTGGGCATGATAGTCAAGGACATGAACGACAAGAAAGTCAACCTGAAAGCTGCACAGATGAAGGAAATCGCGGAAAACCCCCTTTTCAAGGAACGATTTGCCAATGCGACTGCACTCGAAGATATCAAGGGCTGGAACCTGCCTCTTGCGAGCCATCACAGAAAATGCTACGGCAACGGATTTTTGCTGCTAGGCGACGCGGCCTCGCTCATTGACCCTCTCAGCGGAGAGGGCGTCGGCACTGCAATGATATCAGGGAGGCACGCAGCGAAAACCGCTTTGGAGGCTCTCAAGAAAGGGGACTTCAGCGAAAAATCCCTGAAAATCTATGATGAAAATCTCTGGGAAGAGATAGGAACGGAAATAGAAGCCAATTACAGGCTGCAAAAGCTGGGAAAAAGGTTTCCATTTCTTATAGACAAATTGATAGGAAAGGCAAAGAAGGACGAGAAGTTCAGGAAACGCATTGAGGGAATGCTGCCATACACAGGCGGCAGGCAGGAAATGGGCAAAGACAGCTTCGTCGAAGAACTCCAGCAAATGGAAGAATAGGGCGGTTCTTATGCCAGAGTATGATCACAAGCTGATTGAGTACGTCCGCGGTCTGGACGCTTCAGGGCTTCAACATAATTTTTCAATATCCGCGGTCAGACCCCCGCCAGATGCCGAATATGAAAATGCCGCGTTTTTCAACTTTTTCATAGCCGGGCGCAATACCGGATACGCAACATTGATTGCCGACCATGAAGCCAGATACGTGCAATGGATTCATTTCTTTCCTCATTCCCGAAAAGAGGGCTTGGAAAGAAGAGGAATAGGCACTCTCGCTCATGTTGCTGCAATACGCGCCCTAGTCGAACGGGAACGTCCCGAGCCTGGATTTGAGGTCATGCACACCTCTCCCACACGCAATCGACTACAACATATGTCTGCGATGGGCCTGAGGACATCGGAGCCATTGCGTGATTACATGGGAAAGTCTATATCATATGCCAACCATCGGGGGTTCCGATTTGACAACCCTTTTGACTGGCCACGATGATTTGATTTCCTAAGAGTACGATACTACGGCTTTTAAGCCGTACTCTTAGGAAATCAAAGTCTCATAACATACTATGGGCTAAAGCCCATAGTATTATACAAAGACTTATGATTTATGCAGCTGATAGCGAAAGGCGCGGAAGCGACCATAACCAGAGATAACGACACGATAATAAAGGAACGAATCAAAAAAGACTACCGGCTGCCTGAACTTGACGAGAAGATTCGAAAAAGAAGGACAGCTCTTGAAGCAAGGCTTCTAAGGGAGGCAAGACGGGCCGGCGTTCTCACTCCTCAGGTGCTTGGAGAAGAGAAAAATATACTCATGCTTGAGTTTATTGACGGGCAAAAAGTCAAGGACATTTTGGATGGAAATTGCAGGGACATAGCAGAAAAGATCGGCGAATCGATAGCGAAGCTGCACAACTATGGCATAATCCACGGGGACCTGACCACGAGCAACATGATAATAAAGGACGGCAAAATTTATTTCATTGACTTCGGCCTCGGATTCATAAGCAAGCGCACGGAGGACAAGGCTGTTGACCTCTACCTGCTTCACGAAGTGCTTGAATCGACCCATTTTGGTGTCATGGAAACAGCGTGGAATGAAATATTAAAATCCTACAAAAGACACTATCAGGACGGCGAGAAAGTTATTAAAGCATTATTGAGTGTAGAAAAGAGAGGAAGATACAAGGAGAGAAGCGGATGAATGACATAATAAGCGTTACTGAACCGGTTGATATAGTCCTGTCGAGCGTCGCTGATTTTTCCATATTTATGGACGTTCCGAGCGCCGAATGATAGATGGTGCGACTTATTTGCTTACAGATTTGCGTATGGACGGAGTCAGAATAGGCGACCACTATATTGGAACGGCTATTCTGACTTACTCACAGGGGACTGGACGATAATGGCGCGAATGCATTCAAGAAAACACGGCAAATCAGGCTCGCACAAGCCTGAAAAGAAACGCCCAGCCTGGCTGATGTACGAGCCTGTAGAAATAGAGAAGCTCATAGTCAAGATGGCGAAGGAAGGCAAGACGAACTCTGAAATCGGCCTGGCGCTTCGCGACCAGTATGGCGTGCCTGACGTGCGAAGCCTTGGCATGAGAGTGTCCAAAGTGGCGGAGCGCGAGGTCAAGAAAGAAGTTCCTGATGACATTTACAACCTGATAAAGAAGGCCGTCCAGCTCCACAAGCACCTTAACGCAAACCACCATGATGCCAAGGCGATACATGGCGTGGAGCTTCTTGAGTCGAAGATACGCCGACTTGGCAAGTATTATGCAAGGACTGGCAAGCTGCCCAGCGACTGGAAATACAGCATAGACAAAGCACGACTGCTTGTAAAATAAACTACTTTAATTCTTATTAATTTTCGTTATGAAGGCGTTTGAATATATAAATGGTGTTTAGATGAACAAATTATATTTTGCTATCGGCGCTTCAGGCGCGGGTAAGACAGCGGCAATTAAAGTTTTGGAAAAAAGACGTATGCTAAATTTACAGGTTTGTTATTTCGACAGTATAGGTGTTCCTTCTCCTGAGGAGATGATTAAGGAGTATGGAAGTGCAGATGAATGGCAGCGTATGAAAACGATAGACTGGGTACGAAAAATTAAAACTGATTATTTACCAGACAGAAATGTAGTTTTGGATGGACAAACAAGGCCTATTTTCATAGAAGAGGCATGTGAAAAGATTGGGATAGATTTGTATGAAATAATTCTATTTGATTGCAGCGACGATATTAGAAAACAACGATTAGTAGAAAGGGGACATCCATACCTTGCGGACAAATTAATGATGAATTGGGCAAAATACCTTAGAGAAGAATGTATTTCAAGAGGTTGCAAGATAATTGACACTTCTAACCTATCGATTGACCAAGGAGCTTCTCGTTTATCTGATTACCTTTAATTTCTTTAAGTCTTACTGTATCTATGGCCCTTAACCGGCAGAATCTGGTCGAATATTATTCCGACGAGCGGATAGCAGGACAACTCCTCAAAAACGCGAAGAACCGCGAGGTCGCAGGGGCATTCTGGGACGGCTCTTACGACAAGAGGCCGAACACGCTGCAGTATCCGACAGACATAGTCCAGATGGTCAGGAAAGGCGTTACATCATTCCATTTCTCCGTCGAGCACTGGTCGAACCCTATGGCCATTACCAATGACAACTATGAGAAGCTCCGCACAGGATGGGACATGATAATTGACATTGATTCGAAGCTGGGGCTGGACGAGTCGAAGATCACGGCAAAGCTAATAGTAAAATTGCTGGGAAAATACGGCATAAAGCCGGGCGTGAAGTTCTCCGGGCGGAGAGGATTTCACATCTGCGTGCCCTTTGCGCTGTTCCCGAAGGAGATCGACTACAAGCCTCTTGCAAAGATGTATCCCGATGCCCTGAGGATACTTGCATCATTCATAAGATTCAAGATAAAGAGGAAGCTGCTTGACGAGCTCATAAAAACAAAAGGCGGGGTCAAGAACCTGATCGAGCTATTGGACGAACCGCCAAGCAAGCTGGATCCGTTCTATTTCGTGGAGGTGGAGAAAGGCTGGGGCAACAGGCACATGTTCCGCGCGCCCTTCTCGTTCAACGAGAAGACCTGGCTTGTGTCCTTGCCTGTCCCGCATATCAACTCATTCTCGCTGAAAGACGCGGAATTCGGGCAGGTGCTAAAAAAGGACCACCCCGACTTCTTCGGGGCAACAGGCGACGCGTCGGATCTGCTGACGGACGCGATGGACTGGCATGCGCTCAGGAAAAAGGAGCAGCCGAAGATCGAAGTGAAAAAGATAGCCTGGGAGAACAAAATCCCCGAGGAACTCTTCCCGCCATGCATCAAGCTGATACTGGAAGGGCTTGAAGACGGCAAAAAGAGGAGCGTGTTCACACTCATGAATTTTCTCAGGATGATGAACTGGACGCCCGAGGAGGTAGAGCAGAAAGTCTTCGAATGGAACTCAAAGAACAGGCCGCCGCTGCCCGCGAGCTTCCTGACATCCCAGCTGAGATGGGGACAGAGGAACCAGCTCAATCCCAACAACTGCTTCGACGACAGGTATGTCTCCATAGGCGTGTGCAGGCCCGACGAGATATGCAAGTTCATGAATTTGAAGAGAAATAGCAACCCGATAGCGTACCCGTTCAAGAAGATGAAACCTAAGCAGCGCATCAAGAAAATGCGGGGCTTCTCATGCCTTTGCGGGAAAGAATTTCCCACGGAGCGGTCTCTTGCCTTGCACAAGGGCAAAGTTCACTAGTGATTTTAATAGTTTTAACTTATACTTCTCTTTATCCGCGGCATTGTTCAAAATGTTCACGGTATACAAACAATGTCGGGATGCCATTTTCCGAGGAAAATATCATGCTCACATTCGACAAGATCCGTGACATGGAGCGGCTGGAAAAACAGAGCAAGAAGCTGCAAAAAGCGCCCGAAGACGTGGTCGCACAACTGAGGGAATACATAAAGCGAAAGGAGAGGGGCGAGAAGACAAGTTCTGACATCACAGAGCTCGAGAACATCAAGGCGACCATAAAGCGGCTGTTCGAGCTCCGCGAAGGAAAGATACTTTCCGCCGTCCTTGATACTGTCAGGACAGGATTGCCGCCGGAAAACATGAGCCAGCAGGAAGAGTCATTGTTCTACAGGATGACAGACGAGCTGAAAAAGTACAGGGAGGAATTCTTCTCAGAGCTCGGCAAGGAGGAGAAGACCTCGATACCGATGTACCACGTCAGGAAGACGCTCCCAACATTCGTAGGACCCGACATGAAAACATATGCCTTGAAGGAGAATGACGTAGTAAGCATACCTTCCCCTCTGGATGAATTGCTGTTGAAGGAAGGCGTGATTGAGAAAATTGGCTGAAGATGATTTAACCTTTTCTGACGTATAATTTTTATGGGCTATGAAAAAGGCGGGCACGAGAAAGGGCATGCCGAATACCATCTTGACAAGCCCAAAGAACAGGCAGAAGAGAAAGCAGAGCTGCCGACATTCCAGCAAATATTCAACGAGCTGCCGACAACCGGAAGCATAATATCTTTTTCTGTTTTTAACAACGGAATAGTTTATTTCTCCTCCCTCGACACCCATGTATATGCATTAGATGCCGAAACAGGAGAAATGCTCTGGAAGTTCAAGACAGGCGGACCTGTAGTTTCTACGCCGCTTATTCATCGTGACCGTATCTATTTCGGCTCAAATAACGGGAATTTTTACTGCCTTGAATTGGATGGGAAATTGATATGGAAGAAAAACACGGGCAATATAATTGTCTCGTCTCCTATAGGGATAGGAGACAAGATTTTTATCGGCAACGGAGCTGGCTATTTTTTCTGCTTCTCCTCTGGGGGAGACGAATTATGGAAATTCAGGACCGGAGACGGAATAATGGCTATACCATCTACTGCGAATGGCATGATTTTTGTCGCATCTTATGACAAAAGCGTGTATGCTTTGGACCTTGAAGGGAATTTGCATTGGAAATTTACGCCAGGCGAAAGGAGCAGCGTAGCACTCGTAATGTCTGACGGCAAAAACATCTTTTCAGCCAACAAGCGCAGCTGGGACAAAGAACCTTGTGCAAAAAATTTCAGGCTTTATTGCGCATCTTATGACAATCACCTTTACTGCCTGGACATCGGCGGGAACGTGCTTTGGAAATTCAATTGCGGGACTTCGGTGCCAGGCGGAATTGGCGGTGACAATAGCACAGTCTACGTCGGTACAATAAGCGGATTGATATATGCAATTGACGCTCTCAGCGGGAATGAGAAATGGTCTTTCCGGACAGGCGGGATGATAACTTCCGGCGCAGAGATCAAGGACGGCAGGGTTTATTTCACGTCATTTGACCAAAAGCTTTACTGCCTGTCAGAAAAAGGAGAAAAACTTTGGGATTTCATGACAGGCGGCCCTATTGTTTCACGGCCTTTTCTCGCAGGGAACAAGATATATTTTGGATCTTCCGATACGCTATTTTATTGCATTGACGCAGAGGAGAGAAACGTTGACTGGACATTCCGGGTGGGCTTTGGGCTACCTGATTCCTCAAAAAGTTTGATGCAGAATATCGTGAATGTTTTCACCGAGTATGACCGTAGAATCTTCAGGGTCTGGGTGCCTGAAACTGCTGTGAAGGAAAGTCCGCAAATAAATACAGCTGATTACGCCGCTAAGCTGGGCTTGGACAGCACATTCGCTTACGGTGGCTTAGGCTCATATCTTTCAAAAGGCAAGAAAAAAGACACTTATGGCAGGAATTAAGGATTTTCTATTCCGAATTCTACCATGTTGTTCCCGCTGGAATACACGGACTTGAACGACACAATGCCAGCTTTATCATCAAAGACGAACGGAAGGACATGCCTCAGTTCTTCCAGCAGGCTGTCCAGCTTGAAAATCTCTTCTGGCATGAGCCACACAAGCTCCCCTTCCGGGCATTGCTTCAGCTCGCCATACGCATAATCCGCGGTCAAGAAATTAACGAGAAGCTGTAAGTCCAAATCTTTTATTCTTACAATTCCTGTCGCCCTTATTTTGATATTCTTTATCTCAAGCCCCGTTTCCTCAAGAATCTCGCGATGGGCGATCAGGTATTTTCCGTCTTTCTTTACATAACATTCCAAAGTGCCTATGATTTCTGCCATTTCATCACCATTTGGATATTGAGAACTTTGATTAACCCTTAATTTGTCAAAGTTCACAATAAGGATTTTGAACAAAACATATATTCAAAATCCTCTATTGCTATAAATACTTTAAATTTTAGATTACAACACTGATAGTCATGAAAATGCCGAAGAACCAGAGGAAATACTGCCCTTTCTGCAGGAAGCACACGGAGCATATTGTCGAAGAGGCAAAGAGGAAGCCCAGAAGGCAGGACACGCGCAGCCAAAGGCGGTTCCTCCGCAAGATGAAGGGCTACGGCTCGTTCCCAAAGGAGAACCCAAAGGGAAGGGAAAAGCCGACCAGAAAGCTGGATTTCCGCTACAAGTGCACCGTCTGCAACAAGAAGCACAGCATAGGCGAGGGTTTCCGCGCGAAAAAGTTTGAGCTCACGAAGGTCGGGGAATAATTAACCCTTTTCTTTTAGGAAAAGAAAAGCCCTACTGTAAAAGAAAAAGATTAACGGCGGCTCACTGACGTTCGCATTTGGCAAGAAAAGGGTTAAGTGGAAAAACAAGTTATAGTTAAGGGGTAATAAAAAGTGGTTCTCGAATTCATCTTCGGGTTTTTACTGAATTATCCCCCAGCTTTTTCTGTTTTCGTCTTCTCTATCATCATACTTTTTGTCATAAACATCTTCTACAAGATACTCATCAACCAGAACGATGCGAAACAGACGAAGGAACGGACAAAGGAAATAAGCAGGCAGATGAAAGAGGCGCAGAAAGCCGGCGACAAGGACAAGAGCAAAAAGCTCATGGGCGAGCTGATGTCGCAGAACAGCAAAATGATGAGGATGACGATGAAGCCGATGATAGTCTCGCTAATCGTGGTAATAATCCTGCTCCCTTCGCTCGCTACTTTTTACGGGGATAAAATCGTAACGCTCACGGACAATAAGGGAAGCGTTGCCCTGGACGGCACGGCATACCAGGTCGAGAAGAGCGGCAGCACAGTAAAGGTTGGAGAGAATTCCTGCAGCATGCCGTGCACAACTGAAATAGCCGGAAACGATTACAGGATACTGCCCGAGGGAAGCAACGTCAAGCTCGCGCAAATCGTGGCGGTGACACCATTCAGCATTCCATTCCTGGGAAACAGCTTCGGGTGGCTGGGCTGGTACATAATCTGTTCGATACCTCTCGTAATCATTATCAGGAAAGCAATGAAGATCTACATGTAATAAACTTTTCTTAGGAAGAAAAGTTTAATCAAAAGAAAGGACTTCTAATTTCTTAAGGACTCAAAGTTAATTCTAATCATGGAATTCATAACGAAGAGCCATGACGTCTCTATGCGCGGCACGTATCCGGGCGCGCGGCCAATTGAGCAGCTTGTCCAGAACGGATTCGTGCTGCTCGACAAATGGCCCGGGCCGACGAGCAGGGATGTGGCGTCTACAATAAAGAAAATCCTCGGCGCGAGCAAGGCCGGACATTCCGGGACCTTAGTGTTGTAAGAAACAAGGAAATCCCGGCGTATCAGGTGTTTTGCCCATTTGTTTAGACAACGCCACGAAAATCATGCCCGCCCTGCAAGGTTTGGATAAAGAATATGTCGGCATCATGCATATCCATCAGGATGTTGATGAGCAAGCGATTCATGCTGCAGCAAAGAAATTCGTCGGCAAGATCAAGCAGACGCCTCCCGTGCGGTCGGCTGTCGTGCGGAAGGAACGGGAAAGAACTGTTCATTCTTTCGACGTGCTTGAGATAGGCGGGCGCGATGTCCTTTTTCGGATAGCGTGCGAAGCCGGGACATACGTCCGCGTCGTCTGCCATCAGATTGGAAAACTCAT
>JAGVVU010000011.1 GCA_018304605.1 Candidatus Aenigmatarchaeota archaeon | reverse complement strand
GCCACCGCCTGTGCCGCCACCGCCTGTGCCGCCACCGCCTGTGCCGCCACCGCCTGTGCCGCCACCGCCTGTGTTGACAGTCCTGCATGTGCCGTTCGTGCATCCGGCTGCGCAAAGCGTCGCGTTAGCCCAGCTGTTTCTCGTCTGGTTAATAACGAACCCTGAAGTGTTGTAGCTGCCGTATAAGGAAAATGTCGCGTCAGTGACTTCTTTCGCACATCCATAGCTGCGGTATTGCTGCAGTGTGACAAGCGCTCTGTAACTTCCGTTAACGCACTGGTATGAGGAATTTCCGTCGATCCATCCGTTGAGCGAAGCTGGCGATATGCAGCGTGGCGCGGTTATGCTTGTGTCTTCCGTTGGCGTCTGCGTGCATTCCGAGGTCGTGCCGGCGCACAGCGGCGCCAGTACAGGCTTGCCGCCTGCCCCCGCAACGCACTTCTGTGTCGGCGACGGGTTGAGAACCTGGACTTTGAACTGGGCTGCTATGCTTCGGGTCGTTTCTGTCGTGCGTGTGGCAGCCCGTGTGTCGGTGACGCGCAGCCTGAACTGCAAGCTTGTCTTGTCAACAAGGTCCGTGATATCTGACGGCGACCCGTATGCCACGGTCGCGAAGCCTGTCACGGAAAAGGTTGGTTTGGATGTAGCGGCACCCGGCTTCAGGTTATGAACCATAATGTTGTTTGCGATGTATGTATGAAACGGCTCGACGTTGAAATTATACACGGCAGCCTGCTTCGAGACCTGCCGGACTGTGGCGACCCTGACAGGAACAGCCCGGCTGCCGTCTGCCTTGTAGACGCGGTCGCCAGCCTTCAGGTCCCTGGCCTGCACGAAATATTTGTGTATTGCAGGAACTCCTGGAGCGACTGTTCTGACGTAAAACGGGTGCCTGTCGGTTACTTCCAGGTTTGAGCCGTCACCGAAGCCAACTGCATAGACTTCCTGGATGTCCCTCGTAAGGACGTAAGTGACGACGCCAACGGAGAACGTTCCGGTCTCCGGATCGAACGAGCGAACCCTGTCTCCGACACTTATCTCTTCGATTGGCTTGGAACCGCCGTCAGCAAGCATCACGGGCGTGCCGGAAACAAAGCTGCTTCCGCCTGTGCCGCCTGTTCCGCCTCCGCCTGTGCCGCAGTCGCCGCTGCAGACCTCGCCGGCATCATCTGCAACAAGTGAGGTGACGGTCAGCGTGTGAAGGCATTCGGGATTGTAGTTGGCCGGCAGCGGCAGCGAGAAGAGCTCTGTCGTGCATGCAGGAGCCGTTGCCCACCTCCCGCCCGACATGTAAGCATTGGCGACGCACACCATTCCGGTATCAAAAGTATATTCTATCTGGTTGTTGTTCTTCGTGCAGTAGCCCCATTTGCACACCGCAGTTGAAGGGCAGTTGGCGTTGGAAGTGCACGCAGGCGGGCTGCCGCTCCCGATTACGGTGTCTGTGGTATTGGGTGTCGTAGATGTTGGTGTCCCGCCTCCGCATGTATCAAACGAGGGGTTACAATATTCACCATTAAGCTGATCGCAGTCTTCATCCTGTAAGCATGGCGCGCCCGGGGTCGCATACGCGTAGAATCCCAGAACTAGAAATGATGTTACAACGATGACTAGAGCTAAAGCCGTTTGAGCTTTCATGTACACTAGGATTTTATTGGTTTTCCCGTAATAAATAGATTCCAAGGGTCAATTTCATTGTTTTTGGTGATGATTAACCTACCCTGCATGTTTTAATTTCGTCACAACAATTAGATTTATGGAAGCGGAAGTGGATGCATTGGAAAAATTGCTTGACGAGAACGGCGCGAACTATAAAGTTCTCACTCACGAGCGCGTTTTCACGTCGCAGCAGGCAGCTAAAATCCGCATTTCGAAAAGGTGAAGGAAAAGGCAGGAAAGGCGAAGCTCGCGAGCCCCGAGGAGGTTTTCAGGATAACAGGCTGCGAGGTTGGCAGCGTCCATCCATTTGGCAATTTGTTCGGGTTGCGCGTGCTGATGGACAGGCATATCCTGGACAGCGAGACGGTCAATTTCAACGCAGGACTTCATGAAATTTCGATAAACATGGACCCGAAAGATATGACAGGAATAATAAAGCCTGAAATCGGGGACTTTTCAAAATAAACGCCACAACCGTCAAAGTTTTCTCCTGAATTCGTCCTTGATTGAAGCACACCTGTCCCCGATTAGCCCAAGCTGCTTTACTATGCCGTCGTAATTCTCCTGCCTGTAATTTCTTTCTATGGCCTTTATCATGCCATGCATCTCGCCCACAGAAGATTTTAGCTGTCCATTCCTGACCACGCCGTCCTGTTCAAGCATGCCTATTTTGCGCAGTGTCTCGAGCAGCAGGGAGCACAATTCTTCTATCCTGCCCAAGTTTTCAATAGCGTCACAAACCAGCATCCTGTATGGTTTTTTCATATGGCTCACCGCAAAGAACTAGAAGCTATCAGCCTGGCGGCATTTAATGGCGAGCCTCATCGCCTGCATTAGACTTGTTCTTTCATCTATTTAGCTATTTCTCTTTGCTATCCAGCACCTTGAACATCTGGTAGAAGGCGGCAGTGTACAGGAAATATATCAGCCACAGTATGACGGGCCAGTTGGCGGGCGAATAGTTCCAGAGCCCCATACCCACGCCAATCGCTTCGCTCACGATTCCAATAGCAAGTCCGATGAAACCGAAGCGTGCGGCGCCTTTGGTGCTTTTTCTTAGATGAGAAAATATCACGAACAATGCCAGTGCAAAACCGAACAGCACGTACCAGCCGGAAGGGAAATCGAAGACTATCATAAAAAATCACGGCGTCAGCCTTTCAGTGTCTCTTGGGAACAATGTCGCTTCTCTCACGTTTTCCAGCCCCAAAATCTGCATAGTCAACCTTTCTATGCCGAGGGCAAATCCCCCATGCGTCGGAACGCCCCATTTGAAGAAATCCGCGAACCATTTTACAGACTCGGGGTTCATACCCTTTATCTTCGCCTGCTCGATTATCTTGTCATAGCGATGCTCCCTCTGTCCGCCTGAGCTCATCTCTATGCCCTTGAAGATCAGGTCAACGCTCCGCGCCCACTCGCCGTCGCGCATCACGTAGAACGGCTTCACCTTGAACGGGAATTTGTTGACGAAGAAGAAATCCGACTTGTATTTTTTCTTGACATACTCGCCCAGCATTTTTTCAGCCGCGCCGCTCAGGTCTTCGCCTCGGGGCAGCTTCTCCCCGAGCTCTTCAAGGATGTCGTATATGGCCGGGAACTCAAGTATGGGAATTTTCTTCGGAATGTCAAGCTCGATGTTGAACATCTTCAGCTCCTTCTTGCAGTCCTTCTGCAGCTTTTCCATCGTGTATAGCACGAGCTCTTCTTCCAGCTTTATCACGTCATACTCATCATCGATGAAAGAAGTCTCGACAGCCATCACGCGATGCTCGCACATGTGCCTTGCCGTATGGGAATGCTCTGCACGCCACGCCGGCCCAACGTCGTACACTCTTTCAAGTCCGCCGGCTATCGCGAGCTGCCTGTGAAGCTGCGGGTCCTGCCGGAGAAAAGCTTCCTTGTCAAAATAAACGACCGAGAAAACCTCCGAGCCGCTCTCTGATGCTACGCCCATCAGGCACGGCGTGAATATCTGCATGAAATCGTTTTCTTTCAGGAAGGCTTGCATCTCCTGCAGCAGCGTTGACTGGACCTTGAATATCGCATGGTTCTCGGGCTTTCTCAGGTCCACGCTCCTGAAATCCAGGCGTTTGTCCAGCCCTGTCTTTATTCCCGGAGAAATATCTATTGGAAGAGGTTCTGCCTCGGCGAGCACCGTCACGCTGCTCGGCACTATCTCCAAGCCGTTGGGGGCGTTCTTGCTCTCGACGGCTTTCCCTTCTACGGATATCACGCTCTCGCGCGGCAGTCCATCAAGTACTTTGAGGATGTGTGGGTCTGTCTTGTCCTTCTTCGCGATTATCTGCATGAGTCCCGTCGAGTCCCTCAAAATGATGAAAAGAATTCCGCCGAGCGCGCGCTTTTCATGTACCCATCCGGCAACTTTCACGCCGCCAGGCTCAATGTCTTTTGCAAGATGTGTGCGAAGCATTCAATTATTCACCTTGGATAGTATATTTCTTTACCATTATAGTGAACCCCTGGTTCACATATAGTTCACAAGGAAATATTTTTATATGTTCTCCTTCCTTGTAGAACTATAAAGGCTTTCTTTTTAAAAGAAAGGGTTTATCACAATACGTAAGCATTGTAGAAGATAGTCCAGATGATGAGCCACATGAACAGGTAAACTATCACGCCGTTCCCGAGCCACCATTTCGCGCCTTCTTTTATCTTGAAGAGAGCGCGCATTATGAGAGTGGCAACGACAAGGACAATAAGGGCTGCAAGCGTCGCGTAGGCCGTGTGGTTTATCAAAAGCGATGCATAGCCCATTATTATAGCAACGATCGTATAGACAGCAGTCGTCCTCAATTCCATGTCGAAATATGATCTGAGCCCCATGAAATCACTTTTTTGCGAATTTCCCTATTGTCATCTGTTCCCGCTGCTCCTTTATCCGCTGCGCGGTGAGCCAGCTCTTCCTCACGAAGTCCGGGAACTCCTTATTCCTTTTAATCCAATCCTTTAAAAACGCAATCGTGATTTCATCGTGGCTGTATCCAGAGCCAAAATACCCGTGCTTCTTGTGCAGTTTCCTGATGTCCTTGTCCCTCTCTGTCTTGGCTATTATGGATGCCGCTCCGACCTCCAGGTGGTTCTTGTCCGCAAAGTTCTCGCAGACGATATGCAGATTCTTGTTGCTCACCCTTGACATGACTTTCTTTGAGAAGTTTTTCGTATTGACCTCAGGAGAATCAATGACGACCTTGCCGGGCTTCAGCATGTTTATGATGTGCTGCATGCGCTCTATCTCGATTATGTTCAGGTTGGTCTCGCTGCGGAGCTTGTCTATCTCACGGGCGGTTATCTTCAGGACAACAAAATCATCCGCGATTTCTTTCAGCATCGGCGCAAGAGTTTCGCGCTTTTCCGCCGCAAGCATTTTCGAGTCCTTCACACCAAGCTCTTTAAGCTGCGGCAGGTCGCTCTCGTCAATAAGGTATCCGCAAATAGTTAGCGGGCCGCAGACTGGCCCCCTGCCCGCCTCGTCGATGCCGAGAATCTTCATAGAAAATAGGTTTCGTTGGAAAGAATTAAAGCTAATGGAGCCTGCCGACATAGCGCACGCATTCTAGGAGTTCCTTGGGCGGCAGCTCAATTCTTCTTTCGCCGTACGCATTATTTCTCAGGGGCTCAACGAATACCCTATAAGCGTCGGCGTCGGCACGATTGCCCAAAATATAACGCCTTTCTGATTCATCGGGAAAAATGACTGAACCGCTCGGGATTCCAAAAAATTCAAACGCATAGCGGAACTCTTCTGCTTCGCGCTCCGCCCTTTCAGTCCTTGAAAAGTCCCAGAAAGGGTCTATAATAGCGACCTGGCTGTCGGCTCCTGTAAATCCGGCGGCTCTCAGAAGCAATACAATTCCGGCCTTCCTGGTTCTGTAGGAATTTATAACGAGCTCCGGCTCGCGGGAATGTGCGCCATTGAGCTCGGCCCACTTGCAACCTTCATAATATTCGAGCTCCCTTGTATCCCTGTGCTTGGTCAAAGCCTCTGTACTCAGCGATCTTTGCCTGACATCTTCCGGATCGTTTGAAGCATTCACGTTTAATATCATTTTTCTCAATGTGCCGTCAGCAGCCATCCTTCTCTTTCGCGGATTTCTGCATGTCTGCGGATCTACAAAATAATTGGCAGGGAAGTATCCGATTTCATCAACTGCGAAAAATCTTGGTTCAGGAGGCGGAACAGAGGGATTAGAATAAGGGGATGTCATGGATTGAGGTTCTGCTGCACTTGGAAAATCCATCTAAGTATAGTTGTCTCGAGTCGTATAAATAATTTTTACGAAATTATTGCGGCGTTTTATTCCAATCAAATTGTGATGCAAGATCACATCTTCTTTGGTTTCACAAGAAAGACTGAAAGTCTTTCTGTGCAGGAAAAGCAAAGCTTTTCCCACATCGCACGACTGAAGTCGTGCGTTTTCAATGAATCTAAGATAATCATGGGTTCGCGTTGATTCTTATTTAAATCCTTCATGCAATTATTCAAAACTATAGCGGAGTAGAGCAGCCTGGAGTGCTCGTCGGGCCCATAACCCGGAGGCCGGTGGTTCAAATCCACCCTCCGCTATCATTTTCTTGTCAAAAATTTCTTATAGTAGTGACTGCAATAATTATGCAATGACGTTTCATATTGCATACAGGGAAAATATACAAGATCATCCTGTGTTGGGTGATGTCCCGGACCGTTTTCAAAGAAATCCGGGCAGGAGATTAAGTGCGGGTCATTTTTACCTAAGCACTTTATCGTGCTATGTGCTTGTTAATTCAGGAACTGGCAGGGCAGAGATAGATGGGGATGTTGTTGATGTGCAGCCGGGAACGGTTTTGTTGATAGATCACGGATTAGGCTACAGGCTTCGTGAATCAGGAGAGAGCAGGCTTGATGCAAGAATGCTGCCCAAAGTAGCGTAATTTCTTTTTTAAGCCCGTGAAATAATTATTTCTATGCAGATACAGGAAAAGGCCCACAGAATTTTGCAGCAGTCCGTCTGCGACAATTGCTTGGGCCGCCAGTTCGCCCAGCTTCTAAGCGGCCTGACAAACAGGGAGCGTGGCAAGCTGCTTCGCACCCTGATAGCGATGAGCATGGACAAGGAGCATTATGAGGGCGACATTGAGCTTTCAAATTTTCACGGTTTTCAATTCCATAAGTTTGAATCGAAGGACAAGCTTGAAAAAAAGAGGTGCGTAATCTGCGAAGGCATGTTCGATAATCTTGACAAGCTTGCAGAGAAGATCGCGAAGGTGGCGAAGAAATATGAATTTAGCACTTTTCTTGTTGGCACGAAGCTTTCATTCGAGCTCATATCGCGCGAGGAAAATCTTTGGGAGCGCGTCGGCATCGACTATTGCGAGCCGCTGAAGGCCGAGCTTAACAGGGAGCTCGGGAAGGTGGTTGAGAAAAAAGTAAAGGCAAGATACCATTCGCGTCCCGACATAAACTTCGTGATAAGCCTGCCCGAAGGCACAGTTGATGTCCAGATAAATCCGATTTTCATCTATGGCGAGTACCAGAAGCTTGTCCGCGGCATCCCGCAGACCCGCTGGCCTTCAAAGAAATACAAGACATCCATAGAAGAGATAATGGCAGTGCCTTTCATGAAAGTGACCCGCGGCGCCAGCCACAAGCTTCATGGGCTGGGCCGCGAAGATATTGACGCGCGCTGCCTCGGGTGGCGCCCTTTCGTGCTCGAGATACTTGAGCCTAGGAGCAGGACGCTGAACCTGAAATCATTGTCCAAAAAAATCGGCAAGGGCATCAGGGTGCGCAACCTTCGGCTGTCGAACATAGAAGAAGTCCGCCGGATAAAGGAGGAGCGCGCCGACAAGACTTATCGCGCGCTGGTGCTATGCGAAGGCATTTCAAGGAAAGACCTGCAAAAGCTTCGCGCGCTGGTCGGGGAGATAAAGCAGAAGACCCCCGAACGCGTCGTGCACCGCCGCGCGGACAAGTTTCGCCATCGCAAGCTCAAGTCGCTGAAGACGAAATATGTCAGCAGCAAAAAATTCACGATAGAAGTCCGCTGCGAAGCGGGGCTTTACGTAAAAGAGCTCGTGAGCGGGGACAACGGGCGCACGACACCTTCAGCAAGCAGCATCCTTCAGCAGCCGTGCATATGCAAGGAGCTCGACGTGACAGCCATCCATAACCTGAAAGCGAAGAAGTGAACTGGTTCCTATGGACAGCAAAATAGGGCTGGGTTTCAAGTTTGACAGGATAAAAACGCCTGATTTTTACAGACATTATATCAAGTACAACAAGAAAATTCTGGGCATGATAGAGCCGAAAATTAAAAATAATTCTATTGTGAGCGACTACGGAGGCGGAAACGGAATTCTAGCAAGGGATTTATTGAAACTATGCAGAAAAAGGAGAAAAGTCATAACCATAGAGAATATAGACATTGATGAAAGCAGGTTTGAAAAGATCCCGCGTGTAACAGGCATAAAAGGCGACATCAGAAGTTACAGAACAAAAGGGCGCTACGATTCCGCCATTGCGCGGCACATAATGCATTACTTATCGCCCGGTGAACAATTAAGATTCCTGAAAAATGCCAAAAATAACCTCAAACAAGAAGGCTTCTTTTTGCTGATAAATTTTGTAGTGGACGATAGGAAATCATATGAAATACAGGGCAAAATATTCAAGATAGTCAGAAAATGGAAAAGGATAGTCAGAAAGGATGTGCCAACATCGGAGAAAATTAAGGGCTTATGCAAAAAATCAGGATTCAAGATCGTGAAAACGAGAAAATACACATATAAACTTTCTATCATTGACTTTTACAAAAACAGGTATAAGCTAAGCGGAAAACAGGTTAAAGAATTGCAAAATAGCTTGGGAGTAAAATCACACAAAGTCAGCCAGCTAGCCGTATTGATGCAAAAATAGGGTCTTTTATCTTTCTCATTTTCTTCCGTAGAGTTCTCGCAGTTCGCCGTTCGCAGCCTCAAGCTTCGCGCGTTGCCAAAGGAACTTCTTTCTTCTGAAGAAGAAGCTTAGAATTTCTGCCTGAAAAACTCGGCGCGCAGATCATAGGACTTTTGGACATACTTTCCGCATGCGCTCGCTTTTTTCAATGTGTCAAGCATGTCGCCGAGCTGCTCCGATAGCATGTCGGAGTGCGTGCTGCCTTTCGTCCCGAGAGGATGCTGCTTCATGTCATGCATGAAGTGCGGCCAGTAGAATTTTGAGTTGCGCCTGTTAAGTCCGAAATCCTCCAGTCGTCTTACGAACACGCTGTACTCCACAGACACAAGTATTTCGAGCGCGAACCGCAGGAACGTGACGACCTTTATGTCGTGTATTTCCTGCTCCTCCTTCATCCTGAGGAAATCGAACTGTGCCTTGATTGTTTTCTCCGTGTGCTTCGACGGCTGTTCGTTTATTATTTCCTCGATGTCCATTCCCATAATCTTCATGTCGTGCACTAGGTCCTCTCTGTGCGACGGGCCTTCCGGCGGATACTCGTCGTTGCGTATGCTTCGGAGTATGATTTTTGCCTTTTCGTTTTGCATTCCATCTATGCCGAAATCGTAAAGCGGGGTAAATGCGTAAGAAGTCCATTTTCTCTGCAGAAGCATCCTTTTGAATTCTGCGTTGCTCATCTTTCTTACAAGCTTTTCCAGGTACAGCTTGTACTCATCCATTATGCTGTTCTCGAGCTGGTCCATCTGGGAGAAGTTCATGAAAATAATTAACGAATGCAACTTAAAAAGAAATTGAAATCGCCGCTATGTCATCATACTGCTTGTAACGCGGATATTTCCAGCATTCCGGGTCGTCCTTCTCCATGTTTCTCACGTATTGCAGGACGTTCTTCAGTCCGCCTTCCAGAAACAGGTTCACAAACGTGCCGAAATCATCCTCATCTTCCGGATTCTCTTTCGGAAGGATAAGTCCGTCTGTGAAGAATATTATGTGTTTCACATTTTCCAAGCTCTCTTCGCCTGCCATGATGAATTTTGAGAGCTTCTTCTCCCCGTTAATCAGGCCGTACGTCTCATTCGACTTGAGCCTTATATGCGGGATTTTCTTCCAGATAATACCGTGTATATTTTTTGTTTTTTCTTGTGCAAGTCTCTTCCATAGGATCATGACATCTTTATCATGGTCGTAATCAATCAGCATGAGCTTGAATGAATCATCTTTATAGACCACAAGAATTATGGAATCCGATATCTGGAGCCACTCGAATGTATCCTTTTTTAATCTCACGACAGCCGCAGTAGTGCACCATAAATTGGCTTTATTCGATACATCAATGTTACCAGAAATCATTTTCTTTCTAAGGGTGTTATTGGCATTTGCAACCATCTCTTTCAGCGTACCTTTATTCGCTGCAAATTCATCTCTTACAATTGAGGCTGCAATCAGCCCGCCCGGCCTGCCGCTTTCATCAAAAAACTTGTTTACGCTGTTAGCCCCGTCAAAAACTCCGAATATATTCTCGCCTATCAGATATGTGTCTTCCCTGCTGGAGCCTTCGTCAAAGACAGAATCAATCTTCATGAGAATTATAGTTAACCCAGAAAAGAAACAGGACATGTTTTCTGGGTTCACATATAGTTCCCAAGGAAATAATATGTTGATTGTTTCCTTGGAGAACTATAATTACTTCTTGTACTTCCTGATGATCTCGACGATCTTCCTTATCTCTTCCTTCTTCAAATTCGTGCGTTCCTTTGAGAAAAGCGCCTCTACCTCTTCCTCTGTGTCGGGCATCATGCTGATTATCAGCGCGACGTACCTCGGCTTGAGTATGCTTATCGAGCCCAGCTCCTCTGTCAGGTTCTTCACCTGAGCAGCGGTGAGGACGGCGACCTTCTCGAGGTATTCCAGGCATATTTTCTGGTCGTAAACCAAATCCCTCTCTTTCTTTCTCTCGTCGATTATCCTCTTCGCTTCGTGTATGCTGACATCCTCTTCAGAAACTATGTCCATTATATCACCCTTTTTTCAAGTGCTCCGGCGCAAGGAAAAGCTTCTTCGCCACTGACCCGTCCCTTATCTCAACAATATAAGTTCTTCCCTGCTTCGCCAGGACAGTCCCTGTTTTTCCGTGGAATCGCGGATGCTGGAAGCGTCCGCTGGACCTTATGACCACATGAACCTGGTCGCCGACCTCGAACTTCCTGAGCATATCCGTGATCGTAGGCTTGGGCGGATTGGTCATCTTCTTGCGGCTGCGCCTCATTTTACCATATGATTTTTGTACCATAACCGATCCTTTTTCTTTGAAGAAAAAGTCCAGGTATCGCCAGCTCGAGATTGAACCTTCGTTCAATCTGAGTCTCCAGAAGTCCGATAGACTTCTGCGAGAAAAGAACTGGTGATCCTGAAAAACTTTAACTTCGTATATTACTTCCTCGTAATTGACTGCAAAAGCTTAAAAGTGGTTAAAAGTCCTGCCTTCGCTGCTGTCTCATCGCGAAGAGGTAGTATTTCTCCTCGCCTTCCAGCTCCTGCAGTATCCTCCGGACTATCGTCTTCTGCGGGTCCGGGAACAGCTTCACCCGTTCGCTGATGTCGGAAAAGCTCGCGAACGGCTTTTTCGAGCGTTCCGCCAGGATATCAATCATGTGCTTCTTGCCGACGCCGGGAAGCAGCTGGAACTGGTGCATTCTTGGCGTGATTACCGTGCCCTTGTTGAAGAACTCGACAAACCGTTGCTCATTCTGCCTGACAAGCTTGTCAACGGTTTCTGGCAGCAGGTTCCTCGCCATGCTGGTGAGGTCCCTGTATTCTATCTGGCCCCGGATGAATCTGATCTTGTCGCGCTTGCCCTCGCCTATGTAAACATCTTCCTCTTGGTTTAGCGTGACGCCTTCCCTGGTGACCAGCTCAAGGAGCGAAAAGAACGAGGTGCCTATTGCCTGGGCTATGGGTTCAGTGTGCCGTCTGTCGGCATAGCCGCTTGGCAGAAAATCTAGAACAATGCAATTTGATTCCTTCATCTGAGCTCACCTTTTTCATTAAGACTTATTTGATAAAAATGCTTTTATAGTCAACCAATTAACAAAATCGTAAAGTGGTTGACTATATACGACCAACTTGATGATATTCTTATAAGTTGGTCGAAATAAAGAGAAAAATTCACCGGGTGCAAAAAAGAAATCTATTTCCTTCGCTTCGGGCGTTTCTTGGCATTCAAGAAGTCCGAATAATATAGAATCGCCACGACTATCAGCATCAGACCCGCAAGCTGCCAGGCGGCGAATTCGTCAAGCCCCTCGGCAAATATCAGCAGCGTGCCCGTTGCCGTGAATGTGTTCGAGCCTTCGGCAGCAACGAATGTCACAGGGAACGAGCCGGACCTTGCGGCCGTCGCCATCGTCACGAAAACTGACCTTGAAAGCCCTGTGGGGACAGTAAGCCTGGCGTAGTCGTCGTTTGGCAGTCCCGGACCAGGCCCCGCCTCGCATCCTATCTGGGAATTGCACTGGAACTTTATCCAAGGAAGCGGATAGCCGTTGGGGTCCGTGGTCGTCGCCGATAGCTCGAATGTCTTGTTCTCGCCCTTCGGGTTTATAGCTGTTACATTGAAAACATCTCCCGGCTGGGCGCTGAGCACGAGCCTTCTCTCTGCAGGTATGACAATAAGCCTCGGATCGCAGCTGACAAAGAATCCTTCCTGGACCGTTTCCTCTATCCCGCTGTCGGAACCGCCCACCTTGACCGCCTTCACGTTGAGCGTGGCATACTGGTCGCATGCCAGGCTGTTGCTCGCCGCATCCGCTTCTGACGGCAGGTACGCCCGCTCGAAATCGCTCCATGATGCCTGCTTCCACGCTCCGCCGTTGAAGTTGAAGTCAACGTCGCAGTCAATGCCAGTGCACGGATTGGATGTGAGCACTGTTCTGACCGTCGGCACGGCCTCGAAGTTTATTGGCATGCCCTTTGTGAAATTCGCCTCGTTTTGCCCGTCGGTTGTCCGCGGCACGGTGACTCCTAGATCCGGAAGTGATACGTCCAGGACTATTTCAGCATCTGTCACTGTGTAGTTGCCGCAGTCCTCGCCACTCTGACCGGACTGCTGGTCATTGCCGCCAACGCACACTTCCGACTGGAATACGCTCGTATAGATCGGCAGCTTCCAGTACTTGTCAAAGGTGTACTGTATGTTGTCGACCGGCTCCGTGCGCCTGGTGGTTTCCTGCCTCTCGTTGAGGTACTGGCTCACTCTTGAGCTGTCATATGTCGCGGTGAAGCGCGGGTAGTCATATCCGGGATAATAGTAATTGAAGTAATCCTTCTGCCTTGCAGTCCCGCGGTCGATCGTCACCCGCAGGCTCGTCGGGTCAATGCTGCATTCGCGCGTCTTTGCTTTCGTCTCTCTGTTTCGCACGAAGCAGTAAACGCGGGAATCAAGCGTGTCGCCCCTTAGTATCGTCGGCCTTTCGTGCACGACCCTTATCCTTACCTCTTCGTCTATCCTTCCGCTCAGGCATGTCGGCTCCTCGCTCGGGATGCGGCAGGGAGGCATGTAAATACTAATCTGCTGGCTCCTCGGCTGCTCCGCGGTGCCTACTGCATCCGTCGACAGATAATTCACGGTGACCGTGTTCAGTCCGGTCTGCTGCGGCGCGAGCACGCGCGGCACTTCGTAGTCTTCCGATGCAGGTGCATTGGTGCCGATGCCGAATTTCGTCAGGGCACAACTCGTGGTGTTGTCATTGCAGTTCAGCACCATGCTGACAGGCCCCGTGTAGGTCCCGCTGCATGGCGCGTTGTTGCAAAGTATGGTCGTCACAGGCGCGTCCGTGTCTATCGTCATTTGCGCGATCTGGCTGAACTGGCAGTTGATGCCTTTGGCATCGCGGAATCCGCCGCCTATGGCTACATCCGCGATCCCGCTGAGGTGGCTTGGCTGCGCAGTGAATGAATAAACATATCTGTTCCCGTTCTTCGATATCTGGCTCGCTGTTATCTCGTTCGTGCCGCCTCTCTGGGAGCCCGGCTTTATCTTCACTGTCGGCTCGCCCTGTATCGCCCTGTCTGTGCTGAATGTCACGTTCACGGCGCCCGCCCCGGTAACATTCGGCGCAATCGACTCGATTGTGACAGAAGGAGGATTCTGGCATTGGTTGACCACGCAGATCGGATAAGCGTCTCCCCAGTTGGATGTTGCCCCGAACGCATCGGATGCCTGGCAGGTCGCGGCTATGCCCGTCCCGTCCGCTGATGTTATCGTTATGTCCCGCGTGAACGTATCGCCGGACTGGTGGCTCATCGCGCCGCCGCTGGTGTAAGTTGTGCCCTGTCCTGTCGCCCAGCTGCGCGTCGGGAAGCAGTTGTCGCCGTTGCAGTCTCCGATCCATGTCCTGACGCTGAGCGTGTTTGAAGCCTGGTTTGCGTCAGAAGCGGAGCATCTTAATGTTATGGTCCCTCCTTCCCTGCACGCGCCCGAATAGCTTATAGGCCCGGCCACGACAGGCGGATTGTTTACAGGCAGCGGCGCCGGCGCGCCCCCTCCGTAGCAGTGCCCGGTTATGTCGCACGCCCGTGACGCGCACTCCGCCGGCCGGGCCGCCGAAGCAGTGACTGGGCGCATCGCAGATTCCGGATGAGCATTGTGAGTTTGAAGAGCATGTGCCGCCGTCCGGTGACGAGCCTGCCGGCGAACCGGGGAACGGGCCGCCGTAGCACAATCTGTTGACGCCGCAGACATTGGACGCGCACTGCGCGTTGCTTGAGCATGAGCTTCCGGCAGGCAGAGTTCCGCCGCCTCCATAGCAGGTGCCTGAGATATAGCATACGCCGGACTGGCATTGGCTGTTGCTTGAGCATGAGCTTCCGCCTCCGCCGCCCGGAGGCGTTGTGCCCTCGCCAGGTATCGTTCCCGGAGGTGGCGAAGTGCCGTTGCCGACAGGCCCATCTCCGGGATAAGAGCCGAAGCTGTCATAGGCCCATGCGGCATTGCCGACGCGGTCGTACGCATTCGCGTAATAAGTGTGGTTGCCGTAAGAAGGCGAAAATGTGTAGGAGCATGTCGTGCTCGAGCATGTGGCAGCTGTATAGCCGTCGACCACGACATGCATCGTCGATACGCCGCTCCTGCTGTCGCTGGCGCTGGCTGTCAGCGTGACCGATGTGCCCGGCGTGAGGGCGCCCGAAGGGCTCCTTGTGATAGAAACAGCCGGGCCGGAATTGTCAGCGGAAAGGGTTGCCGTCAATGCAGGAGACTGTGCGCCCGGCGTGTCCTGAAGGAAGCAGTAAACATTATGGTCAGACGAGTCAGACCAGCCGCTCGTGAAAGAGCACGACGGCCCGGAAGAAGCATAGCCGCTGGTGCACATGTCCACAGCGCCCGGGCTTGAGCCGCACCTCAACCTTACCTGTTCGCCGTTGGGGTCGCTCCCTGATGATGCCATGGTCACTGTATGCCCGCTTTTCGCATATGCGCCGTAGATGCCGGCTGCTGAGACGCTGTTCAGTGTTGGCGCGGTGTTGGGTGCGCACTGGTCGTCGCCTGACAGGGACAGGCAGCCGTACTGGCAGCTCGTCTGGTTAAGTGAATACGTGCAGACAGGCGAGCCTGTTCCGCTATTGGCGCATGAGCCCGTTGAAGGATAAACATTCAGCGTATTCGAATTGACGCAGATATCATCCGGCGAGCTTGTGCATGGGTTCGGTGTGCAGCGGTCAACATAGCATGCATCGTCACCTGCCCGGCTCTCGCATCCGTACGGGCATGAGCTGTCAGTATAGCTGTTTCCGCATACTCCGCTGGAGCAGGACGCGGCCGCATAAGCCCTCAGCGTGCTGCCGATGCAAACATTGTCGTTCTTCGTGCAGGCGACGCAGCCTGAGTATGTGACAGGGCAGTTCGATGAAGGCGAGGACGAAGCAAGCGAGCATGACCCGCTGGAACACGTATAATCATTGTACAGCCTGTTCTGCGCATCGCATGCCTGCAGGCCGCTGCAGGCTTTGTAACTCGCGCCTGTGTCAACGCAGGCATTGAGCGAGTTGCAGTCTTGGACATTGTTCATGTAGCAAGAGCCGCCGGAGCACCCGCCGCTCTGCCTCGTCTCGCAGCTGCACCCTGTCGTCGGGCATGTTGTTGTCGAAGGCGGGTATGCACATGTGTAACTGGCTCCGTTCTGGGTGCATGTTCCCGGATTCGGATACTGGGTTGCTGTATTTCCGCTGCATGTATTTTGAGACGGGCTCGTGCATGGGTTCGGGCTGCACGGGTTTGAATTGCACAGGCCCGTATTCGAGTTGCAGCCATAAGAACAGGCCTGCACAAGAACATCCCTTGTATTCACGCAGTATCCCGGCGAGCTTGTGCAGCCCCAAACATGCTGCATACTATCGCTGCCGGAGCAGTAATATGAATTGTAGCTTCTGCAGTCATAATCCCTGGAAGCGCAGCTGGCTCCGCTTGCGTAATATTCCCTCATGATGTTCGAGTCCCTGCATTCGTCGGCCGTGGCTGTGGACGTGCAGCTGCCGCCGGAGCAGCCTGTATAATCAGTGCACGTTCCCTGCGCCTTTGAGTTGTCGCCGTCCGTGTCGCTGCTGGCTTTTGCCGCACAATCCTCGGTGCTCGCTGCTGGCTTTTGCCGCACAATCCTCGGTGCCGCCGAAAGTGCACGAACCACCGGAGCATGTGCCACTATATCTCCTGACAGCTCCGCTGCAGTCTGTCGAGGCGCATGGCGTGTAAGTGGGTGGATAGCTGCAGCTGTAGCTGTTTCCGCTCTGCGTGCAGGTGCCCGGATTAGGATATGTTACCCGGCTAGTACCGCTGCAGCCGGTCGCAGGCGGACTTGTACACGGATTGGGGCTGCACAGCGATTGATAGCATTGTCCTGTGCTCGGATTGCAGCCAAGTGAACACGTCTCTACTACGCTGTCAGAAGCAGCCCCGTCGCTGCACGCTCCGCTGGAACAACCCCAGTCGCGGCGCATCCTGTTGCTGCCGCTGCAGTAAGTTGCTCCCGGCTCGTATTCTTCGCAGTTCTTGACATAGCTCGTGTAGCTCGCGCCGCTTGTTAAGTATTCCCTTACCTGCGTCGAGCTTGTGCATGTGTCTGTGTAACCGGTTGACGCGCAAGAGCCGCCGGAGCAGCCTGTATAATCCGTGACAGTTCCCTGTGCCTGCGGATTGTCGCCGTCCGTGTCGCTGCTGGCTTTGGAAGCGCAGTCCTCAACAGCATCACCATAGTACGACGTGCATGACCCCGTGCCAGCAACAACGTAGGAATCAAGGTATTTCTTTATCACAGTTCCGTCGCATACACTGCCGCATGAATCGCCTGAGTCGCAGTTCTTGGTGCCGCAGCTGCCATATGTGCAGGAGTTTGTATTGGAAGTCGCATAATAATCCCTGTCCTCTGATGAAGGGTCAGCGCCGCAGCCGCCATTGTTTCCGCCGCCGTACCAGCCGTCCTTGTCGTCACAATCTTTCGAGTCAGCATTATTGAAATTGCAGTTGTTGTTGGAGCAGCTATAGCTTCTGTAATATGAAGTTGGGTCGTCCCTTGTGCTGCAACCATTGGCATCGCCGCCGCCGTACCAGCCGTTGCTGTTGCTGCACGTCTGCGGACTCGAGTCGACAGGCGGACAGTTGCCGGAAGCGTATGAGAACGGGGGCGGGTTGCAGCTTCCGCCAGAGCACGTGTAATCATTGTAATTTCTGTTCTGCCGCGTCACTAGCGTGTTCGAGTCCGCGCATGCCAGGAAAAGCGAACCGCTGTTGCTGCAGTAATTGTTAACATTGCAGTCCTGGCTGCTTCCGAAAGTGCATGAGCCGCCGGAGCATGTGCCGCTGTAATATCGCGTGTCGCCGCTGCATCCAGTGGATGGGCAGGTCGAGCAACCAGAATAAACAACCTGTGTGTTTGTGACAGAATAAGTACAGCTTGCTGAGGAGCAGCCATAGCTGCGGTATTCCTGGTTCTGCGCAGTGCATGCCTGGCCTGCGTTGCACGCGGCGTACTGGGAGCCGGTATTGTACCAGCCGGTCCTGCCGGCGCAGTTCTCCCCGGTGCTGCAAGTCGCTGTCCGTGCGCCCGTAACAGAATAGCTGTTGCAGTTGCCTGATGAGCAGTAATAATCGCGATGCTGCTGGTTCTTCACGCTGACGATAGTAGAGCCGCTGCCCGTTCCGTAGCAGCCGCTCGTGTCATGCCAGCCGTTCTGGTTGTTGCAGTTCTGCTGCGAAGACCAGCTTGCGTAGCACGAGCCGCCGGAGCATCCCCGGCTCAGGTATCCGCTGGTGTCGCTGTTCTGGCAGCCCCAGCCATCGTCGCCGCAGTATTCAACATTATTCATGTAACACGAGCCGCCGGAGCAGCCGCCGCTCTGCCGCCACCTGCCGTTGCATCCTGACGTAGGACATCTGTAACTATCCGCCGAATAGTGGCATTGTCCAGACCCGTAACAAGTTCCCGGAGAACTAAAATATACTCGCGTGGCGCCTTTGCAGTAAGAAGAAGGCGGCGAGTAGCACGAGACACAATTGCATGGATCAGCACGGCAAGGATCGTTCGCGCATTCTCCGCCTGAACAATATCCGCCAGCACCATATACATCACGGCAGTCATCAATTATCTGCCTTCCTCCACAGTTTGAATAGTGCTCGAAAACGCCGTTGCCGTTGCACGTCCTGCCTGACGGATTGCAGTCGCAGTCGCCGCCTCCGGAGCCGTCAGGATAAAGAGGGCACGACGAGCTATCCTCGTCGCTATCGCAAGTGCCATCGCCGCAATAATGGGTATCGCATCCGTATAAAGTGTCCGAATTGTAATAATTTATACAACAGGGACCGAGTTCTTGGCACCGCGTAACGCAGCCGTTCGGGCACCTGCCGATGTCATATGCATCATACCCAGTTTGAAGCGATGAGCATGAATCATAATAGTCATAGCAGGAATAACAGTCATAATCGTAGCATGCCTGTGCTGCGGCGGCAGTCTCCGGGTAAAGAAACAGCGCCGCGAATAAAATCAGCAGAGATACAGACAGCCCGATGTAACCTTTTTTCCACACCATACTGCTCAATCTATGGGCGCGGACCGTATATAAATATAACCGATTTTCAACAAGGGCTGCATTACGGACGTATTACTGAGTGGTACAGGCGTGATTAGCGAATTTTTCACGAATTCGTATGTAGAGATGTTCAACGAAAACCACGGGAGGGAATTGCAAGCTGCATGATGCAAATCCGTTTTCGTGA
Source organism: Candidatus Aenigmatarchaeota archaeon (assembly GCA_018304605.1). Lineage (GTDB taxonomy): Archaea > Aenigmatarchaeota > Aenigmatarchaeia > GW2011-AR5 > GW2011-AR5 > GW2011-AR5. The sequence continues at coordinate 1,561 of JAGVVU010000011.1, read as the reverse complement.
AGCGGATTTATAGTTAACCCAGTAAATAATCCGGATATTATAACTGGGTTCACTATATGTGACCAACTTGTGTAATACTTGAATATTAAGTTGGTCAGCTATAAATACTATCAGGCTATAATGATAAACATGACGCATGTAACTATATCGAAATCCGAATACAAAAGACTAAAGAAACTGGAAGAAGTAGACCAGACTCTTTTAGTCAAGCTTGTCAAAAGCATGGAAGACATAAAAGCCGGCAGAATAAAGAAATTTGATTAGTGTGTTTTTTTTGAATCTGTCATAAATATCCTTTCTATAAACATCAATGGTGCGTCTTATTGCATCTATAGTCGCTTGCTGGCTCTTTTTATCACTATACGCTACAAGAAGAACAACGACAACATCCTGGAAAATTAAATAGTAGAGCCTTTTGCCGTTCAGTCTCTTCTCCCTGAAAAATTCATAACCGAGAGGCTTTCCAGCATACGGGTTCGTCTTCAACTGCTCCTTTATTTTATCTATTCTTCTCTGTTCAATTTTTGTAAGTTTATCGTAATCCTCAATAAACGACTCTGTAGTGTAGATTTCAAAGAACATAGAATAAATTTCATTCCAAGTCTTATATAGTGAACCCAGAAAAGAATCCCTACATGTTTTCTGGTTTCACATATAGTTCACAAGGAAGTAATATCATTTTCGTTTCCTTGTAGAACTATAAATAGCGTAATGCAAGTGTGATTACAGATATAAACCGCCTGTTCCAAGTTATAGCATGGACGAGCGGATTCCTGAGATACTTATTGCTGACCTGCTGAATCTTTTCAGGCTGAACAATGAGGATGTGGCGCCGACAGTGATAGGCGTGCTGTCATGGCTCATTTTCATTCTCGCGCTGGCGGCGACTTTCGTTCTGATAAAGGACGCCATCAGGAAAAGGGACGATGACTGAAAGGGTGTGTACACGGGCTGTCAATATTTGATGGGGTTTGCATCATCGCCACAACTCTACAGACACCACGGTCGTGCTGCCCTAGTTACGAAATTTAGAAAAATAGCGTTATTTGTAATTCCATGTCGGATTCGTATCCATCTTTCTGTTTGCAGGATGCGTATCCGGATGGAGCATTATGCAGCTTGCCAATTTATCCTCTTTTGACAGTCTGGTTATGTCAGACCAGCCACCCTGCAGGCTGTCGCGGTAAGTATTGAAAGCATGAGCTGACCCATTCGTATGCATTAGTTCATGAGCAATGTGATTTTTCTTTCTTTCCCTAGTTGTTATATTGCCCACAGAATCGTCTAGGTCATCTATCCAGTAATTTATATGAACGCTTCTGACGACAAAGCCAAAAGGCGGCGGTGATGTAGTGGCATCGTGTCTTGTTCCCGCATCAAAGTCTATATTTGTAAACCCTATAATTATTGTACCTGTCCTGTACTGGCCGATACTTGGGCCATAAGTTATTGGAAGCGGCCCGGCCTCGCCACAGAAGATGCCAAAAGTGCTTTCGTTATTGACTTCGTCAAATATTGACCTGAATTCCTCTGCAGCTGATGGTGAAAGCCCATCCAACGT
>JAGVVU010000022.1 GCA_018304605.1 Candidatus Aenigmatarchaeota archaeon | reverse complement strand
ATTTAAAGGTAGTTTTGGGCCGCATTCGGGATAGATTCATTGAAAACGCGCGGCATTGGCCATTGTAAAGCCCGATATGACGAACACTTTAAAAAGACTTCAATTAGTTGGTAGGTATGGACTTGAACGAGCAGGTAAAGGAGAAGCGCAAGGAGAAATGGCTCGATGTCTGGTTCAGCATCGAGGCGCTGGCTGTTGAAAAAGACGTTGTTGAGAAAGCGCTGAAAAAACACGTTGAAAAAATGGGCAATGTAAGGGACATACTTGTATACGAGGAAGAGTTCAGCGAAGCCATAAAGGTCGAAAACCCAATGAAGAATGTGGCTGAAGGTTATTCACAGGTAGTCAAGATCAAGTTTTTCGCAAAAAACCTCGCAGTTCTTATAAGCGTCGTGCTTACTTATGGGCCGTCAGCAATAGAAATTCTGGGGCCTGAGAGGGTGGAAATGAGGATTGATGAGGTGCAGAACATAGTTAACCTGCTTGCCGGAGTCGTCCACCAGTTCGCCGCAGCAGGTGTAGGCGGCATAATAATAACGCCTGACAAGTAAATTATCTTAAGATAAAATTTCTCGATAATTTGATGCGCATCGACGATGATGATTGATCGATGCCTTGTAACTTCCGCTCATATTGCCTTAATCGGTTTTTTAAGCCTGCATACAATTATAGTAAACTATGAGGACCCTGCTGCTGGTAATAGTGTTTCTTCTGTCCGTCACCTCTGCTTCGCACGCGTCATTGACAAACTGGACCGTGGATATGACCATAAATGACGACGGCGGGACAGAATGGGTTGTGGCATTAACCTACAACGAAACTGTCCCGAAAAGCGACTATTTTGTTTTTGCAAGGGTAAGCAACTTAGAGGTGTTTGGCGACAGCAGCCCGATTGACTGTGTGGCCATCTATAGCCTAGGTACCTCGATTGTCTGTAGTGAGATATCTGCGAGGGAGGTTGTCTATAAATTCCATGTAAAAGGGCTTACAAGCGACCTGCACAACTTCAAGATATTTCGCTATCCTTTCTCTGTGACGCAGACCGTAGAGAGGATGCAGGTGACTGTCAAGTTCCCTCTCGGTGCGGCGCTTGTCGAGGACATCGACCTGGCAGGCACAGGCCTCAAGCCTTTTGAGCCTGATTTCGGCCGCAAAGGCAGCGACGGCCGCCGCATATTCGTCGGATGGACATTTGACAAACCTACTCTTGGCCAGTCAATAAACATATATGCTATCTATGAGGTGTTCGGCTTTGACCCGTTCACGATTTTTGCCGTGATTCTGGTTATAATTATAATAGCGTTTTTGGTGGCTTTGATGTTTATTTTCCGCAAGCAGCGCGTAAAGGACATCCTTCCGGTGCTCACTGATGGCGAGCGAAAGGTGATGGAGATATTGCTGCGTGAAAAAGGCGAGGCTGACCAGCGTATCATAGTCAAGGAAACCGACTTCAGCAAGCCTAAGGTGTCGCGTATAATCAACGAACTTATACAGAGGGGGCTTGTGGAAAAGATTTCAAGAGGCCGTAAAAACCTCATAAAGCTCAAAAAAGAGGTAAAAAGAGCCAAACCAGATGCAGAAAAATAGAAAGGCTAAAAATATAAGATTTAATAATTAAAACGACTAAATATTGACTTTAGAACATTTAAAAGAACTTTATAAACTTTATAAACTTTTAAAATTATGGTACAAAACCAGAAATTTGTCAATTGAAACTGTTTCAAGTCACTATTATATATGCGCCATGTCCATATATGGTTAACTAAATTGATAGGCGCAAGGCTCTATTTTAGCCCGCATATTAATTTGGCAAGATTCATAAAATCCTATTCAAATACAGCCTTTTTCAAGGAAAAGGGCTGGTTTGATCCGGACAAACCAGAACTGTTATGCCAAGCGAAGCTTGGCATAACTTGTAAAAAACATATACAGGAGGTTGCATGAAAATGCAATTCAAAAAACTAGTAGCAGCAGGCACACTGGCAGCCCTTATGGTTGGCTCGTCAGTCAGCTTTGCAGCCCTAAGCGACTTCCCACGACCTTTCGTTACAGGGGACGGTGTACAGTCCTTTGTTGTTGTGGGAGCAGCAGCCGCTCCTAGCGACGTTGTAGGTGCAGTAGACATCGCAGCGCGTTTGGGAGGCTCAGTAACGACAGACGTGTCTGTCCCTGGAGCATCGGCTGGATTCAGCATCGATGGCGGAGACGGAAAGGAAGTAGCCACGACTAACACGAAGCTTTACCTGGACGACAGTCTTGGAAAGAGCGGTGTAAGAAGTACTATGACCAAAGACGACCTTCCAACATTGCTGAAGACAGACAAGCTTGAGGACACAGACGGCAGTACAACACACAACTACCAGCAGTTCATCTACCTGACGCCAAGTTCAACGACTTCGGCGGACTACTCGATTCAGTTCGAGAAGCCAGGCAGCAGCAGCTCGGTAGACCCAACGTACGACCTGGGAAGGTTCACGACTTCTCCGACGGACATCAACTACCTATATAGAACGTATGTTACGTTCGACAAGGATGTTAACCTGTCCACGGCGAAAGGCGAGAGAATGAACCTTTTCGGCAGAACGTACACTATACACACAGACACTACAGGCGACCCATCAAGTCCTGCAGCAACGACAGACAAGCTAGTATTGTCTGGCGGCGCATCCGAATCAGCCATCCTATCAGGTGGCGAGTCAGTCCAGGTGACACACGGCGGAGTGACGTATGATGTTACATACGTGGCTTCATCCGACGCGAACACCGGCGTAGTGAAAGTGGGAAGCGACCAGAACAACGTTGACGAGGGCCAGTCAAAGAAAGTAGGCGGGCTTGATATCTTCATGGAAAGAGTGTTCGATATCTCAAGCACGGACCCGACTCTTGACTCTGCAAAGATGCAGTTCGGCGCCCAGAAAGTTGTCCTGACGAACGGCGCGAAGGTGAAGGTTGGCGACGCTGAGGATTCGGTGGACGGAACATACGTCAATCTGACGACATCTGGAAGGAAACTTTCAGCCATGCAGGTCGCGGTTGGCGGAAGAAACTCAAACGAAGACTTCATCAAGGCAGCCGGCGGCTTGTACGCCGACCCAGTCTGGAAGTCATTCGGCATAAACTTCCTTTCCGTGACGCCGGGTCTTACAGACGCATCGAGAGACATGATAAAAGTCTCTCCATCGGGCGACAACCTGATACAGGTCAGCTACACAGACGACAGAGGGTACGAAAAATCCATCAACTGGGCATACAAGGCACTGAGCACAGCCACTGTGTTCGACCTTGCAGACAACAGCAACAATTCCATAGTTGTTGTTGAAGGACAGCCGGTTCCGAAAGACGCGTACTTCGTTACAACGGCAGGTGAGTTCTCTCACATGTTCCGAGTAACAGGAATAAGCGCAGACGGTTCCAGCTCTGCAAGCGCAGACCTGACAGACCAGTTCTCCGGCTCAACCACAAAGTTGAACCTTGGAACAGGTAACGACGAGGCGAAGGTCATAGACGGACAGACGTTCTATGTTGTTGCGAACAGCACACACCTGTCAAACGTGACATGGGGTGGAAACTCTGCTCTAAACAACACAGGTTACTTCACGACCGTCTTCCCGACCTTGAAGGGACGAAGAGGCGAAAAACTCGCATTCTTCAAACCTAACGCAACCGTCTCAGGCCTCACGAATGGCTCAAGAATCGACCTGCCAACTGGAGCAATAAACTTCACGTTCGCGAACTCTCCAGTCAACGACTACCGCATGGTAAACATAACAGCCGTTCCTAAGGAAGATGGACAGGCATCTGCTCTCGCATCAGCTGTGAACAACTTCAACATCACCAGCGCCAATGCAGTAGCAAACGTGACCCTCGGGAGAACCGCTACAGGTGGCGTGATATATGCCATCAAGTTCCCGAACAACTACACAGCATCCATATCCGTGGTCGGCAGCTCGGCAGGTGTTGAGTTGAGCACGCCTGGTCTCTTGCTCGTTGAAGAGAAAGACGACAACAGCGACCAGTACAGCGTTCTCGTGACCGCGTCCTCGGAAACATCCGGATCCAACAACGTAGCCATCCCGGCAGCGCCTGACTTCACAGCAACTGAAGACTCGGCAGCTCTCGGCAGCGAGTCATCTGTCACAGACTATGTGGACCTTTACGGTACCTATGCTCGAAGGACAACTTCGGGACAGGATATCATAACGTTCTACTACGCTGACGACCAGGTGACATCCAATGTCTTCGTTTTGGCGAAGGAAGCGACTGTGACCCAGACGTCTGGCGGAGCAGGCAGCACTGTAAAAAGCGCTACCCCTGTCAAGACAGCGTTGGGCAAGCTGGACACGGAAGTCACGTCTGCAGACAAATCCACCAAGCACCTTATCCTGGTCGGCGGACCAGCTGTTAACACTCTGGTAGCAGAGTTGGCAACAGCGGCCAAGACTAAGGACGTTGCATGGTACAGATCACAGGGAGCAGGCACAGCCTTGGTCGACCTTGTCGAGAATGCATTCACATCCGGACGATCTGCTCTTGTTGTAGCAGGTCACTCGGCTGCGGACACAAGATCTGCGTCAAGCAGGATCCAGAACTACGATGCATACACTTGGGCAACTGACAGAGTTGTTCTCAAGAACGGCGTCGTAACGACGGAAACAGCTTAAATGCAGAACTGAGCCAAAAGAAAACGATTTTTTTATTTTCTTTTTTTCTTCCTTATTTTTTATTGATTTCTCCTGATTGGAATATTTTGAATTCTAATAATTTTGGCATGTATAACTAGAATAAGGTTTTTGTTTTTTTCTGAGGGACTATGAAGCGGTATCAAAATCATTATATACCGCTGATAAAGGATGGTTATTAAACCATATCCGAAATAGGCTAAGTGAGAACTATGGCAAAACCGATTGGAGCAACACCGACATTAAGCGGCAAAGATGCCGAATTGTTTGTCAAGGACTTGGTTAGCCCCGCGTATACAGAAACACAAAAAAAATTGTTTGAGGATTTGAAGGTAGTGGAAGCCATCGTTAAGAGCAAGAAAGAATAACGCGGCGATTTCTAATGGGAGAACAAATACAGCCGGAAAGACTCTCCCTTGTCAGGTTGGCGAGGTTTCATGACATATCGAAATTTGATTGCGTAACGAAGGACGATGAGGACAGGGATTTAAATGATTTTTTGAAAGACGACGCGCTGAAGTACCAGGATTTGGGTTTTGCCGTCACATATGTCTGCATATACGAAGAACAGATGATCGGTTATATAACAATGTGCAATGACTCTGTCCGCCTCACAACGGGAGAGAAAAAACAGCACTTTGATGGGATCGAAATCCCAGAGGTTCCAGCTATTAAAATAGCGAGACTGGCTGTGCATAAGGACTTCCAGCGCAGAGGCATCGGAAGATATCTAATTTTGCGCGCGCTTATGATGGCCCGCGATGCAAAAGCGAATATCGGAGTCAGGGTAATGACGGTAGAAGCCAAACAGCATTCTGTTGGTTATTACAAAGATAAGCTTGGTTTTAAGCTGTTGGAACATGAAAATTATGAGAAAAAGGAGCATCCTTATCTCTGGATTGATATTTTTGTCCCGGAATTTCTTGAAAAATAACCATTCGCATTGCTGCAGTCGCCATCATCGGCACGATGAAGAATCTACATAGGCACCCCAAAATACTGTTGTCATTGTTATGAAATTAATATAGTACCGCATCTTCGCGGCATTCTGGCGGCTACATTGCGTCTTGATTGTCACTGGTTCGTCGCAATTTTGCGTAGGACGAAAGTATAAATATAAGCTCTGAGTAATTTATCTGTAATGTCGGGGGAAAATGTGGTTGAGAGAAGGATTCTCACACTTCTGAGCAGGGAAATAATGTCTACTTCTCAGGTTGCGAAAAAACTGAACATGCGCCGCGAGCTCACGGCCGGATATCTTGAGGCGCTTCGCGACCAGGGCAAGCTTGAGAAGACGAAAGTAGGCAAGTCTAATATTTACAGGACACTGAAGGAATAAGTTATATATTCAGGGAAAACAAGATAACAAGGTGCAGCATCGGGATTGAAGGAGTGCAAAAAAATGGATGGCCTGATGAAGGGTATCATAAAGACGGGAGTAATATTCTCGGCAGTGCTAGTCGCAGCATTATTTGTATTTTACATAATTCCTGCTTTTGCGGCTGGCGCGACGCTTACAATCGCGGCACCCACGCCAGCTAACAACAGCAATGTTTCCACAGTAGGCGCGCAGGGCTACTTTTACGTTAATATCTCACTCACCAACAACTCTGTGTCATCTCCGAATCTGGAGGTTTACAATCTCAGCGTTGCTGGCAGCCTGTTCATGAACTTCACGATGACAAACAGCACAGGCAACAATATTTTCAATTATACGTTCTTCAACGTGACAGGATTGTCAAACGGCACATTCACATGGCGGGTGGTCGGGATAAACGTAAGCGAGGGGCTTGGCGCAAACCAGACATTCGGCAATTTCACAGTGACATTGGGCCAGATTTACAAAGCTGTGATAACAAACCCTGCGAGCGGCACGACCACGAACGATGTCACGCCTGAATTGAGGGTGAGTGCAAACAGCACATTCCTGACAAATCTTTCACTAACGTTCTACACGACCAAGGCAGGAGTAACGCAGGCAATAATAAATACAACAATTCTCAACGGAACGGAAACAGCCTTCAATCTTACAACATTATCAAACGGAACATATACAATAACGGCAGAACTGGGCAACAGCGCAGACTTCAAGGTCAACTCAACGGCCATTACTCTTACGGTAAGGCACCTTGAAGCAAGTGCCTCTGTTAATGTCGCTTCTGTTAACGCCGGCGCAAAGCAAAATTACACGTTCACCATAACAAACAACGGCACAGATGACAACACAGATTCCATAGACATGGTTAATATAAGCTATTCAGCAGCTGGCTATGCTGATCCTGCCGCTGGTGATATAGTATGTCCAACCACAACTAATTTGTGGAACCGCTCTGTTGACCCAGTGGTTAATTCAATAGTATGTTTGCTGCCAGGTCCTGGCGACGATAAAATAACTGCAGGCGTCTCAAAGACAATTAAAGTTGAAAACTGGTCAGCCACGAACACCGGAGGATTAAAATTGTTCAGCACTTCTGTGAGAGGCGCGATCGGCGCTGGTACAAAAACAGTCGCGGATTCGGCTTCAACGAGCGTATATGGCAACCTTTCATTGACAGGCACAAGCAGGGTTGCAGCAACAAAAGAAATAGGCTCAACAAATGTCACAATTATTTCATTCAACCTTAGCGCAACCGGCGAGCAGATGAACATCTCGTCAATAACAGTTGCAAGAACAGGAACTGCCACAGACGCTGACATAGTTTCCGTGGCATTGTACAACAGCACACAGGAAAATGCGCAGACCTTCAACGAGACACTCAACATAGATCCTCTTGCTGTCAACACCTCAGCGCCAACTGCTGGCGCATATACATTCTCTGGCTTGTCATTGGTGGTGCCATCAAGCCAGATCTTGATAGTGGTTTTCAATGTTTCAAGCACCGCAACAGGAGGCGGCGTGTTCGGCGCAGGCATCGTAGCTGCATCCAGCGTGACAACAACAGGCGGCGCGTCAGGACAGTCAATAACCGAGACATTAGCAACTCATGTGTCAGGGAACTCGACGATATACGGAACACTTGCTGTAGCAGGTACAAACCGTGCAAGTGCAACAACCATAATAGGCACGAATAATGTTACGCTCATGTCGCTTAATTTCTCGGCAACCGGCGAAGCCATGAGCGTTTCTGAGATTGTGCTGATGTTAAATGGAACAAGCATCTCATCAGCAGACATACAGTCAGTAAGCTTGTACAATAGCACATTAGTTGACACAACAACCTATAACGGCACCCAGACGCGTCTCGCGACCAATACAACAGTAACAGAGACGCCGACAAGCCTGACATATAACTTCTCCGGACTTGGGCTGTCGGTGGCAGCTGGCTCAACAAAACAGACAATCCTTGTTGTTGTCAATGTTTCAAGCAGTGCAACAGCAGGTCACACCATCAATGCAACAATACTGAACAACGCGAACATTGTGACAACCAGCGCAGCATCTGGTCAGAGCATAGCAGAAACACTAGCCACTGGTAGTTCATCATCAACTATAGTCGTAGGTACGCTCGCTGTCACAGGCATCAGTCAGGTTGCATCCACGACCCAGATAGGAACGAAAAATATTACAGTTATTAAATTCAACTTCACTGCAGCCGGCGAA
>JAGVVU010000021.1 GCA_018304605.1 Candidatus Aenigmatarchaeota archaeon | reverse complement strand
AATTATTCGGCCATGCTGAGGGTTTCCAAGACAGTAAAGGCGACGAACTGCCCGCAGACGTTCCAGGTGCTGGCAGTGTCGCCCAGCGATGCCTCGCTTTGCCTGCCTTACACAACGCCTTGTGACGTTCCGCCCGGCTGGATGATTGTGGAAAGGTGCCCTGACGAGGCGCCTGTGCAGGAATCCAGTATATTGCCGCTCATCATCCTCATAATAATAGTCGTTATCAGTGCAGCTCTTCTCTACAAGAAACGAGACGCGCTGAGGGAAAAGCTTGGCAGCATAAGAAACAGAAGGCGCGCGCAAAAAGAGGAACTGCCGCGATTTGAAGAGGAGTAAGTGATAAATAATGCAGCTCCCATTTAAGGTCATCATCGTCCTCGCCATAGTAGTGCTCGTTCTGGTCACTCTCATGGCATTCTTTCTCCAGTCGTCCGGGAGCTCCCTCAGCAAGGCGGAAGCGGAGAGAATATTCAACGCGGACTGCGTGGCATACGCGCAGAGAGCATGCAATTGGGAAGTCACGCACGAGCCCGAGTTTGCAAACTACCTGAATGCGTGCAGGGTGCTTTATGGCAGCTATCGCGAAGCCTATTCATGCCTGTACTCGCTCTGCAGCAGATGCTTCGAAAGCATGGATCTGAAATGCAGCGGCCTGTGCAAGATATGCAACGGCCACAACTACGCGTCGGTGGACCGCGGGACATGCTGCCTGCGCTACAGCAGCGAATGCTCGAGCAGCAGCGTGGATTGCAGCGCCGCTTGCCCGTAATCCAAAGGAAAGGGCTTCTCTAGTACTTAAAGTAGTTACTTTTAAATAGTGACTATATAAATGAAAATTATTGGGGTTGCTACGATGCAGAATATAAGAAGAGGGTTGATAATCGGAACACTGGCGGCTGCGGCTAGCCTTATTCCTGCATGCACCAACAAGACAGAAAAGGAGCATGCTGCCGAGACTATGACCCGCGAAGTGGCGGATATTGCATTTCCACTTATCGCTTCGTCTATTGGCGGCCTGCCAGCCACGGCCGATGACAAGGAAGTTCTTGCATCGGACAATCCTGTAGTTTATGCTGTTGTTCAGGCGAGAGACAGGGTTGGTCACCAGATTTATTTTTCGCAGGCAGCATCGATTGAAATAGGCGGCAAGCGTATACAGGAGCCCTTTACAGATGGGTGGGAAATGCCTGTATTCAAGTGGGATGAATCCAGATACGGCCCGATAGAAATAGAATGGAGCGAAGTGGTTGCAGAAAGCGGTTTTTATAATAATACCGTTCCCAGCCAGTCAAAAATAAGATATAAGGAAAAACCAGCAGGCGCCGGATGGTCGATAAAGCCAAGCTCAGGAACGCATAGATATAAGCTTCGCGTCAGGTATTTCCGAAATGAAATCAGCGACAGGCAGAAAACAATGACGGAGAACGATGGACAAATAAGAGGCGTTCATCGTGTAACTGTCAGAGATGGAGACGATTTGCCAGGCTGGATGACGGCATGGATGAATCTTCCGTACATATATGGCTCCACTCCGGAGCAAGTTGAAGAGCTGATTGGCGGTGACTGTGCGGACGTTATAACAGGCGCTCTTCACAAGCTTGGGAAGGATGTGCCTTATACATATTCGCAAGGATTCCGCCCCTATGGGGACGTGATATTCAGCGGTTATCTGAATATGCGCGGCGAATTCCTTGATGCGACAAAGAAAAGACCTGAAGCTCTTGACATTAGGAGAGGGGATCTTCTTGTCTACAAACAACCCCAACATCACGTTGCCGTTTTTGCCAGCGACCTGCAGCGCAACGGATTTCCAATAGAAGTGGTGCACACTTATGACGGGAAAGGCGTTCATAAGACCGAGCTTTATTCCAGCCCGGTTTCTGACGGGGTATATGGATTTCAAAGAAATCTGCTCAAATTGTTCGGGCTGGAAAAACAGCCTGCTGTCGCCGCAGAACCGACAAACAACCGCCTTGACCGAGTCGAAGTGATACGCCTGAGATGATTACATGAAACGCCTGATTACCCAGGCGATATTGGATTTCTTTTTGAGCTCTTCCTCTATGTTCATGTCGCAAACGCTCTCCACGTTAATGTGTTTTTCTTCCCAGTTCACATCTTTTCCAAGCCTGCAGAATCTTAGGAAGCTTTCCCATATTGATTCCAATTGCTTCCTCACGACATTTTCTTTTATCCAATGACATGATGTGGTTATCTCATCATTCCAGTCAAGCACCATATTGCCGTTCTTGTCGCCCAAAAATATTGTAGTATGGTCATACGCATTGTTCGAGCCATAGTCCAACTGGAGCAGGTCTCCGATATGCAGCTCATTTTCCCCAGCGCCGATTTTTACCACCACAGGCTTTCCATTCGCATCCACAGTATTTCCGCTGCTGTCAAACCATAATCTTTGACTTATCACAGGCTTTGTTGCGCTGCCCACTGCAAGTCCGTGGGCTGTTGTGTCTGCGATCCTTTTGCCTGTCATTTGCACATATGCCCCGGCCGGAAGTTCCGCGCAATCGAACCCGATATATGAGTTTCTCTGTTCTGTGCTGGCTCCCCATATCCAAGGGACATTTGAATAAGAGTCGAGATAGCTCATCATCCTGCAGCCTTCGCTTCCCTTGAACGGGTCTGGGCATGTCGCATCAAAATTTGAGCGCCTGCTTATTCTGTGGACGCTGTCTGTTATGCCTTTATTGTAATATATTTCCCTCAGCTTGTGCGGCGTGCTCTCATCCGGTTCGCCGGCTGAGGAAACTTTCATGCCATTGAGCGTGACTTCAGCCCGATACCTGTAAGTTCCTGGCTCGCTGCCTGTGCCTATTGACCATCCCGTGCCGATGCCTTTCTGGAAATATCTTATGAGGTCTGCACCTTTGTACCAGAACTTGTTTGATTTCAGGTTCTGATACCAGCAATAGTTCTCGTCTCCGATTCCGACATCCGGGCACGTGTCACAATCAGGATGAGTTTTTTCACCCTGAAAACAGTCAGCCCTTACAAGGTCCACGCCATTGTACTCCAGATGAGCACCTTCCGGCTCTATCTTGAACCATTTCACATCGGCATGCGTGCCGAGCGGGCTTACGGTCACTTTTCTGCTTTTGAGCACAATTTCCTGAGAACTCCCTATCGCATCACTGAACCATGCATCCCCAGTTCTGGTCCCTTCCAGTCTTACAACGGCAAAAAGCCCCACGTTTTCATTATATGCCACTATCTTGTTTGCATCGCTTGCCTGCCCGCCGTTCACAGACGAAACGACAATGACCTCTTTTAATCTTGTTCTTGATGCAATAGGACAGAAGGATGCCGTTGCTGCACATTTCTCATTTTCCCAGTAGCAGCCGAGCTGCTTGCAGCGCTTCGGGCAATCTATAATCCCGAGCGAATATGCTGCTGAAGAAATGATGCCTGAACAAACGGCGCTGCATGTTGCTGAGAATTCATCCTGCGTTCCTTGCGCCACCACGCTCCCTGTAATTATTCCCGGACTTGCGGCCCTTGCCTGCCTTTCTATTTTATATGGGTCCTTGATTGTAACAGAATCGCCCAAATCCAACTGGCCGAATATCCCTGCTATCTTTTACTTCTCAACGACCTTCACGCATCCCAGAGTGTAAGAAGAGCTGCTTGCGCTCCCGTGTATTCCTATGCACGAGCCCCTCGGGTCGTCGTTGTTCGCGGCATTCGCCCTGTCAGGATAGCTGAGATGCATCCAGTAATCGCGTATGCCCGTTACTGACGGGCTCAGGTCGCACTGGGGCTGTGCGTCGTTGCCATTCTCGTCAATATACTTGAACCGGCTGTTGCCCAAATCAATTACCTGCAGCTTCTCCAAAATTTCAAAAGTCCCTTCAGGAGTCCTCTTGTCGCCGCGCTTGATCTTGTTCCCAAGATTTGCCCCGGAGGATGCTTTTATCGGATAGCCTTCAGATACCTTGCCGTCTTTGCAGAGATATATGTCGGGACATGTTTCTCCGTTGGCGCATTGCTCATCCTTCTTGATGACAACAGCTTCAGCGCTCTTTTTCGGATTGCATATGTCATCGCAGCTTCCGGAATTCCATACACACCCGTCGGTATTCACGCACTTTTCTCGCGTGCATGAATTTATCGGGCCGAATGAAAATGCGCTGCATTGCTGCTTGCATGTCTGGCTTACAGTTTCCGCGACGGCCGGCTTGCATATGTCGCCCGAACTTATTTTTCTGGATATTGCACCCTCAAGCAGCCCGGCAAAATTCTTGAGGGCTTCCGCATAATTTCCTTGCTGCACATTTTTCGAAACTGTTTCTTCTGACACTATTTTCTCCAGCAGGTCTTCGTTCACTGTGCAACCCCTGAATCCGAAGCCGCGCCACAAGTCCTGCGACTTGCTGTACATGAGAAGCATCTCCATGCCGGTCGTGGATGACTCCAATCCGTAAACGCGGTGAAATTTGTCGCGAAGATTCTGGGCGGTGTCCTGCGGCAGCATGTCCACTATCTCGATTACTATTCTTACGTTATGCCTCTCCTTTATCATTCTGAGCTGATTGTCAATAAGGGAAGCGTCCTGCAGTACCCTGTCCTTTGTCTTGTCGAACACGAACTGATTATTTACATCCTGCACCATTTCGGTGACCTGATAAATGCAGCATTTTATATTGCGCGGCTTTCCGGGACAGTAACCTCTTATGGGCGTGCCGCCGCTTGCCCTGCATTCGCCTTCTTCCGCACATTGACTTGACGTGTATTTTCTGCAGGCTCCATAAGATTTAATATCGGGTTTTTTGAATTCCACGCTTAAAGTGTAAACTTTCTGCCTTCCTAAATATCCGCCGTCGTTTGTTATTATGCATGTGTCCTTACCTTCATGCCTGCAGTCGCCGCTAGCCCCGACTGTTATTTTCGCATATGAGTCGCAAGGGAAACCCACTTGCTTCGTAATCTCTCCATTGCTCTTCACTGTGTATTCACAAGAAAGCGTCCCTTCCAGAAACAATTCAAAATCCTGGCTTACGAGATTTTTCGGTTTTTCCGCTGATATCTGAATTCCCGGACCTCCGGTCCTCTTGCCTTCAGGAGTCCCGACGGGCGCGCAGCATCTCGTGAGCTTGCCTGGAGGATCGGAGCACCACCCTTTCACGTACTCCAATCCCTGCCCCGGGCAATAAGAAGTCTCGCTTGGCGCGTAGCACTTATAGTTGCCGAGCGGCGCATCGCAGCTCCCGTAGCTTTCTCCTTGCGCTGCAAATGACGCAGGAATAACAAATACGAACAAAATCAATATCCATTTCCTCACACAAAATCCTCCTCGGTCGTGTAAACTATTACCTTTCCTGCACCTTGGTTCACTGGGTTCAGCGCATAGCTCTGGCCGCAAGAAGGCGCCGCCGTACATTTATTGTTCTCCCAGCCGCACCCCATCTGCCCGCATCGCGTCCTGCATCCGGACGAGTCTATCATGCTGCCTACGCTCTCCACTATGCCTGAGCAGACTGAGCTGCACGCGGCACTGCTGCTCTTCACCGTCACCTTTGTGCCGACTGACACGCCGCTGAAGAGCCGCGATATATCCACGCCCGGGCATGAATCTATTCCGTGCATTCCGACGCACTGAAGGCTTTTCTCGTTGTTGTTGACGCCGAGCCAATAGTTTCCCGGTATTGAATTGATGTTGCATGACGACGGCCCGCCTTTCGTCGCCTTCTCCGAGATTTCCAGGTTTCCTTCCGGCAGCGTGAAGACATTTTCGCCTTCCTCAACAGGCTGCTGCTCCAAGCAACTCTTCCATGCAGGATAATTCGCAGTATATCCTGGATTTTCCCTCTGACCCATTATGTCCTCCACAAAATTCTCGTCTTCGCGGCTAGGATCGTCCAGGCACGATGAAGGCCAGCCGTTGTAATAGCGCAGGACGACCTCTTCTATACTGCCATAAGCCCCGCCCTTGCAGTCATAGACTTTCCTGTTGACATCGTTCGTTTGCGTTCTCGCAAGGTTGGAAAGGAACTTCACGCCGCAATCTATGTTGGCGTCGACATCGTACTCCATTATCTCCTGCACGTCGCATTCCGGATGAGCGGGCGTGTTTATCTGCATCAGGCCGGTCGAAGAGCTGCTCTGCGCGCTCTCCCTCCATGCGCTCTCCTTCGAGATCAGCGCAGCCACGAATGCATTGGGGTTGTCCGTCAAAGCAAGCTGATACTTCGATATCTTGGAGTCGATGATGCCCTTGTAAGAATTATATTTTTCTATAAAGCTCTGCGGTATGCCCCCGCACGAGCTGAGTGCAACTGCTTTCGGGGCGCTGCTGAACGCGGCCTTTACGGGATCTGCAGGGAGCCCGTTCCTGCAGAGATAAACGTCGCTGACTGCGGCGGCGTCTTTCTTGACGACCACGACTTCCGTCGCCCTTTCGCCCGGACAGATGTTCTCGCAGTCTCCTGAATTCCACATGCATCCATCAATGTTCACACATTTTTCCATGCTACATCCATTCAATCCAAGAATCGTCGAATCGCAGTCTTTGCCGCAGTCCTTCACGTCGAAGCGCTCGCGGCAGATATCGCCCAGATTGGATTTCTCCGCTATCACCGCCTCCAGCAGCCTTATCAGGTTCCCGAACGCCTCGTCGTAGCTCCCGATCTCCGCTTTCTTCGACACGCTCTCATCAAGTATTATATTCCTTATCGTATCCTCCTCTATCCCGCAGTTTTCGGAGCCCCTGAGAATCCTCCATGCATTATTTCCTTTCCCGTACAATATTATCATTGTCAGCTTTTTTCCGCTCTCCTGCAGCCTGTACTTGAAATCGAACTTGTTCAGCAGGTTCTTCTCCGCATCCGAAGGAATTTCATCAACCATCTCGATTATTATCTTCGCGTCATATTCCTGGCTGAGCAGGTTCAGCTGGTTGTCAATCCCGGGCACCGAAATGCTGCCGGTCGCGTCGTATACGAAGGAGCTGGTGTCAGAAACGTATGTTGCCTGATAGATGCAGCATTTTATCCTGCTGTCCGGCACGCTCAAGCAGTAGTTTCTCAGCGGCGTGCCGCCCGTAGCAGTGCACTCGCTTTCATCCAGACAGTTCGAGCTGGTATATTTTTTGCACGCGCCATAGGCGCTTGCCGCATTGTAAAACGTTATGCTGAATGCCCTTTCGGTTTCGCCGTTTGTGACCGTGCATACGTTCTCGCCTTCATCCCTGCAGTCACCGTTCGGGCCGACCGTTATCGTCACCCACGAGCCGCATGCGATTGCCGCTCTTTTTGTCTCGACATCGCTGCTCTTCACGAAATATTCGCATGTTCCTGTCCCGTCCAGGAAAAACTGGAAGTCCTGGACCTGGGCATTGTCCGGAAGCTCTATCTGGATGCCCGGCCCGTACACCCTTTTTCCAGCCGGCGTTCCGGGGGGCGCACAGCACTGAATGTTGTTGCCGCCAAGGCACCAGCCCCTCACGTATTGCAAGCCATCGGTGCAGGCGTGTCTGCCTATGTCATAGCATTTGTAACCGCCCATAGGAGAGTCGCAATATCCGACGTAAGGCAGGCCCGGACCTCCCGTCCTCGGGCCTTCGGGCGTTTCCGCAGGCGCACAGCACTGCCTGTTGCTCCCGCCCGGGCACCAGCCAGGCACATATGTGAGGCCCTGCCCGGGACAGTATGATGTTTCTGATTTGTCATAGCACTTGTATTGACCGAGCGGGCTGTCGCACGTGCCGTATGCCGTTCCGCTGGCTGCCATCACAGGCGCCGCCATCGCAAAAAGCAGCAACAGGATAACTGATTTTCCAATTTCCATGATCACACGCTCCCCGGCCTGGTGTATATCAGCAGGTCCGAGCCGCTGTTCACTCCGGACAGGCTCTGCCCGGTCTCGTCGCCAGGCACTGCACAGCCGCACGCTTTTGCGCAGTCAACCGTGTCGCCATATCCGCTTCTTCCGCACACGAATCCCAGATTGCTGCTTTGGACGCTGATCCTGTTCACTTCCCTGTGGTCGCAGCTGTGGAATGAGCGCAGCGAGGCGCAGCCCTGCGCGAACAGCTTCTGGGTGTTCACGCTGTCATCAGAGAAGAAGCCTGAAAAGAAGCCGCCTATTGATACCAAGACAAGCACGGCTACGACGATGAATATTATGGCATTCATGGGGAGTTCCATACCCTTGGGCATAATTTATTATGGCTCCGTCTTATATTAATTAGATTTCAGTAATCGGGCTTTGTTGCAAAAGTCGGCTATCGATATGCGTTTAGCATCGATAGCCTAATGCATCGATGGACATCGACAGATGTCCATCACTTTTGCAACAAAGC
>JAGVVU010000020.1 GCA_018304605.1 Candidatus Aenigmatarchaeota archaeon | reverse complement strand
TATGTGAACCCAGAAAACATGTCCTGTTTCTTTTCTGGGTTAACTATAACAGAATATGTTTCAGCGGCGCCCTGATTATTATCGTCCCGGTAAGTAATTCGGTTTTGCTGATGGGACGATAATTCTGGAGTGCAGCAAATTATAGCCGAATTACTTTGCTGCACGACGTTATATCTGGCATCCGCAGTTTCTGCAGGAGCTGTCAGGATTCCAAGACCCAACGCAAGCGGCATTAAAAGCTTATTTCTGTATTCTACCATGGGCTGAACACCGGGCTGATATATAAATCACAAGCTTTATATACTACTAAAAAGTAACTAACATGTTCGTAGGGTGGTGTGCATGGGTTGGAAGAAAACTGCAAAAAAAGCTGGCAGAGCTGTTGGAAAAAGAACGCTAAAAGCTGCAGAGTGGGCTGTGCAGAGCGCCGATGAGGCAAAACAATGGGCAGAGCCCCGCGGATTAGATAAGTATATTTTTATGGCAGCCGCAAATACGGGGCTTGTTTATGGAGCTGCTGAATTAATCGACAGAACAAGTTATTCTGATGCCACCAACGGCTTGATTATGCTGGGTACTGGAGCAACTTTGCTGGCTGGAAATCAGATCATGCTGGGACCTAGATTCAGAAGGGCAAGAAATTATGTTGCCGGACTGAATAGGGACCTTGATAAAAGCAGGTTTGCGTCGTGGGTAAAATCGCTTGGCCTTGCATCAACCACATGGTTTTTTTGTTCTGGGCTTAATCCTTATTTTCAGCAGGCACGGCAGGATTTTTTCCAAAGAACAAGAGATTCTCCACTAATAACAGATGCAAGACCGGCAGTTCCGGAAGCAAAAGAAGGAAGGCCCGGAATATACAGTGAGTTCGGATATAGTCCCATAGTGACGCATGACTTTTCTGGGACAGAACTTGCCGGCAAAGATTCAATGACAGGAAGGATACAAAGAACATTAAGATGGCAGCCTATCTACCGGGCGATTGAAACAGCGCATGGAATGCCCAAAGATACGTTGGCAGGAATGATAATGCAGGAAAGTTATGGCAATCCTGTACAGCCAAATGCTTCCAATGACGGAGGCTTGGGCCTTACGCATATACAGGGAACTGTAGCAGAACAGTGGGGACTGTATATTTATGGAAATTCCAAAGGGACAGCGACAGAAATCATGGGGGGCAGATCAGAGAAATGCTAAGAAATTGCAATTACGACGCCGCATGCGCGCAGCAATACGATGACAGGGCTCACATGATAAAGGTTTTGGATACTGCGGCCAGGATTGTAAGAAAAGGCAAAGATATTCATGGAAGCTGGGATTTGGGGGTCGAATATTACAGGGGACCGGCCATGTGGGGAAGAATCGCGGATGGAGGTACCTGCATGATGTCAAGGAATGGAGGGAAGGAATCCAAGATAGAGACAGGCTTTACAAGGCCGCCGAAGACTTCAGCAGAAGAAATGGCAGGAGAGGCCAGACCTTTGATGAATATATTTCTAACTGGCACGAAACAAGCGTTAACTGGGGACTTCCAAAGTATGCTGCAAGGAGCAAACTGGCAAGGCGATAGATCGGCCATTTTGCGCATCCGGGGCCGCTAGTCCTGCAATATTTATTATATAAATACCTCCAGCTAAAAATAAACCAAGACAATACAAAAGGAGGATGAAAAAAATGGGATTAGTAGTTGCTTCGGCTGCAAAGGATGTAATAAAGAAAGCGGAAATGAACTGCGGCGGCGACTTTTGCGATGCTTTGGACAAGAAAATAGAAGCGTTGATAAACGATGCCGTGGCCCGCGCAAAGAGCAATGACAGGAAGACTGTAAGATCAGGCGACCTGTAAGCCAAAATTTAGGTATTTTTATTTTAACTATTTCTGGACAATAATTTTGACCTAAGATAAAGCAAAAAAATAAATCAAAGCAAAAAATTTACTTGATGTGCTTTCTGAGTTCGGCGCCCTTCTGCTCCGCAAGCTTGACTATGGTGTCAATCTCGTCAAGCGTCAGGCCCATCGAGCCGCCCTTCTGCATGGAACACAGCTTCACATGGCCGTCCTTCTCGAACGTCCCGACTGTCAGCCTTGCATCCAGCGCATGCATTTCCGCGCTTGAGGGGTCTGCAATTATCTTGTCCCCTATCTTGACAAATGTCGTGCAAAGAGGCCTGCCTGTTACGGGCAACGGCTCCGTGCCTTTCTTGTCGTGATCTACCCTCCCGTCCTCGTTGAGCACAGGCATCTTCGCCGTCATGAGCGCAGCCAGCGCAGCCAGCGACGAGGCGTCTATGAGGTTGCCGTTGTCATCGAGCACATCTACGTCGACGTAGACCATCCAGACCTTTTCCTTCGGCGTGATGCAAAGCTTCTTGACGTCTATGGACTTGGATTCGCGTATTGCCCTGTCTACCACGCGCGCGACTTCTACTGCTTCCTCGCCGGGCGGCCCGCTCTCGAATTCAGGCGAAGCCAGCGGCACGAACTCGGTGCCAACCATAAGCACGCCCTCGTCAGGCGTGTCACCGAAAGGCGTGCCAACGTCAATCTTGACGCCCGCGAGCACTTCCGTGTCGCCCAGGCGCACCCTGGCAGAGCCTTCCGCAGAAGGTACAACATTGGTTTCTATGCTGACTTCCCTGTAGCCGTCAAGAGGTCTCCCGTCTACGCGCTTGCCGTCCTCTATGACTTCTCTTACCAATAATGGGTCTATTTCTATCATTCTGATTCCTCCAGTTTGTATTTGCTTCTGAGAGCTTTTTTCTGCTCGTCGTATATTTTTTCGCACCCCTTTACAGCAAGTTTTATTATTTCCTTCACTTCCCTGCTGTCAGTGACGCCGTCCATTTGCAGGAGCGTTATCTGTTTTTTCCTGGGATAATAAGCGACCGGCAGGTCCAGTTCCCCCTCTGTGTCTTCTTTTCCCGCCACGTCCAGGACGGTATGCTCGCCGACTTTTCCCGCGGAGCAGCTCGATATAAGGTCGCGCATCGGTATTCCTGCATCCGCAAGCGCAAGTGCAGCAGCATTTATTCCGACGCATCTTGTGGATGCGTCCGCCTGCAGCACTTCTATGTGAACATCTATTGCGGTTTTCGGGAACTCGTCCAGAAAAACGAGCGGCGTCAGAGCCTGTCTCGTCACCATGGAAATCTCAGTGCTTCGCCTGCTGGTGCCCGGCCTGTTGCGCTCGGTTCTTGGCCCGAATACGCCGGCTATTGCCGTCGTATTTCCAAGCTTGAACATCGCAGAGCCGTTGGCATTCTTCAGTACCCCCACGGCAGCGTATATCGGTCTTAGTTCGTCTAGTTTTCTTCCGTCAATTCTTGTCCCATTCTTGATGAGTTCTAGTTCCATCGTTATCAATCTCCACTTTTATAATATTTTTCTTTGATTGCAGGCGCTCAAGGTTGAAAGTCCCCCTCTTCCCCGCCTTCAAATCCGCGGTCAAAATCGTCCTGTTCATCGTGCTCGCGATAGTCCTTCTTGTGCTCGACCTTCGGCGCGTTTTTCATCTTCTCCTCAAGGTACGCGCGGACGTGGTCCGTGAGTCCATGAACGTGCGACTTTCTTTCTATAAGGGCTATTACGTCCATCGCGATGTCCTCGTGGTCGCCCTTCACCCAGACTATGCCGTTCTGCCCCACGACGATCTGTGTGTTGGTCATCTGCTTGACCATCTCGACCATCGAGCCCGCCTTTCCTATTATTCTCGGCACCTTCGCCGGTGTCACCTTGATGAGGCGGCCGCCACGAAGCTTCCTGCATTTCCTGTTGCGCATCGAAAGCTGGACATTCTTCGTCTGCGAGACTGAGGATATCTCCACGAATATCAGGTCGCCGAAATTGAAATATTTCGTCATGTCGTTCTTGGTGAGGTCTATGAACTCCTCAGTCGCCTCGGCCAGCGGCAAAACCGCTTCATAAGGCGAATTGACGTCGACAATCCACCTCGAAAAAGCAACATCCTCAATCTTGCCTATGACTCCGTCGCCGCGCTTCGGGTTGTATATTCCGCTCAACGGAATCACAAAATGCATCCCGTTCTTCTCCTCCGCCAGCCCTATGCATGCAGAAAAAGCATTGTTGTCCTCCTCGTAAGCGCCGTGACCCGCGCGTCCGTCGCCAAGGAAATCCCCCGGTATCACAAGTTTTCTTTCACTCATATCATCTATCAACTCCAATTTTGTTAAACATGACCCACTTCTGGTTGCATGAAAGTATCAAATGCGCCCATTGCTCTCCGAACAATGTCACTGCCCGTTTCTACCAATTCTCTGGATGATTCACCAGTTCGTAAAAGAGATTCATAATCTTTACAAAACCTGTAGAACATATCTCTGAATGGAATAACAACTCTTTTTTCTTGACAGTCGATAACATAAGCATCCATTTTATTTCCCTTCCTCTATCTTCGCGTTTCCCTCGGTCGCCATGCCCAGGCGCCGATAAACACCCTCCTTCGCGCCTGCCGGTATTGTTATCTTTGCCACAAGAGACCCGTCAGACAGCCATTTCTCCTGCTGTATCCCGAATTCCTTCACAATACCGTATGCCCTTGCGCTGTATTTTGCCGGGATCTCCACGACAAGGTTGAACTCCTCGACGGAAATGGGGATGACGCTCTTTATGGCTTTTATCACTTCCTCGACCTGCTGGTCTGTCGGCTTGAAGGGGTCGATGGAAATGTGCGCCTGCTCCATCGCAGCTATGACACGCTCCGGCGGGTGTGGCAGCTTTGTCTGCGGATTTATCGCGTTCTTGCTGATGAATGAAGCAATTTGTTTCTTTTTCTCTTCTATTTTCCTTCTGCGAAATTCGGTGGTCAGCTGGATCTCGCCATGCTTGACTATTTCGACGGCTATTTTCTCGATGTCACTCGTGCCGAACGCCTTCTGCACGTCCGACGGCGCAGACCTGTTTGCTTTCTTCGCGTCGGTGAAGACCTCGTTGACTGCGAGCATTCTTGAAATAGAAACAGTCTTCCCTTCCTTCAGGTCGTAAGCTATGTCAGAATCAACCAGAATCTCGAAATGTTTTCCTTCTCTCGCAAGTTTGGCTATGATAGCCTCGTCGACAGTAACCATCTATTCACCTGTATAAAACCTCTCTCTGCAGTAACAACAAACTGACGCTCTGCGTCGTACGCTTATGCTCAAGAGGCTCGTATTAAGCGAAATTTGGAAAGGAAAGTATTTAAGGAAAAAATATGTCCTATTTTCTCTGCAAAGTCACGGCGCGAACCTTTTCTCCTGTGAGTTCCCTTTTCGATTTGAGGAAGAAATAGCTGATTATGCCGACTGTCACTATGGGAGAGATATACGACGGTATGTGAGCGCCGAACGCGTCAAGTATCATTATGATTCCCAGGAACGCCACGGAGTACATCGCGCCGTTCTTGAGGTACTTGTATTTCTTCACGTTCTCAATGTTGCTGACGGTTATCTGCCTCACAACTACGGCGCCTATCCCGTTTCCTATGAGTATCAGGGGGACTAGCAGTGTGAAGGCGAACGCGCCGAGGACCCCGTCTATGGAGAATGTCGTGTCTATGACCTCAAGGTAAGCTATCTTTGCCCAGTCGCTCATGTGATTGTCCTTTGAGAGCATCTCCTTCTCTCTCTGCTCGGCGTTCTGCTTGAATCCGTGCGTTATGAAAAAGGCGGTTGAGCCCATCGCCGCGCCGAACGCCATCACAGGATTGACATGGATGGACAGCCAGATTATGACTGAGAGTAGCACAGAAACGATGGCATAGAACCATACGCCTTTCCTGTGTATGTAGCTCTCGCCGAACAGTCCGTAATGTTTTGGCTCCATGAAGATCCAGTGGAAGAACAGGAATATCAGGAAGACTCCGCCCCCGACAAGCAGCGGCGGCGCGGACGCCTCTATCACGCCTATCACCGCTGCGTCGCCGCTTATCGTGGCATTGATGACCCCCCAGAAGCCAAGGGAGGGGTTGAGGGAATACACAATGATGAAAGGCAGCAGGCCGCGGACTACGAAGACTGCGAAGAGTATGCCCCAGAGCAGGAACCAGCGCCTGGCACGCTTGGACATCGTGCTGAGGACATCTGCGTTGATGACAGCGTTGTCGATGCTGCTCACTATCTCGAACAGCGCCAGACCCACCAGCGTAAGAGCGAAGAATATAACCTCTACCATCTGCACCGAATATCATTCTGTCATAAAGAAATAAATACGTCTAAACCATAGTAAACCCGGTGAATATGGCTGCAAAAGTCCGGATAGCGATCATGATCGGCATGTTTCATGAGGACATTGCTGAAGAGATGCTCGGCAAGATGCAGGACAAGGCAGGCGAGCTCGGCGCGGATATAATCAAAGTCGCTAAAGTTCCGGGCAGCTACGAAATTCCTCTGGTTGCAAAGAAGCTTCTGGAGCGCGGCGACGTGGATTGCATCGCTGTTTCAGGCTTCATCGAGAAAGGAAGCACATTGCATGGCGAGCAGATGGGGCTGGTAGTCAGCAAAGCACTTAAAAAACTCGAGCTGCAGTACGGCAAGCCCGTTGGAATGGGAATAATAGGCCCCGGCGCGACCGAGGATCAGGCACGGCAGCGCCTTGACTACGGCGCGGCGGCTGTCAAAGCTGCTGTTAAGATGGTTGAAATATTGAGGAAGCTTTGAAACCGACTTATTTTTAAAGACAGGTTTTATTCTCTAAAGATGAAAGAAATCCCTCATGTACCAGGCTGGTGGGAAGACGAAATTCCCAGAGACGTGCGCAAAAAGGCATATGAAAACGCGATGAAAGCTCTAGGTCTTGATTGCGAAATCAGGGAACATTATGAGCATGAGGTAGAACATTTTTTGGACGCAAACAGGTATCTTAATTGGCAATCTGAAAACCCATGGTCACCAATAAGATTCTATGCTCCTGCAGTTTCATTTCTTTCCACGTTCTTTGATCCGAGAGGTGCTGAGATAGTTGAAGTCGGAACGGGAATCACAGGCATTGCAGCATTGACATACATGGCATCCAGAGGCGCAAGCGTCACGGCTGTTGATCATATAGTAATGCCGGCCCGCGCCGTGCTTGAAAGAAGCGGTGTGAAATTCAAGCAGGAGAAATGGGAATATATTGCAGGATATTTTGCTGAAAGCAGCCTGGATGTGATTTATACGCACTTCATGCCGCCTGATCCGCAGGCATACGGCCCATTCTTCAGTGCGGAAGGTCATCCTCTTACAGGTTACAACAGGGAGCCAGCGGTTTCAATTCGCAGAGAAGACAAGACAAGATTTACCGAGCACGTAGCAAGGGAAATGCTGAAAATTCTCAAGCCTGGTGGCGTTTTCTTCGCATGCAGCAACAACTGCGAAGACCTGCCTCCTGACTTCGCGCCGCAACAGCGAAGTTTTGAAGCGTTGGGATACAGAGAAGAAGAATACAGGCTGCCGCGTGACGGATACTACAGACGTTATCTCTTCGTAGCGCAGAAACCTGAGTAGATGTAATCAATTAAAATAAAAGAGTTAGCAAGCGCAAGCGAGCCACCTTAATGAAATCCTTCTAGTTACCTGCACCTAAAGGTGCAGATTTCTTGTGGATTTCTTTTGAATTTCCTGTCTTCATCCTACGCCTGAAGGCGTAGGTTTTCAGGAGAATTCAAAATAATAATTCTTTTTTGATTGAGATTTTTTCTTCAGAAGAAAAAATCTCAAATGAATTTCTTCATGGTTTCCTTGAGTTCGTTCTTGTCCATCAGCTTGAATTTGCCGCTCTCGACAAACCCAACCTCCACGGACCGCATCGTCAGCTTCTTCTCGCCTGCTTTCAGCGCTTTCAGCGCAAGGTCTGTTGCCTTTTCCTTTGTGAGGCCGTCCTTGTAGTCTTCCATAAGGACCTTCCTTGCGTCTTTCGAGCCGCGTCCCACTGCATGCGCCCTCCACTCCCTCATCGTTCCGGAAGGGTCCGTCTCGTACAAATGAGGCGTTCCGTCCATGCCCGCGACGAGCAGCGTCACTCCGTAAGGCCTTATGCCGCCCATCTGGGTAAAGCGCTGTTTTCTGTCGCAGATGTCCTTGACTAATGCGGATATCTCTATCGGCTCGCTGTATGTGATGCGATTCACCTGGCTCTTCACTCTTGCGTAATCCACCAGGATCCTGCTGTCCGCAAGTATGCCGCACGAGGCGATCCCTATGTGTTCGTCTACTTTAGAAATCTTTTCGACGCTTTCCGGCACGAGAAGCTTCTGTATTGAGCGTGCAGCCGCCAGCACGACTCCGTTCGTGAACGTGACGCCGGCAACGGTCGAGGCTTTCTCCACTGCCTTGCGCGCGTATTCAACCTGATACATTCTCCCCTCAGGGGAGAAGACAACTATAGCCCGGTCGTAACCCATTTGTTTCATCGGAGGCTGTATTTCCATTTCAATCACCTAACCCTTTTCTTGGAAAGAAAAGCCCTACTGGAAAAGAACATATTATTCTTTATGCAAAGGCTTTATTTTTCCGTTGTTAATGCAGACGACATACGGCGTATATCATGCTGCTGCGCGGGATTTCATCCAAAGATGGCAGTCCCGCAGAAAGTCGCTCCTGATGAACTTAGCATCATTGAGCATTTTTTCTATTTCTGTATTGTTCAGGCAAGCTTAAAAGCCTTAAATCCAAGATTTTCCAATGCGTGCGCCGTCGTACTCGCCTATCAGGCTCATGAGAATACAGCAGGCCATCGTTTCGATGCTGCAGTCTTTTTCCGATAATGGCGACAGGCATTTTTACCACGGAAATGTATTAGCGGCAAGGATTCAGGGTCCGTACTGCATGGACCCAAGGGATACTCCCTACGTGATCATGCCATTCGTCATCAGCGGCGAAGTAGAAAGAATGGGAGATTTCTACAGGATGGCAGCCAGCCTGCCAAAAGAATCCTAGCTATTTCATTCTTCCGCCTAGCGGCACGTCGATGTCCGGCTGTATGAGCGTCCACCTGCCCTGCTCGTCCGGGACGCCCAGCGTCAGCACTTCTGAAAGGAATGGCCCTATCTGCTTGGGCGGAAAATTCACTACGCAAAGAACAAGTTTCCCGGCGAGTTCATTCTTGTTGTAATGGGAAATTTGGGCGCTTGACTTCTTTATTCCCAGCTGCCCGAGGTCGATCACAAGCCTGAAAGCCGGCTTCTTCGCTTCCGGAAAGTCCTCTGCGCTGATTATTTTTCCGACGCGTATGTCAACCTTCTCGAAATCCGAATATGATATCATATTTATTGCCTTTCGTTACCTGAATGCGAATGCGTCCATTTCTTCCAATTCTTCAACCACGGCATAATTGTTTTTCGGGTCCATGACTTTATTCCTGTGCGCATTTCCGACGACCCTCCAGTCGACTCCTATCTCAAAGTCCGCAGGAATGTTCAGGTTATCCGCCAGAACCGATCCCGGCGCCAGATTTGCTCCATGGCCGACTATGACATTGTATCCTATTATCGAATTGGCGACCCTTGCGCCATCCTCTATGCGCACGAAGGGGAACGCAGTGGTCACGCCATCTATGTGGACACCATTCCCCAGATAGCAGCTGTCGTCGATGACTGAGTTCCTTATTGTTGAGCCGGGTCCTATGTCGACGTCCTTGCCGATTATGCAGTGACCCTTGAGCGACGCCTTTAGCCTGGCGTCGCCAAGCCGCTTCTTGGTGGTTGTGTGAACAAGCGAATCGCCAACCCGCTCGTAGTAATCCAGCTCTTTTCCTGCCTGGGTTTTAGATTCTTCATTCGACCTGAATTGTGGATATCCGCCACGCAGGATGTCATCTGTCGTGCCTCTGTAGCTGTGCGGCGTGCCTATGTCGCTCCATAATCCGTTAAGCGGGTATGCATAGACATCGAATCCGTTTTTTACCATGAAAGGAATGAGGCGTCCGCCGACATCAAATCCTCTGTTTTCAGCCCTCAACTCAGATATTATCCCGGATATTTCAGGGCTCGCAAAAGTTTCCATGATCTCAGGCGAAAACAGGCATATAGCCGCATTGGCAAACCGGGAGGGCGGATTCAGGGATTTTTCGACAAACTGCGTGACCTTCATGGTCCTGTCGTCGAACACGACCGTTCCAAAATCTCTGAGGCGCGGGTCGTCATGTTCAAGCCCCTTGACTGCGATCGACAGGGCAGCTTTCCTGTCCTTGTGGGCAGCATAAAAATCATCCAGGGAAGTTTCCGACAGGTTATCCCCGTTGATGAGCAGGATATCCTGCCCCCTGAGGTCGTCCTTGTAATGATCCAATGCCCACATGAATACGTCTGCGCTTCCCCTGTCCGCGTATTCCCTGTCATGATAATTGGAATACCGGAATTCTATCTCGGGAAATTCCCGCTCAAGGCGCCCCCCGTGCGCGAAGAATCGGTAGGTCTGGACCCTGTTGTCATATCCGGTGACTCCAAGAACAAATCTCCTGATGCCCTGGCTCGCCCACCATTTTACAGACCTGTTGAAGATTGTGCTGGTCGCTATGGGCAGCAAATGCTTGGGGGTCTCGATGGTAAGGGGGTAAAGCCGCGTTCCGCTCCCGCCGAGAGGAGCTATGGCTGTTATGTCATATTTCTGGGCTCGCTTCATTATCCACAATAAAAGCGCAAATCTTAAAAAGAGAGCCCGACATCAGTGAATCCGGCTCGCATTATTAGCGCTGCTTTACATCCCGAACTGCTTGAAGAGCGCGCCAAACCCGCCGCGCTTCATCTTTCCCGGCGAGAACTGCTTCATCATCTTCTTGATTTTGGAGTAGTTCGCCAGCAGCTCGCGCACTTCGCTCTCCTTGAGGCCTGAGCCTGCTGCTATCCGCCGCACGCGGGAAGAATTGATTACGTCCGGGTCTGTTTTCTCCTCTCTTGTCATGCTCTGGATGGCATACTTCCACCGCTTCATCTTCTCTTCCTGCTCGCCGACGTTTCCCTTCTTTGCGACTGCCTTTCCCAAGCCGGCCATGTCGAGGATCTGGGACATCGAGCCCATCTTGTTTATCGACTCGAGCTGCATGAGGAAATCATCCATGGTAAAATCGCCCTTTATCATCTGCTTGACAGAGCGTTCGTCGACGACGGATCTCGCTTTTTCGAGCAGTGTCTCCAGGTCGGCGAAGCCGATGAGCCGCGCGACGAATTTTTCAGGGTCGTACTGCTGGAGATCCTCGGGCGTCTCGCCGACCCCGATGAATCTCACATGGGAGCCCGTCAGGTTGCACGCAGTCAATGCACCTCCGCCCTTTGCTGTCGCGTCAAGCTTCGTCACTATTACGTCGCTTATTCCAAGGGCGGCATGAAATGCCGCCGCCTGCTCCTTCGCCGCCTGCCCTATGTCCGACGGGATTACAAGAATGCGCTCGTCAGCGTTAAGGACTTTGTTTATGCCTTTTATTTCGTCTATGAGGTCGCTGTCCAGCGCGTTTCTTCCGGAAGAATCAACGATTATCACGCTCGTACGCAGCCGGTCTCACTGTGTCGCAGCATATCAGGAACGGCTTGAGTCCCTTCTTCTGGTAGAATCTCGCAAGCTTCGCTGCCGTGCTCGTTTTTCCGCTGCCATACAGACCGGCAAGCAGCACCTTCTTTGGCTTGAGCTCGACCTGTGATTTCGTTTTGCCCATTATCTCGGTGAGCTCTTCGTACACGACCTTCACGATATGCTCCTTTCTCGTGAGCCCTGGGGGCATCTCGCCTGAGGACCTCTTTTTTATTTTTTCTGTCAGTTCCAGAACCAGCTGTACGTCCACGTCCGCGCTGAGCAGGGCGCGCTGGATATCGCGCGTGAGGTCGTCGATCGCAGCCTTGTCTATGCTTCCCTTGCCCGTGAGCCTGTCCATCGCGTCCCGCAGCTTGTTAGATAATCCGCCCAGCATAGCAATGAATTATAGAAGAAGGTTTTTATCTTGCATTCTTCCGAAAACTGCTGATTTTTGCAGTAGGGGAAGATGCGGGATCTCATCTCCCCAGCAAACCCACGGCTTTAGCCGTGGGTATATCGGAAGATGTGATCTGCGACATTATTCAAAAAACAAGCCGGTAAATATCCGGAGGCTTTATTCTTACAGGAAACTTCTGCCTATCTTTATTCTCGCTTCCCCACGAACGAGAGGAAACGACCTGTCGGAGTCCGAGTCGTCGGCGTCGGCAAACAGACTGACGTCGAAGCACCTGCGCTCGACAAGGCGACGAGCCCAACCGGCGCCGCGAACGCCAACTTTTTCCGGATCGTTCTGGCTGGGCGGATAAACATGATGGCTGTGCGGAGCAGTCCTGCCTTTGTATTGGAAATCACAGGGAAACGTCAGCTGCGCCACGCCCAGAGGATTCCTGACATCAACGACCTGGTCTCCTGATTCGTGTATGTCATATCCCCTTAGTCCTGCAAGCTTTTTCAGACCCTGCACGCCTATAATTTCTTCAAGTTCGTCTTTTGTAAATCTTGGAACCATGCCTTCCGGCGCCGCCGTCACCGGTCCTATCCGGACATCGCCGTCAAGAGTTCTCAAAAAATAGAGCCTTTGGATAAGCATCTGATCTATGCCTTCAGCTTGTTTCAGGTCGCGCGACGGCTTTGTCAAATCGCCGAAATAACCACATCTCCAAGGTGTGCCTCTGCGGTTGAAATTCTCGTTGAACATGTCATGCTCCGAACCAAGCTCCCTGATTGCTTCGTCCTCGAACCCGTAAGACCACCTGAGCGCCTCGCTGCCGGAAAGACCATATGTCTCGTTCTGTTCCCTTAGAAATTGCGGCACATCGCGGTGCTTTAGATTCACAGCAGGCGAGCCGTCTTCAAAAACAGGATATTTCATTGCAACGCGTATCGCATAGCCGCCGGTCTCGACACAAGTCCCGTCGGCGAGCCTTCCTTCGCGCCTTGGCACATTTACATTCACCCATTCGCTCCCGGCGGGAATAATAATTCTCTTTTCCGCAGTTTGCGCGTGCATAACAAGTCTTTTGTTATGATTCCGGATACTTTCTTAAAGCTGAAAATGGCAGCCTTCCCAAGCTTGTGAATAAGTGTAGATTTTCGTGACTCCCGCGTAGTTAAAGCTTTTTAAAGGCTTCGTTTGTAGTACTACTGTAAAGTGGCAGTATAGCAGTCGATTGGCATGTGAAGCACGCTGGCGAACGGTATGGTCAATAAATATTTTGCTGTCATCTTATTGACCTACGGATTGAACGGTGACAGACACATCCAGCCCCCTGAAGCAAAGCCTGAAGCCTATGTTGCAAGGGAAGCTGGGGAAACTTTCCCAAAGGATGAATTCATATTTAGGATGAGGCACATGCCAAGGCATGCCTTGAAATGAGGTGCAGAAAATGGTAATGGAAACAGTGCAGATAAGACTGACAGACAAGCAGATAAGGAACATAGAGAATCTCGTCAAGAAAGGGGTCTACCCCAACCGAAGCGAGGCTGTCCGCGATGCTGTACGTCGGTTGGTTGAAGAAGCTGCTGAATAAATTATTTCTTTGAAGGAATTCCTATGCAGAGAAGCTACGAACTTGTAGGCGTCCGCAGACGGGAATCACATCAGAGGATTCTTGTTGGCAGAATTAATATGGAATTCACACCATACACTTATCCGGATGACGGACCTGAGCCTGACGAAGCTGAATTATACTTAACGCTAGGTAGCACAGACTTTCCATATTTTAGAGAAGACGAAAATGACCAGGAGCAAGTTGGTTTTGAATTTGATATCGTGCTCCCCGAAACTCAATTAAACCCGGATGCTGTCAGTTATCTGGAAAAAGGCAGAACGCTGCTTGTAGATGGCGTGAACTACAGGCCCGGCATGTCATTAAATGTTATAGTATCCCAGGTTGTGAAAGAAGTCAGAATTGAAGTTGATAAAGAATTTCTATTGCTATATCCAAAAACAGAAGAAGAACGGCAAGAAATCAAGCCTTGGTGATTATGATGAAGCTGCTTATAGTGGAAGACCAAAGATTCCCGCTTAAGGCTCTGGATAACGCCGTTAGACGGGTAGTTCCGAGATATTTTCCCGGATTTGGTTATGACACCGCAAGAAGTTATAACGAAGCCAGTTCAATGATACCCGCAGGCTATGAAATAATTCTGCTCGATCACCGTCTGCCAAGGGAAAATACGGGGGATCTCGAAGACATGAATTTTGAAGCGTTCACCGAGGGCCTGGAAGAAATAGGTTATTCCCTGATACCCGGGATAAAAGGGCTAAATCCTGCAACAGTTGTTATAGGAACATCGTCCTTGTCAAAGAGAGAGCTGGGCGAAGCACCTTCTCCGGATTATACAATGGGCAAGTCGTGGACAGAAGCAGAAATCGATCTTGATAGGATACTGGCAGAGTTGGAATCTGACAGCTGATGATAATTATGGACAGAAGACAGTTCGAGTTCAAGAGCAATTATCTGGCAGGCGAGCTCGAGAAAGAGGGCTACACAATGCTTCTGTCAGTGGCATCCATCAGAAATGCAGGCATAATACATATGTATGCGGTAAATCCCGAGCAAGTCTTGACGGATGTCGAATTTCACGCAGGCAGGCTGGAACGGCTCCGCGAACGGAGGCTGGAAAGTATGCCATCGGCAGGCAAGATGCTAATGGATTATATCGCGGATATCATGATGCCATATTCGATTTGCGTGCCGGCGGGATTTATCATGGCAGAAGGAGACTATAAGGGCATTCTTGCAGGCGCTGCTGTCGCCACATTGTTTTCATTTTATGCGTTCATGAAACAGAACATGAAAATATCGGATTACATGAAAGATCTGGTGGCCCGCCATTACAATTACTGGTTGAAAAATTTCACCCAACCAGATTCTTTACAATCTCCTCGGGATTGAATTCTTTCAGGTCGTCGTAGTTTTGACCTATGCCAACATATAATATTGGCTTTTTGAGCGTGTATGCCGCGCTCAATGCAGCGCCGCCCCTTTCATACACGTCGGCTTTGGTGAGTATTATCGCGTCCACGCCGACGGCGTCATTGAACAATTTGCACTGGTCGTAGATGTCATTGCCCGTTACCGAGTCAAGGACAAGTATCTTCATGTCAGGATTGTTCACCCTGACCACTTTCTTCAGCTCGTCCATCAGGTTCATGTTGCTGTGCGAGCGTCCTGCCGTGTCCGCCAGAACAAGCTTGCTGCCGCTGGCTGCCGCGTGCTTCTTCGCGTCAAATATGACAGCAGCCGAGTCCGCGCCATAAGTGTGCTTGACCACGCGCAATCCCAGCCGCTTCCCGTGCTCTTCGAGCTGCTCTATGCTCGCCGCCCGGAACGTGTCAGCCGCTGCAAGTATCGGCTTGTATTCTTTCAGCTTGTAGGCGAGCTTGCATAAGTTAGTTGTTTTGCCCACGCCGTTGAACCCGACAAAAATTATGGTGAAAGGCCCGTCTTTTTTTTCTATCTTGTCGGCGAGGTCGATTTTTTCCTGTCTCATGACATCAAGCATCGCATGCATGAGGGCTTCCTTTATGACGTCCTCGACCTTTCCTCTTTTCACGATTGCGCCTGCCAGCTCCCGCTTGACGTCGTCCGATATCCTTTCGGCGACTTCGACAGCAACATCATTCTCGAGCAGCGCTATGTTGAGCTCCTTCAGTATCCTCTCTATCTCGCTTTCGCTGAGCCTCTTTTCTGTTATTTTTCCCAGCAGCGAGCGCTTTTCTTCCTTCAGGACCTGGTCTGTTTCGATCCTGCTCTCGACGATCTCCGCCGGAATCCTTTCCTCCCTGACCTTCTCCTTCAGTTCCTCAAGCTCCTCTATTTTCCTGTCGATCTGTTTTTCGAAGTCAGCCGGCTTCGCTTCCTCTATGATTTCCTGCAGCGTCTTCTCTCCTGCGGAAGGCGTTTCTTCTTTCGCAACAGGGATGATTTTTGCGGCTTCTTTTGCCAGGGGTTCTATCTTTTCAATCGCCTCCCTGACTTTCTCGATCGGCCCTGATATGGCTTCTTTAGCTTCTGCTACCTTCTTCCGCCCGTCTCGCCTCTATCCGAATTTCCTCAGGCTGTTCTGTTTTCGGCTCGTCCTTTATTGACTTCGATACTTTCTCGACAGCTTCCTGCAGCCGTTTCTTCAGCGAACCAAACATGATTATCAGCTATAGATGTATGCGGCGGCTTTAGAACCTTTCGTCCGGCTTTTTGAACAAAGGAGAAAACCAGGAAGAAGTTAATTGTCCGTTTAATTCTGCTGCTCTTCGGCCAGCTTCTCGAACTGGGGCTCCAGCTCGTTTATTCGTTCGACAAGGGAGTTGGCCTGCTTGACTATTTCCTCGCTTATGTTATTGAGCTCCTTCGCGCGCGATTCCAGTATTTCTATCGCCTTTGGCAGAGTTTCCTTCGTAACAATGCCGGCACCTATGGCCACAAGGACCTTCTCGACGTCCTTTATGTCGCTCCGGACGAACGTCCCGCTGCCGAGCGAGGACCACATCTCCTCGCCTTTCTTCACAGCAGGCAGGCTTTTCAGCGCATCTATGGTTGAGCTGAGCTCGCCGACCTTCTCGTCAACGGCCTGCTTCTGCTCGACGTAAGAATTGATCTGCTGCTTGAGAATCTGGAGCTCCATGTACTTTTCCTGGAGCTCGTGCTGGCTGTTCGCCTTGGGTTTTTTCTTTTCTGTCTTGTTCTCTCTTTCACGTTTTGGCATGATTATCACTTTCTTTTCTTTTGACGCAAGAGCTTTAAAGCGTCACCTATTATCTGATGGTGGTCAAAGGCAATCTTTTTTGGAAGCTCATCAAAATTGAAGAACTTCATTTCTGATATTTCCCCGTCCGTCTTGCCGCCGAATTTCAGTGGCCTCATAAGGAATGCCGCAGAAATCGTTGTTCCCCTGGGGTCTCTTTTGTTCCCGGAATAAACGCCAATAAGAGATATGACTCTTGCTTTTATTCCTGTTTCCTCCCTTACCTCCCTGACAGCTGTCTGCTCAATCGTTTCGCCGACTTCCATCATTCCTCCAACAACACTCCACATTCCCATGAAAGGAGGAGTAGCCCTTTTCACCAGGAGAACTTTGTTGCCTTTTATTATGACGCAGTCAGCTATGGCAACTAGCTTCTTTTTCCATATTTTCATGAATTCGTCGTGGGGTATGTGAGCCATGTCATCACCTCAAAAATTCTATTTGAACAGAATCATCATCCTTTAATCCCATTTTATCTCTCATGTCGATTTTTGCAATAATTTCTGCGGACGATTCATCCTGAGGTCCATCCACAAGCTTTATTGCCCAGCAGTCGCATTCCCTGATTTTGCTCTTCTCAGGTGCCCCGGTACTCTTGCCTTCCTGCCGCCTGATAAGATATTCAATCATCTGTCTGTCGGCGTCGCTTCTTATTATATCCCACGTCACGAATTTACCCTTCTTCCTGAGAGAAAACGCATCCTTTCCTTTCCATTTATAAAGGGTAACCATTTCATCGCCTTCTATGGGCACGTCCCTCAGTACCATTCGCTCGCTTAATGCCTTTACTCTTACGGGCGCAAGATAGGCATCTACTTTTCTTTTGCCGTCAGTAAGAATGAACTCTATGGTTTTCGTCGAGTGCTCCTGAACATCAACGTCTTTTCCAAGCTTTATGTTCAGTGTGCCATGGAATGGGCGAAATCCGAGCGCGCCAATAAGTCTCGGCTCATATTTTTTTATCAAGTCTCCGCCCCGCCGCACGCTAGAAATTATTTTGCCGCTGACTATCATGTATATCACTAACTACTTGGAAAAACGGCAATAAGAAGTTTTACAGAGCTCCAAGAAAAAGCTGCAAAAGTAGTTGCTGCTGATCACAAAAATCCTAAAACATCGGTTATCCTGCCAAGCTCGGGACCGCTCGTTTTCTCGGAGACGGCGAAGCCGTTGCTGTTTGCTATCAGTCCGGCGCCCGGATAGGGGGAGCCGAAATTCACCGTTGTTATATCTGCATCGACCTGCAGCGTTTTCTCTATCAGGCGCTTCTCCTTCTCCTTCACTTTTGGGTGCAGGAGGCATCCTTTGTTGGTGGCGAAGCCCATGCTGCCGACTATATTCATTCCGGCTATCTTGGATATTTCACACTCGATCCCGAAGAATCTTGACATTTCCTTCCTGTGCCTCTTCAGCAGCGGAGAAAGAACGATCCCGCTGTCATTCATGAGCACCAGATTCCCGACAGAAGAATAGACGGTGTCTATGGACAGCATATCGGCGTGTTTCCGTATCTTTTCCACCTCTTCGCTGTCAAAATCCTTTATAACTTTTGGGGTCACGATGCCCTTGGAATTCCCGGCGCAGAATATCTTGGCAAGGTCCATATTGAGCAAGTGGACCACGTGGACCGGGACTTCCAGCGTATCCCTCAGCTTCGACGCGTACCTGTCGGCCCCTGTAAAGCAGAAGCTGTCAGTTGCGAATCCGTACAATCCAAGGTTAGGGTCCCCGTCGAAGTTCGATCTGAGAATGTGCATAGAAATCATTTGAACAACAAACATACTTAAGGCTCAATTTTGCATAGAAAGCGGATCATTCATTCAAGATATAGTTAACCAAGTAAAGAATCCGGACATTATAACTTGGTCAGCTATAAGAGGAGCCTGCCTTCACGCCTTCCGGGTCCGGGAGCTTGTCAGTTGACGTCTTGTCCTCGGAGAATTCGATCTCGATGATATCATTGTCGCCAAGCTCCAGCTTTTCCTTGATCATGTCGGGAGCTATCAATTCAACAACGTCAGTTCCGTATATGCCGCCCTTGAACTGGATCGCCCAGCACTCGTAGAAAGGCTCGTCTATGTCGTGCGTGCTCTGTATCGAGAATCTTTCCTCCGCAAGTTCTCCCATTTTCTGCGCGTGCTCGACGATCTCCTTTTCTTTCGTCCTCAATTCCATTATCTTGTACACGGTCGAGAATTTCCTTATCCTGACATGAGCGAGATGCGCGGTTACGACCTTTCTGCCGTCCGTCAGGACGTGCCCGATAATCTTAGAAGTAAACGGCTTGATGTCAATACTTCGCTCAAGCTTGACGTCCATGGTCCCCCTGAACGGCCGAAACCCAACCAAGCCAACGAGCCTCGGGTAGTATTTTTCTATAAGAGGAGTTCCCCGCAATGCGCCAGAGAACACCTCTCCTCTGACGCGCATGTAAACATACTTGGTAATAAAGAATTAAGAAGATCTGATACTAGGAAAAAGTAATCTTTAAATACTTGTATTACTGTAATACTTTTATGACTACAAGAACTATAAAGGACGTGGACGATGAAACTTGGAGAAAGCTGAAGATGCTTTCTGCAGGGCATGACGCAACAATGGGAAAGATATTGAAGAAAATCACGAATGATTATGAGGAAAGGAGCAGAAATTTCTGGGATAAAATACTAAATGGTGAAAAGATACTAAGCGATAAAGAAGCTGACGAAATGGAATCTTTTGTTAAAAAGCTGAGGAAGGAGAAAGGATTCAGATGACTCTTGTTTTTGACACGTCCATCCTTATACGCTTGGAAAAAAGAGATAAAATCATCACGAATCGCATTTCTGAGATAATAAAAACAGACTCCGTTCCTGCGGTCATCACGTTCATGAGCTATTTCGAATTCTATCATGGATTACAGGCAAAATCGCCTAAAAACAAGGAAAATGCCTTGATATTCCTTAACAAATTCCAGTGCATTCATACGACAAAAGAGACGGCTCATATATTAAGCGACCTGAAGCATATTTACGACAAAAAAGGGAAATCTTTTTCTCTGGCTGACCTCTTGATAGCGAGCCAAGCCGCAGAAAATAACCTGACTTTAGTCACAACAGACAGGCAGTTTGAGGGCATAGAAGAGCTGAAAAAAATAATTTTATAGATTTAAGCGTTCTCGCCGACTTCGTGCTTTTCCACCGGCCTTGCCTTCTCGGGGGACTTGCCTTTTTCTCCCTCTATCCTGCTTTCCTCTTCCTCGTTCTTGAGGGCTTTCGGTCCGAGCCTTTCCATGAGCTTCTCCTTCATGTCCTTTCTCTCCTTTTTAGGCTTGACCTTGAAATCGACATAATCGTGACCCATCAGTTCAGCTTTTACAACACCGTCTTCCTTGAACGCCTTGACTCTCACGAAACGCGGAGGCCTTGAGATGCTGCGGCCCCAGAGCTCTTCATTCAGCTTGCTGCCCATCTTGACGTTGTCCGCCTTCATGTGAGTCATCAGGTAGCTTCTCACAAGGCGCGCGGCGTACGGCACGCGCTTTTCTTCCGCTTTCTTGTAAGCCTCTCGCAATGGAATAGTAAAGATTTTCTCTGTTCCTGCCGTTTTTTCTGCCATATTTTTACACCTTGTGCCTGCCGTGCCTCCAGTGCTTTGTTGTGACGCGTATTCTTCGTGTCCTTGCGCGCTTGAGCGAGAATTTCTTGATGTCAGCCCAGCGCGGTGCGGACTGCTTCCTCAAGGCTATAAGCTTTATCTTCTTCCCGAGGGGTTTTCTTGCTGCCATTGTTATCAACTCTTACATTAGACAATCAGGTATTAAAGGGTTTAATTTGCTCACGCCAGTGAGCCTTGGTAATATTTTTCTTTTTTGCCGCAAAGAAAAGGAGTTTGTTACTTTCTCCGTATCTTTGTCTCCCTCTTTTCAGTCAGCTTCCTGAGTATTATGACGAGCTGCTCGTCCGTGATGCGCTCCTTGAGCTGTCCGGACTGGAAAAGCTGCGCCAGGTACATGCCAAGCTGCATCGCGAGCTCCGGCTTGACCAGCTTTAAATTAGACAGCCTCTCCTGCGCCTTCCTGTCGAGTATCTGGGACATGACAGTCCTGAGCATCTCTTCCATTTGCTGCTGCTGGGCCTGCTCTTGCATCTGGCCCTGATTGCCCATCATCTGCGCCTGCATTCTCTGCTGAAGGCGTTTCTTGATTTCTTCCTCTGATGCCATTTGTTTACCTCTTGTTGCGGTCTATAAAAAGGATTGCCTTGCCCGGGCTCTGTTTAAAAGTGGTTTATAGGCAGCGACCGCCATAATGTGATAATGCTGCTCAAGGACATTCCGCTCCCCGTCAGGCTCGTCCTGTTCGTGGTCGGGGCTATCGGGATTTATTTCGGGCTTGTCCTCCTGCTCGTCTCTATGGGGCTTGTCTTCTTCTTCGTGCCTGTCAGGCGGAAAGAGGCATGAGGCATTTTGTACTCGTGCAAATTCTCCAAGAAAATAGCCTAAGAATCACTTCGTCAGCTTGGCCGCATTGTCAACGAACTTCTGGCCCTGCGCCGTTATAAATCGCCCTTTCTTCTCTTTCCTGACATAGCCTGCTGACTCAAGCTGCTGCAATATCGTCCGCAGTATCTTGCCGCCGCCTTTGGCAAAGTGCGCGGGCTTGTGGCCGCGCCTGTGAAGCCCGCCGTAGTAGCTGCGGAGCTTTTCCACGCCGACAGGCCCGTCATTGTATATCTTCCTGAGCACACTAGCAGACCGCAGGTAATACCAGTCCGGCTGCTCCGGCTGCCTTTCGCGCGAAACGCCTGTCTTTATGAATTTCGCCCACTCCGGCATTTCTACATGCTCCTTGAGCTGGACAGACATCTTCGTCACGAGCTTGCCCTGGTCCGCGTCTCTTGCTGAAACCATAAGTGTCAACTCTAGTTAGTAGGTAGGCTTTTTAAATGTTATATCCGTCTAAGAATCGATGCATGACCTGAATTTGCGCGATTATATAGAGTATAAGGAGGGAGGGATATTTAGCAGGGTGATCAAATCAGGTAAATACGACGCGACTCTATTCTGCATGGCAGAAGGCACCGAAATGTCTGAGCACACGTCAGCCCGGGAAGGTTTCGTTCTCATCATTGAGGGAAGCGGCGTATTCAAGCTCGAAGACAACAATATAGAAATGTTCGGTGGAAAGATGATATTCATGCCAGAAGGCACGGTTCATTCATTGAAGGCGAACAGCAACACAAGTTTCATCCTGGTTCTTTTCTAGTTCTTGTAAACCTGCCGTGTCACGTGCTTGCAT
The DNA here is from genome assembly GCA_018304605.1 of Candidatus Aenigmatarchaeota archaeon. Lineage (GTDB taxonomy): Archaea > Aenigmatarchaeota > Aenigmatarchaeia > GW2011-AR5 > GW2011-AR5 > GW2011-AR5. The sequence goes on along the minus strand of JAGVVU010000020.1, from coordinate 2,507 downwards.
CCGGGACAGGCTATCACGATCTTCCCGTTTCTCAGCCTTCTCTTTGCGCCGGCACCGAAATAGTAGAAGCAGTGCCTGCAAAAAAGTTTTTTCCTGCCGCCAAGCCTGACATTGTACCTCATTCCTATCTTTTTTGCCAGCTTCATGTATCTGCGCTGCAATGCAGTGTCCTTGGTCCTGGCCACCTCGCCGAAAAGTATGTCTATCCTTTCCTTTGCTATCCTGACCTGCCACTCGGGCTTGCTGCGGGATCTCTCTGGCATTATAATTCCTCAATCTAAAGATTTAGTGTGCGCGCCGCCATCTTACGCCTTCAGGCGAATCCTCAAGTATTATTCCCTTCTCCTTGAGCTGGTTCCGTATATCATCAGCCGCCTTGAAGTCTTTTTGCCGACGGAACGACTCGCGCAGGTCAAGCAGCTTCTTCTCTTCGGGCGTCAGGTCTGCCTGCTTCTCCTCCGCTATGTCAAGAACCTCATTGATGTCCCTGAAAAATTCCAGCACGGCTTCGAGATTTTTCTTGTCAGCCTTGCCGGCGTCTATCTCCTTGTTGACGGACCTCATCAGCTTGAACAGCGCGGCAAAAGCGTTGGGCGTGTCAAGGTCGTTGTTGATCGATTTCATGAATTCCTCCTTTACAGTCTTGAGCGCATTCTCGATCTTCTTGTTTCTTGCCAGATTGTTTTCCTTTGTCTGTTCAAGACGGAAGATAAAATCATTGACTGTCTTCACCGCGTTTTCCGCGTCGCGAAGGGCGTCAAGCGTGAAATTCATCTGGCTGCGATAATGCACGGACAGGCAGAGATAGCGGAAAGCAAGCGGAGAGAAGCCTTTCGAGACTATGTCCCTGAGCGTGTAGTAATTTCCGAGCGACTTTGACATCTTCCTGCCGTCGACGAGCATAAATTCGTTATGAAGCCAGTAATTCGAGAATTTTTTGCCGGTTGCGACCTCGCTTTGTGCAATCTCATTCGTGTGATGGACAGGTATATGGTCCACTCCGCCGCAGTGTATGTCGATCGTCTGGCCCAGATATTTTATCGCCATCGCGCTGCACTCGATGTGCCAGCCCGGGAATCCCATGCCCCACGGAGAATCCCATTCCATATCGCGTTTGCGGCCGAGCGAGAGTTTCCATAAGGCAAAATCCGTCGGGCTTCGCTTCCCTTTCATCTCGACGCGCGCCCCGGCCTTGAGGCCTTTTGCCTTCAGCCTCGCGAGCTTGCCGTAGCCTTTCAGGCGAAGCGTGTTGAAGTAGACACCGTCATCAGTGACATACGCGTATCCCTCCTCTTCTATTCTCCTGACAAGGTCTATCATTTCGCTTATATGATCGGTTGCGCGCGCCCAGATGTCAGGCTCCTGCATCCGCAGCCGCTTCGCATCCTCCTTGAACGCATTTATGTAGAATTCAGCTATTTCCCAGGCTGTCTTGTGCTCGCGCTGCGCGCCGACCTCCATCTTGTCTTCGCCTTCGTCCTGGTCGGAAACAAGATGCCCGACGTCGGTGAAGTTCATGACATGCTTTACCTTGAAGCCGTTGAATTTGAGAACCCTCTTGAGCAAATCCTCAAAAAGAAAAGAGCGCAGATTGCCGATATGCGCATGATCATAGACAGTCGGCCCGCATGTGTAGAGCATGACATGCCTGTCATGTATCGGCTTGAATAGTTGTTTCTTGCGCGTGAGCGTGTTGTACAGGATGAGCATGATTCTCCTTTGGCTGCAGCGTTTAAATTCGTAAATCGAAGAAGAAATTATACAGTATCAACCAACTCTCTCAATTGGCACAATGCATCTTGACCGGGAATTAAAATTCTGACATGGACCCTATGATTTGGCGTTACGCCAGAATCCTCTACTTCGAAAAAATAATTGTCAAGGGGCATGCCATTTACAGTTATTTCGCCCTCATACCGTCTCACGACTCGCTGAACCGCGGTTATATCACTAGACCATCTTCGATAGCATGCTTCCTCGTATGCTCTCGATCTTTCTGGATCAGACATTAGTGCCCGGAACCCCGCTTCGCTGGGGTTTGGGCTGTCTTCAGAGGCGAACCTATAGAAATAAATTTCAGCAGTGTCTCCGCCAAAACCATTCTGGTCCAGGATAGCATCGGCATAATCGCCGGAGCCTGTTCTTTTCAATGCCCTGACTTCCCCAGCTGCCGCATATAGCGTTTCTTCTATTCCCTGAAAAAGAGCTGGCATTCTTTCCCTTATGGATTGCAAATCGCGTTTCATGTGAAAATGTGATATTTTATAATTATTTAAAAGCATCCCGTACGTGCAATCGCATATTGCAGAAATAAATTATCTTTTGCCGCGGTAATCATATTTCGGCTTCTCCTCTTTCTTCGGCCTGCTCGAATAGACTTCTCTCAGCGGCGTGTGCCTGTACTTTCCGCCTTTCAGGAAGAAGTGGTACACGACCCCGAATCCCGCCGCAAGTATCAATATGGCTATTCCTACTATCACGTTTGCGTCGCTCGAGCCCACAGGCAC
>JAGVVU010000004.1 GCA_018304605.1 Candidatus Aenigmatarchaeota archaeon | reverse complement strand
ATCGTTCAATGCATGACGAAACGGATCCGAGATCTTCTCGTAGGCAATTATGCGTTCCCTTATTATTTTTTCTGCCTCAGTGCGTTTTTTATTAACAGATTCAATATTAGATCCGAGGTAAATTCTAATTTTCTTGACCTTTCCTTCTACCCTCATTGCGTGGGCTAGATAGAATTTTGTCTTCTTTCCGACACGTCTTTTTTCAAGATGCATAACAATATAGGTGACTACAGATATAAATAATTTATAGTTAGGTGACTACAAGTGTAGTCACCTGTTGCAATCAACATTTCTGCAACAGGCATAATTCGTCACACTTTATGCAACACTGCACGGATTTCGGCAAAAGTAGGTTAAGAACTGCGCAAAAGTTCTTATAACATCCCGGACAAGAGAGAAGATATGCTCACATTCCTCCTGTTCGCCGTCGGTATTGTTGTGCTGGCGTTTTTCGGGCTTACAGAGGTTGTGAATGTCGTCACCTCCGCCAACATGGAATACCTGGCGCTGGCGCTGGCACTGCAACTTGTTATCCTCGGCTTGCTCGCATGCCGGCTGATAGTCATATCGAGGAGGCACGAGAAGCTAAGCTTTTTTTCAGCGTTCAGGATAAGCATGTCGGGAATGGCAATCAGCCTGCTGACGCCGATAGCGAAGATAGGCGGAGAACCGCTAAAGATATACCTCCTCAGGAAGAAGAAATTCACCGGCTCGGAGGCGACGGCCATCATCGCAGTGGACACGCTTGCCGAACTGGCTTCGTCGCTGCTGGTTGTGCTTTTCGTTTTCGTCATGTTCGCGGAGCATGTTCCCGGGGTGATTTTCTCGTCTTTTGTCGTATTTCTGATAGTCGTTCCCCGATGGATGAGAAAGCTGATACGATGGACCGCCAGGCGTATATCCCGGGCTTCGCATGCAAGGAAGAAGGACTACGCGAGGCTATTCTACAACGCGTTCAACGTCTTGATAAAGGACAGAAAGATACTTGCGGGCTCATTCGGCATATCTTTCATAACCAAGCTGCTCGAGTTCGGCAGGATGTGGCTTGTTTTTGCAGCAATAGGCTCGGTACTGAGCTGGGATGTCATCGTGATTGTATGGTCGGTCATACTTGTGCTTTACCTGGTGCCGTGGCTTCCCGGCTCATTGGGGCTGGTGGAATTCTTCGGTGCAGGCACGCTGGTATTCTTCGGACTGACAAGCAGCGCGGCAGCCGGCGGACTGCTGCTTGACAGGTTCATCAGCTTCTGGTTCGTTCTGATACTCGGGCTGCTGATAAGCACAACCATGCCACTGCCGAAGCGGCTGAAGAAATAAATAATGCCGAAACTATAAAAACAGGAAATAACAAAGTTATAGAATGGAAATGGCTACTGTGAACTATGCTGCCGTCCTTGTGGCGTCCGTAGTAAGCATCATCGTCAGCTTCATATGGTACGGGCCGATATTCGGCAAAACCTGGATGAAACTGATGAAGGTGATGCCGAAGGATGCGGCAAAGGGCAAGAAACAGATGCCTGCGAACACCCTTGGCATGTTTGTCGCCATGCTTGTCATGAACTTTATTCTTGCAAATTTGCTGGATTTTGCAGGTGCGCTGTCCGTTGCGGACGCACTCGCGACCGGCTTCATGGTATGGCTGGGCTTCATTGCAACGGTGCTTTTCGGGAACTGGATATGGAGCAGAGGCCCGTCAAAGCTGTTCGCGATAAACGTTGTGCACTATCTTGTAATTCTGCTCGTGTCCAGCGCGATAATAACCATGATGTCAGTGCGCGTCATCATGATACCCTGACGGCGCATTTCAATTCTTTTTATTGCAATGAATGCAGCTAGTTTAATACTACGACGCAATGAATGCAGCTAGTTTAATACTACGACCTTCAGGTCGTTCATATTAAACTGCATTCTTGCAAAAATACTGCGGGCTTTAGCCCGCAGATATTTATAATCCTTTCTGCAAGTACATTCATGATGTCGCTGCTTTCCATAGAACGAATTGCGAAAAAGAACGGCATAAAACGCATATCGAAAGAGGCGCTGGAAGAAACCAGGGAAGTGATAGAGGAAATCGGCTTCGACATCGCCGAGAGAGCGGTAAAGGTCAGCCGCTTCGCAGGAAAGAAGACTGTCATGGAAGATGACATGAAATTCGTCACGCAGAAACGGGAATAATTACGGGCGGTCCACGATTTTTTCAGGAAGTTGGGTTTATATATTTCTTGCGACAACAGGAATAAGATAATTCCAGGTGCAGAAAATGCCAGAGAAGAGATCAGCGGAAATAAAGAACCTCAAGCCGGGCTCGTACGTGCTCATTGACGACGTGCCTTGCGTCGTGGAAAAGGTCCAGAAGAGCAAGGCAGGCAAGCATGGCGCGGCAAAGGCCAGGATGATGGCGCGGGGTGTTTTTGACACGTCCATCAAGAAAATCATAGTCAAGCCGGCGATAATAGAGAAGAAGAACGCGCAAGTGATATCGTTGACGGACGATAACGCGCACCTCATGGACCTTGTCGACTACACGACGTTCGAGGTAAAAATCCCGGAGGAGCTGAAAGGACAGCTTACCGAGGGCGACGAGGTCACGACATGGGAATATGGCACGTACAGGATGATAAAGAGCAAGAAATCATCGTAGCGCACAGGAATTACAAATTCTGGTTTTTATAGTTTTTTGTCAACTATTCCAGATGTCTGAGCTTCACAGACTGGGTTATTCTCTCCGTATCAATGGACGCGACATGCCTGCTGTAATGGATGTTGTTTTGGAAACCGACGGGGAAATGGAAGAAGTTTTGGGCATTCTTCCTCCTGTTGACCTGCCTGATTACATGGCTGAAAAACTCGCCCTGTTTTCCCCGGAAGGCATGGATGGAGTTTTTGTCATGGTCGCCTATAGGGGGCATGAGGGTCCGGCATACGTGTCGCATTATTTTGGGATGCATGGTGATTACGAAATGTGCATGTCCAGCGTCAATGGAAGCGGGGTTGAGTCTTACAGGGGACGATGCACCGACCGTTGCAGTGCAGCAATTCATAAAGAGCGCGCCGAGGTCCATCTTGCACATGCGCCCAGGATTCTCAGTGTCCAGGGATTTCTTGCAGGCATGAACCTATAATAACCGAAAAGACTAATTCTAATTGATGAGAAAAAAGTGGCTGGCGCACCCGGACGCCAAATTCATCCGGCTGCTGAAGTTCTTCATAAAATTCAACCTGTTTGCGATACCGCTGTACGTAATACTTTACGAAGGATGGACGCTTCCTGCGCTGCAGCGCGCGGTGGCTGATTTCACCATGTATGCCCTGACGGCGCTCGGGCTGGACCCCAGCATAAACGACCTTGTAATCTCCATACCTGTGAGGAACGGCGACTGGGCTGCCGTCATAAACTGGGATTGCACGGGCTGGAAGAGCCTGCTCGCTTATTTCGCGCTGGTGATGGCAACAGACTACCCGAACAAACGCAAGGCTTTGGGACTTCTCCTGCTTCCGGCAATATTTGCTGTCAACCTGCTGCGCATAATATTCATGTTCGTGTACGTGCACGTGTTCGACCTGGCCAACTACCAGCTTGTCCATGCGGTAATCTGGAGCTGGGGACTCATACTGACCATACTGGCTCTGTGGCTGGTCTGGATGAGATGGGACTTCAGGAAACTGCTTCAAAAACCCGGCAGAAAAAAGAAGGAAGCCGGAAGAAAAGGACCACGGGCTAGGAAATAGCCATCCATCAAAAACCATATATATGGCGCATGAGCAATAAAATAACATATGTCTGACAAGATCGCAGAACTTGAAGAGAGGATCAACAGGCTGGAAGAGCGCCTGAAAGTCACGTTTGTCGAGATAGAGAAAAGGATGACGCAGCCGGAGGCTGCGCCCGTGACAGATTCCAACGACCGCATAGACGAGCTTGAAGACCTGTTGCTGCTTCTGCAGCTCGAGAACACAAAGCTGAGGGAAAAGGTGGGCGAGGGGCTCGATTTCGGCATAACCCCCAGCGTTCCCGATATTTCTGAAAGGCTCAACCGCATAGAGAGCGAGGTGGCGAACAGGTCAGTGCCCGTCATCGAATCCGAGGGCGGCACCAGCGGCGCGCTGGAATCGAAACTGGCAGAACTGGAGGAGAGAATAAACTCCATCCCGAGCACCATGATAAAGGTGCCGAAGGATGTCGAGAAGCATGTAAAGGAATCAATGGAAGGCGACATGCATCAGCTGGAAAAGCGGATAAAGACGCTGGAGGCATTGCTCGCGCAGCGCGGCCGTGAGGACCTTGAAAAGGAGAGCAACGTGCTCGCGGATGTCCATGCAATATTGAAGAGGAACTAAATGAAGCAAAATCAAGAAAAGCTTCTTTCCAAAACAGAGAACAGACAGAAGTTGCAAAGCAACTTCATACGCAATGAGGAGTTTTGAAAATGTCACTGGAAAAGCGGCTCAGCGAGGTCGAGGCTTCGATCAAGGTCATTGCCCAGTACGTGAGGGAACAGTCCGAGAAGATCGAGTCAGAACTCGGCTCGCTCAAGGGCACGGAGCCGCTCTACGATGCAAAGCCGGAAATAGAACAGCTCAAGTCGAGCATCGAATCGCTGCGGTCGTCCCCATCGGCGCCTGTATCGCTCGACGGGGACAGGGTCAGGAAATCGATCCAGATACTGAGGAACGAGTTCGACACCTTCAGGAACGACACTTCTCCAAAGCTGCAGTACATCGACAAGAAGACCGACAAGCTCAAGGAGATAGTCGACGGCTCCATCGGCTCATCCGACCTGGAAGACCTGAAGAGGCATGTCGGCAGCATGGACAAGAAGATGCAGGATACGCTCGCGCTGAAGGAAGAGCTCGACGACATAGAGGAAACGCTCACGAAGATGAAGGCAATTGCCAACAAACTTAAGGATTTTGATGCTGCTTCCTACAGGGAGGAATTCGACAGGCACATGGGCCAGATACTCGAAAAGGCGCACGAACTGGAAACGGCTGACATTCACAAGCTGAGCCAGCTCGCGGACCAGCTGAAAGACACGGAGATTCACGACATCAAGAATCTCGCATCAAAGCTCAAGCACCTCGAGAATCTTGAGGCTGGCGATGCGAAGAAGCTGATAGAGATGATGGACCAGCTGAAGGGGACGGAACTCCACGACATCAGGAGCTTGGCGAAGCACGTAAAGGAGTCCAAAGACGCGATGGAGGACGAGGCGGTCAACAGGATGTCGATGGAGAAGCGCATCGCCGAGATGGAGGCGAAGGTCGGCCAGATCAAGAATCTCGAAACGAACGACATAAAGCAGCTCAACGCAGCGCTTGAGCACATTCAGGGAATAGAGATGGAGGAGCTGAAAAGCATTGCCAGCACGGTAAGGGAAGCGAAAGAGGCGCTGGAAGAGGAGTCTGTTAACAGGCTTTCCACCGAAAGGCGGCTCGCGGGCATGGAGGCGAAGGTCAACAAGGCGAGCGAGATCGCAAGCCACATCGAGAATGTCGAGGGGCTGGACATCCAGAAGCTGAGCAACAGGATAAATGACATCGAGAGCAACATGAAGATGAACACCGTCAAGCTGCTCACGCAGCAGCTCAACGAGTTCGCAAAGTCGATGGACAGGAGAATCCCGAACATAGTCAGCAGGGAAGAATATACGAGGCAGGTTGCCGACCTGAACCAGCGCGTCAGGACAGTAGAGGCGCCGGACCTCTCGCCGCTGGGCGCGCGCGTGGAGCGGCTGGAAAAGAAGATAGAAGAAGTCGTTTCAATGATGCGCCAGATGTACGACCGGGTGCCTATTGTTGTCGAGTAAACTCCTTTCTTTGTAAAAGAAAGTAGCTTCCAGTCAAAGAAACATTATATATAAAATAAGAATTACTTTTGCATTACAGTTTCTTCGCTTAAATTATTTTTTGTTATAGTTTATTCATGGAAATAACGCAATTTGAGGACAGACTTTTTGGATGTAAAGCAGCGCTCCTCGATGTTGATGGCACATTGGTAGATGGAAGCGTGTCAGAAGGAATTGGAAAAGGATACCTCACTCGGGAATGGGAAAGGGGCAACTATAGAAACGCCGCAAGGGGATTGTTGGGGGCTCTCAAAACCGTATTTTATACCAAGTTAATGGGAGACGAACAGCGTGCATATGAAGAATTCGCAGCCGCGCTGAACCGGGTTGGATGCGTGGATTCAGAAAGCGCTTCCAGGTTTGCAGAAGCCTACGTCAAAAAACATGGTCTGCCTTATGCTAGCGATTTTGTAAAATTTCTTAATGGAGTTGGAATGACCACAATAGCGTATACAGGTGGAATTGATGTTTCAGCTCGCGCGGCTTCTGAAAGATTTGGCACGATTGCACATTTAGGCAATTACTCTGTATTTGGTAGTGAAATAGCACCTAATGTATGGTCTCATGTCCCAGGACGTAAACCCAACAAAAGACTTACTGCAGAAAAATTTCTTGATAAAAGATTCGGCCTTAAACTTAATGATTGCTTGGTTGTCGGGGATGCAGAAACAGATCCAGGTGTCATGGCGGGCGCAAAACTTTCCTTGGCCGCGCCGCTTGCCAAGCCTGATGTTAGGGCAGCTGCAGATTTCTGGGCGCTTTCGTACGAAGCTCTTTTGAAGGCACTTGATTGATTTTTAAGCACTATTTTCAAATGATTTTTAATGAATCCTTATATTGAATTGCTCAGGCCGAGCGTATGCTTAATGACCGTTCTTGGGCTGGCTATAGGAACACTTGTAGCTGGAACATTTACAACACCTCTCGTATTTTTGATCGCACTTATTGCGGCATTTCTAATATGCGGTAGCGGCGATGCGATAAACGATTATCTTGATCATAAGATTGACAAGATTTCCATGCCTCACCGGCCAATACCGTCCGGTCGCGTCAAAAGGGAAAACGCATTTAGATTATTTGCTGTTACAGGAGTGCTCGGGTTAGTTTTGGCATTTTTCGTGAGCATTCCGTTTTTTGCCATAGCACTTTTTAATTTTGTCGTTTCCACACTTTATGCTTACAAACTAAAACGGGCAGTTTTTTTGAAGAATATTGCTGTCAACTGGCTAGCTGCTTCATCTTTTTTGGCGGCAGGTTTCTTGACAGACATCATAACCATCAACATGGCTTTAATGCTGCTTGTGATTATTTCATTTCTTGCCGCGATGAGCAGGGAGATATTGAAGGACATCAGAGACGTACAAGGCGACAAGTCGGCTGGAATAAAAACAATCCCGATCTCTATAGGTGAAAAGAAAACAAAAATATTTGCGTTTGTTCTTCTTTACCTGGCCTGCATCCTTCTGCTTGCGCCATTCTACTACGGAATTTTTTCTGTTTATTATTGGATAGGCGCCATACCTGCCGTACTCATATGCGTATACGCAGCTAAATTGCCTATAAGAAAATCTGAAAGAATGGTGAAAATTGCAACGTATTTCGTTTTTCTAGGATTTATTCTGGGAAGCTTAATTTAGAATTCGTATATTTCAGGGCCTACATTGCTGAACATCACGACACGCTTTGAGCATTTCTTGCCCAGTTTTTTATGCATCATATAAAGCTTTTTTTCCCTTAGTTCCCGGATTTTGGTTTTCTCGCCCTCTTTGTAACTTTTTTTATACTGCTGCCCCTGATGAAATGTCATGCTCCTCAATGCTATTGCTATTAGATATACCAGGTCTTTGTCAGACCAGTTAGAACTGACGGATCCGTTTTGGGCATAGACAAAACTGTTGTTGTGAAGCTTGTCAGGCAACCAAAGGCCCTCATTTATCTGGCCTTTTGTATGCTTGATTATCACATTTGCATTTGGCAGATTTTTTAATGCGCCAGATCTAATCGCCCAGCTTGCGGAATAATTGATTAGTACAAAAGTAGTGAACCCACTGTTTTTTTGGCTTTCTTTTTCAAGATCTCTTAGTCTTCGCATAAAGCTGCTGAATCTTGCCAGTGTTGGAACATTGGCTATGAATTTCAAACGCATGTTGTGCTTTCTTACATATTCGGAATAGACTTCGACCTGTTTGTTTAGCGATTCTATGATATCTTTGTAATTGTCTCTTTTTTTGTGACCTTCGCCGGTTGTCAATACGTACGAACATCGGCATTCCAATAAAGATAGAATATGATACAGGCGAAGTATGAACATGCCGCCATCAAAATAAGCTTTCCACCCATCTAGATCTGTAGAAGTCCTTGTACCATCTGTTAATTCATAGATAACAAGGTCCTTGATTTTATTTTTATCTATCTTCAACTCTCTGCAGGCGCGGGCAAACAATTTCTCTGCTTCTTTTTTATTGAGCAAATTAGGTAATGTAGTCATATCTAAACCTTAGATTACTTTGACTTTTTTTAATACTTTTTCTGCCGATGTTTTCGTCAGATTTAATTTATTAAGAATAGTGTACCTTTTTCGGATATTTCTTGCATCAACTAATGCCTCTATAATCTTATTCTTTTCTATGCCCAGATCTTTTGCTGTAATTGGCAAGCTAGCTTGAACTAATAAATTCCTTATTTTCTGCCAGTCACCTTTCTGCAGGTATGTGGATATTATTGTTGCCAGCGCTACCTGTTGGCCATGCAGTGATGTTGAGTCTTTGTGATCCAACGCATGTGATATATTATGTTCGCTGCCCGAGCACGGACGAGATGAGCCGTAAAGATTCATTGCAAAACCTGCTGATACAAGCGACCAGAACAAGATTTCAAGGCCGTGATAATCTTTTTTTCTGATCTCGGGTATGTGCGCTGTTACAGCTTCCGCAGAAATGAGCGACAAGCGCCCAATAATTTCATGATATTTTTCCTTGCCGGCTTTGTCTGCAATCTTCCAGTCTTCAACCGCAGAAAAATTTGATATCAGATCGCCCAATCCAGCTGACAAATATTTGTAATCTGATTTTTTGATAATCGAGAGGTCTGCAATTATAGCAACAGGTTCCCTGGCATCGACAGAAATCTTGCTTCCGTTATCTTCCAATACGGCTCTGGAAGAGACAACACCATCATGACTTAGGATTGTCGGGAATGCCACCCAAGGCTTTTCTGATGCATGCGCGGCATATTTGGCTATATCTATTGTTTTTCCTCCGCCGATGCCGACAAAGAAATCTGTTTTACTTCGATCTGCAATATTTTTTATATAATTCTTTTCTGACGAAATAGGATCAATAAGTTCTACATCAAATGAAGATGAAATCTCATTAATGGCTTGCTTTGCTACGCTATGAAGATTTTTACTGCATAAAATACTGCAGCTTTTGCCCGCTTTTGTGCTTTCTATTGTGCTGCTTATCCTCCCTTTGACGTTCTTATCCACCAGGATTTTGTAGGGCATCGCAATTAACATATTGGCCACCTTTGCATATACACAAAGTCTGTCGCTACGAAAGCTTAACTAAAGAAAGCTTAAAAAATAACAAAAAACAGGTTTCCAAAGAGCAGAGTCAGCACTAAAGCAATAGCAAAGACAGGCACGAATCGCATCCCGTCCTTTATCACAACGTAGCGCTTCTCACGCTTCAATTTCCTGACCTGCCTTTCAGTCAGCCCTACCCAGTTGCCGTTTTCCAGGACGTCCCCCACGCTCAACCTGCCAGTCGGAATCTTTTTCTTGAAAACACGTCTTTCAATCACGACAGCATACCGCCAGAAAAGAACGAGCAGGATGATGAGCGGGACAATGGTTGGCGCGAGACCGATAATCTGCGGGACCTGGGCCGATGCCACCAGCAGCACAACCAGCACAATGACGGGCGCGCCTGCCAGTATCCTGATGTTCTGCGCGAAGTCCTTTGCGACATGCCTGAACACGCTTGCGTGAAGCAATCCAATGACCAGGGAATAAACGACAGTGTACGCTATGCTCACGAGCATGAAATTGAAAAGATAAGGCACGATGAACAGCTCGCCCCTGTAGACCGGCACCATGTAGCCTATTGCCGCGAGTATCCACGCGTCCGCCCCGCCCCACTGGCCTTTCTTGTAGAGCAGCAGCCCGATGGCAAGCAGGGCAGTTCCGACGCCAAGCGAGAGCAGCAGGGAATTCAGGTCGCCCCCGAGCAGCCAGCTGGCCATCCAAAAGGCTATGCCCGCAACGACCATGCCTATCGGCAGCGGGTCCGGGACTTCCGTGGTCCTCAGGTCCCACAAGCCGGCTATTATCGAGCCGGCAAGCGCAAGAATAATTATAATTTCGATCATGTCCGACCACTAACACATTTCGATTTTTGTCCTAAAATAAGTCTTATAATGATTAAGATAACTTTTTTATAGTGTCTAGGAAACAATATATAGTGAACCCATAGGGATGTATTTGTGGGTTCACTTATACAAGGAGAATCTTCGATTCTCCTGTACAGGTGAAGCTTTACTTCACCATGTAGCGCTCAAGAAAGTATAATATCCATATTGTTTTCTTGGAGCACTATATATTGCTATCTTGGCGCACGCACGGGCCAAAGTTTTACAGGTCCGCAGCAGCCACCGATTTAAATTAGTTGGGATAGCAAGATAGAAAGTGATAAAGTGATAATATGCTTCCACAACACGTAGGGATAATCCTTGACGGCAACAGGCGATTCGCACGCGAGCTCATGAAGAGGCCGTGGCTGGGCCACAAGATGGGGCTCGAGAAAGCGAGGACGGTGCTGGAGTGGGCGTGCGAGCGCGGAATAAGATACGTCACTGCTTATGTGCTGTCGCTCGAGAATTTCCAGACAAGGCCGAAGAGGGAGCTGAGGATGATACTCGAGTACTTCGGCGAGGAAATGGACAACATATTGACGTCGGCTGACCATGTCATCAACCGATTTGCCGTGCAGGTAAGATTCATCGGCAGGACGCACATCCTTCCCGATGAGCTGCAGGAAAAGATGAAAAGGGTCGAGCAAAAGACGAAAAACAACAAGAAGCACACAATAAACATAGCGATTGCCTACGGCGGACAGCAGGAGCTTGTCGACGCGAGGACCTGGACGAGACGCTGCTCAAGGAACATCTCTACACGAACGGCCAGCCGTACCCCGACATGATACTCAGGACAGGCGGCGAGAGGCGGCTTAGCAACTTCCTTCCGTTCCAGTCCGCTTACAGCGAGCTGATATTCACCGACACCAAATGGCCGGCGCTCACGGAGAAGGAGTTTGATTCTGCCCTGAAGGAGTTCTCCAAAAGGCAGAGACGCTTCGGGAGATAAGTTCAGTCCTTTTCTACTTATGTTTGCAGGAAAAAGCGGAATATTTGTTCTGCACATCCTGGTATTGCTCTCTATTTTTGCATTCAGGAACCAATTTATGGCTGGCGAATGGCTTTCAACAGCGTCATTAATAGCTATTGGATTTCTCATGACCGTTGCAGCCGTCATGGAGCTGGATAAAACAAAGGGCTTGGCTACGAGCGGAATCTATTCAAGAATCAGGCACCCGATTTACTACGGCAAGATATTACTCTTCACCGGAATTGCATTATTCTTCGGGTCAGGTCTGGGGCTTGCATTAATAGTCCTGGTTCTCATCCCACTCCATATCCACATAATCAGGAATGAAGAGAAACTGCTGGCCAAAAGATACGGCAAAAAATACGGCCGATACAAAAAACAAACACTATTCTAGGCTTATTTTCTCTTCAGATTCCAGTTGTAGAATCTTGCAACGAGAAATCCGACTACGTAAGCTGCCACCACAAAAGCGATGAGCAGGGCAACCGAATTCGCCGGGTTCATGTAGGAAAATCTTGGATACATGTAGCCCATCATCGACGGACCTCCGAGGAAACCGTGCCAGATGACCGCCACGATCCATGCGATGAAGCCGACCATTGCCATGGAAGCCGCGAGCGCACTCTCATTCAAGGCTTGGTATTTTGACATAATAAAAGTTGCATCGCCAGCATAAAATACTTTGCTAGTATCCCCTTTCCTTGTCAACCACATTAGCCAGCTTCCTGCCTGACTTGAACGCGCGAAGATTTCCGCAGAATATCTCAATCATCCTGTCCTCGTAGTGCGGCGTCCGGCTTGCGCAGTGCGCCGTTATTATCACATTCTTCATCTTCCAGAGCGGGCTTGATTTCGGGAGAGGCTCTTCCTCGAACACGTCCAGGCAGGCCCCTGCTATCTGCTTTTTCCTAAGGGCAGCGATAAGCGCGCTCTCGTCAATAACGGGCCCGCGGCCGACATTCACGACGACTGCCGTTTTTTTCATCATGGAAAATTCCTTCCTGCCCAGAAGATGATGCGTTTCCCTGGTCAGCGGCAGGCATGCAATCACATAATCAGCCTCAGGCAGCATCTGATGAAGCTTATTTGACATGCCGATCTTGTCGACAAACCTGCTTTTTACAGGCTCGTTGTTTATTCCCATGACATTGCAGTTGAATGCCCTGCACAGACCGGCGAGCTCGAGACCTATCGCGCCCAGGCCTAGAATGAATATGGTCTTACCTGCCAGCTCTCCCCCAACTATCCTGTCCCATTTGCGCTTCGCCTGGGATGCAAACGCCTCGTTGAGCCTTCTTTCGAAGGACAACATGAGAGCCATCGCATGCTCAGGAACAGGAGTCTTCATGCCCCTCGAATTCGTGATGATTACATCGCTCCCCATTATTTCATCTGTGAGCAGATTGTCGACACCGACGAAAGAGGTGTGAATCCATTTCAGGTTCCTGTATCTGCGAAAATCACTGAAACGACCTTCTACAAGAGCGACTTCCGCATCATAGCCGCCTATCCCGAATCCGCATTTTTTTATTTTCTTGAGGTTTTCGCTGCTAATCTTTCTGCGTACTGAGACCTTCATGCTATCCGTTGCACTCCTGTGATTTTAAGCTTTCGATGCAATGCTTAGCCATGAGCTACATAGACGTTGAAGGGAAATACAAGCGCGGGCCGCAGATAATAATGAGGAAAGACGCAGGGGCGATAATCGCGCGGACGGGCCTGCAGCCGGACTGGAAATGCCTGGACCTCGGCGGCGGCTCGGGATTCCTCACACTGTTCATCGCGAACCTCACGCCGAACGGGTCGGTTACCACTTATGAAATAAAAAAAGAACACGCCGACATCATAAAAAAGAACATAGAGGCGAGCGGCTTCAGGAACATAAAACTTGTGAACAAGCCAGCGGAGAAATTCACAGGCAGCGGCTTTGATTTAATAACAATGGACGTAAAAGGCGCGGAGAAAATAATACCGAAGGCGCACAAGGCGCTGAAGAAGGGCGGGTTCATCGCTATCTACTCTCCTCACATAGAGCAGCAGATTTCTTGCCGTGCTGCTATGGAGAAAGCGGGATTCAAAAACATCGTTACGATAGAGAACTCGCAGAAGGAATGGATGAGCTCGCACGGATTTTCTCATCCTGTTCCCAGCCAGACCGTGCATACCGGGTTCCTCACTTTCGGACGGAAAGAGTGATTCTATTTGATATTCTTTTTCAATTTTGCAAAAACTTCTTTTATATCCCTGATTGCGCTTAGGAGTACGGCTTCATCGAAATGCTCTCCATAATAAATTGAAGAATTTCTTAACAGACGCGATCTGTCGAAGACCCTGTAGGATTCCTGATCTCTGATTACATCCCTGAGATAGTATCCCAGGCAATAATGATTCTTAACCTTAAATCCGGCATCGTACATAAATGCATGTAGAAGCTCAAGCAAGGCATCATAATAATTTGTGAAGAATACGGATACATTATTCCCGTCAATATGTATCTGATCCAGAACTTTTAATGTATTTTCTGCCTGCTTTATGAGAAAAACAGCTCTCTTCTTATTCGCAGTTATTTTGACAGAGTTTCCTTCCTTAATACAATTATTCCAATCCATTAACTCACGTCCAATCTTCCAGACAATACAATACCGTTTCTCAGTCCATCGTACAGGCTCGGATTTTTCTTCCTCAATCGCCCGAATTCCTCTTTATTGAACCTAAACAACTGAATTTCCTTCCCTATCTTTTTCTCAAAATCCTCAATATTTACATCTTTCTTCGATTCGGAAACCACTGCAATATCAATGTCACTTCCTTCTACAGCCTCTCCTGTAGAATAAGATCCAAATAACAAAATTGCAGGATATCCATAGCTCCTGTTTAGGAATTCCAGCAACCCTGAACTCTCAATTTTGAATGCCATGTCAAATGTCATAAAAAGACGGAACTTTCTATTTTCTCTGTTTGCACGATAAAGGCTCCTGGCGCCGAATTTTTTTTCTTCTATTATACCCTCTTTTTTCAATTCGTCAATATATTTTTTTGTGGACGGAGGACCAAGCTTTAATTTGACGGACAACTCCTTCCACCCAAATTCCCTGACAGGGTTATCTAAAAATGCCCCAAGCACGCGATAAAAGTTATATTTTTGTAACATAAGCTATAATTATATAACAAAAAGTATAAAAAGGTAAAAATCCAGTAATGGGTTCGCGGAGATTTGAACTCCGGCCACGAGGTTTTTCTTCCCTTCTTTTGGTTAAGCTTTTCGCTTCCGACGGACGCCAAAAGGCGTCATTCACCAACGAAAAGGTTACCCGAACCTCGAATCATAGCCGACGGACGCCGAAGGCGCCAATCACTAACCAAGCTAGACTACGAACCCGTCACAGTTTAGGATATAAGAAATTGTAAACTTAAAAATGATAATCAAGCAACTTTGTAGCCATAACTTAGCATCTTGCCTACATCTGAGTCAAGAATAAGCAAGTAAAATGTATAGCCATTTCCACAACTACAAGCCGTGCACATAAATTTTGGCTGGGTAAATTTTGTTTTAACAGAAAAGATTGTTATGCCCTGTTTGTTGTAGTAAGCTGTAATTATTTCATTTTCGCTATTTCTGGGGTACTCCTCATATGTTCTATTGTTTGAAGACAACCAGTCTTGTTCCCAACTATTTCCCAGGCATGAAACAGAATCTATTTGTACCCACGTCTTTCCTGTTTCTTTTGGCAGGAAGGAAAGTTCTGAATACTGCATCCATGCAAAAACTCCAATGACAAAAGCTGCTATCAGAATAATTCCGTAAAGCATTGTACGTTTCATCATAATACATTTTATTCGTCGGTTATAAAGTTTTTGATTGTTTAGGGTAAAAAGTAGACTATATTTGTCTTGTTAATTCATGCCCCATTATTACAGAAAACAAAAAACACTTTGAGAGAACCGGTGTAAAAATAATAGGGTAGATTTTGTAGAAAACCCAGAATTACTGCTCTGCGCTCTGCCGGACTTCCTTCGCAACCTTCGGGCCGAGCAGCTTTGCCAGCGCAATCTCGTCTGTCTTCTTTATGTCTGCAGCGGTCCTTATTCCAGCGGCGTAAAGCCTTCGCGCTCTTACGCGCCCTATGCCTTTCAGCGTCACCAGCTTCAGCAGCTCTTCCTTCACGCCGTGCTTCACCTGCAAACGGACCTTGTTTATGTTATTGGCAATTTCCTTTATGCCCAGCAGCAGCGCCAGCTCGCTCGCGGCGTATAACACCCATTCCGCGTTCGTTGTCTTGCTGTACAGCTCTCCGGGCGTCACGCCGAACTTCTCCAGTATCATGTCCTCGCCCGACTCATTCGTCCACTCCTTCAGCATAAGGGCGGTCTTGAAGCTGCTGAGAAAATCCTCGTACTCCACGTCCCACACGTCCGGCGACTCGATGTCGCTCTTCGCCAGCTCATTTTCCACATCCTCATACTCGCTCTTTTTCACCGTCAGCAACGGCTTCATCTCGATGCACTGGCATATCGTCATCAGGTTCTGCACAGCATTGTCCTCCTCGCTCATAACGGACAGCAAGAAGTTGGCAGAAACAGGGTCGATGTACAGCTCGCTGACGCGCTTCCCGAGCTTCGTAGCGCGAAGCTCCATGTCCTGCGTAAGCTGGAACGCAGGCATGAACTCCTTCGAGATGAACTCGCTTTTGTCGCCAACGAGTATGAACTTGTAGCTTTCCAGCTCGTCTATTATCCTCTCTATTTTGCCTGCAATGCTGTTGATGTCGCCGTATTGCTTCGCGAAAAAGGTGCGCAAAAAAAAGCTTTCCAGTTCGCTTCTCGTCCGCACGTATCCGGAAGACACCAGTGCGAGTATGTATATGCGGAGCATGCGCTCCACGCCGAGCTTGGAATATATCGGCTCGGCATCGCCTTCGACGTAACGTTCCCACAGCGCTTTCGCCTCGCCCCTGCTCTTGGCGAGAAGAATCGCTTCTCCCTCAGTGTCGTATTTCGGGCGGCCTGCGCGTCCGCACATTTGATGCACGTCGATAACCGGAATATAAGACATGCCATAGCCACTGCTGAACCTTTTCGTGTCCTTTATTGCGACACGATATGCCGGAAGGTTGAGCCCATACGCAAGTGAAGTTGTCGCCGCCAATACCTTAATCAACCCGGACTTGACCCCGTCTTCCACGAGCTTCCGCTGCTTTGCCACCAAGCCTGCATGATGGAAGGCGGCGCCGTTCTCTATTGTCCTCGCGAGCCGGCGACACTGCTTAGTCGGGTTGCCCAGCGTGTTTTCCACATCATTTGCGATTTTTTTCAGCCCCGCGCGGTCCCCGACAGAAAGAAGCTTCTTCACGTCCTTTGAAATGCGTTCCGCCGCGGCTTCCGCGTTGCGGCGTGTCGAGACAAAAACAAGCGTCTGCTTTTCCTTCTGTATTGTGTCCATGCAGAGCGACGTGTCGATTTCGCTCCCCAAAGGAATCGCGCTTTTTCTCCCCTTGAACTCTACCTTGTATTTATCATCACCGGGATACATCACGCCCCTGTGCAGCTTGACAGGACGATAATCGCTCTCGACGAGCTGTGCGTCCAGCCACTCAGCTATCTCCTTGCTGTTCTCTATCGTGGCTGACAGCGCTATTATCTGGCTCTTCGTTATGCCGGCCAGCTGGGTCAGCACGACCTCGAGCGTCGGCCCTCTCGAAGGGTCGTCTATCAGGTGTATCTCGTCGGAGATTATCAAAGAAATATCCTTTGTCCACGGGACGCCGTGGCGCAGGAGCGAGTCCATCTTCTCGTTGCTCAATATTATCAGGTCGTAGCCGCCCAGCCAGCCGTCCGTTTCATCCAGGTCGCCTGTCGCGATTGCCACGCGCATTCCTATTTTTTTGTATTTGCTGAAGTCGCTGTACTTCTCGCTGGCCAATGCCTTGAGAGGGACAAGATAGACGGACTTCCCGCCCTCCAGAAAATTCCTGAGTACCGCTATTTCTGCGATCAGCGTCTTTCCAGAAGCAGTCGGCGAAGCCACGACAAGGTTCTTCCCCTCTAGCAGGCCCTTCTTCACGGCGAGCGCCTGTGGAGGATTCAATTCAGATATGCCCCCGCTCTTCAGGATGTTGATTATCTTTTCGGGCAAGCCGAGCTTTTCAAGAAGCATAGGTCCTATTAGGCGAAAAAAGAATAAATATATCTGTTTGACGGTTTCACTTGAAGCTGTTGTTCCTCAGGGAATCTGTTACTGGAAAAGGCGTGCAGCTTGTAGATTCTGCAACTGATAAAAGATATTTTTCAGCAAAAGTCCTGTCGACTATATTTATCGCAAATGCGAACCTGTACAAAGTATTGTGTTCGACTTCGCAGTTTATTCCATCAACGCCGCCATAGTAAACGCGAACCATCCTCCTTTCAAGCGGCGGTATCAGCCTGTCCCTGTGCATATAAAAGAAGCCTTTATCCTTGTTCCTGATTACAAAGTCTGCCAGGTCGTCTGCGCTGCCTGTGTCTATGAAGTATTCCATTGAAGCCTCGTCGCCTATGCTGTGCAGGGTGTCCTTGAGGTTCGTCGGCAGTTCGCCGCCTCTCTGACGTTCGAGGATGCCTCTTTCTACTATCACATCCCGGGCAGCAGTCACACTGATATTCCCGAGCGCGCCCGCCGCATAAAAAGAGAGATTTGTTTCGCCTTCGACTGGATTCACAACCAGCGAGCGCAGCGTCTGCTCGGCTTCTGCCGTGCCTATATGCCATAAGGCAGCCATCGAACCCATTGACATACGCTCATCGCTGCCGTACTTTTTCGCGATATCCAAAATGCCGCGAATCTGTGAGTTGTCACCCGGCTGCGTTCCGTTTAGCACTTTCAATGCCTGTTCATAGGAGTCCCTTCTTTCGCGTCTGGCAGCCTTTCTCTTGTCAAGCCTTTCCTCGATTCTCTGCCCTCTTTTTTCCCATTCACGCCCATAGTTTTCCAGTCCGACGTTCCCGATGTCAAACGCCAGAGCGCCAGCACCGGCAAGCGCCAACACCGCAATAGATTTCTTTACAAATCCCATATTTACTTCTTCCTGCTGATCAGATAGTCCGCGAAGAACTCGAGCAGCCCGTGCAGCTCCGGCGGAAGCTTTCTTATCGTTTCTTCAGCCTGCCTCTTCAACGCGCCTGCTTTTTCCTTCGCGTAATCTATAGAACCATATCTCTCGAACAGACGCTTCACCGCAAGGACATCCTCGTCCGTTGTCTGCTCCGGCGGCTTGCCGAGCACGCCGAGCAGAGCGTTCTTTTCATCGGCACTGCATTTTCCGAGGCAGTGAATCACCAGAATGCTCTTCCTCCCCGCGTCCCTTGCCCTCTGTCAAATCAAGCACGTCATCAGTTATCTGGAAAGCGGGGCCGACCTGCATCCCGAACTCGACCAGGCAAGGGATTAGCTCCTTCCTGCCAGCCAGTATGGCCGCGCCCGCCATCGGCACAGTCAGGTAGTGGGCTGTCTTGCCGATTACCATTTTCATGTAATCGCCCTCCGCAGGCATGCTGTCCCTCATGCTTATGTCCATTGCCTGGCCTTCTGATGTCTTCACGGATGTCCTGACCATCGCGTCCAGCAGCTCCATTATCTTCTCATCATCAACGCCGTATTTTCCCGAATTAAGAATCAGTTCATAGACTTTCTGCGCCATGTAGTCTCCGACATTGATGCCATGCGCCAGCCCGTACTTCACCCAGACGGCAGGCTTGTCGCGCCGCACGCGGTCGCCGTCCTCGATGTCGTCATGGACCAGGAACCAGTTGTGCAGCACCTCGCAGGCTGCCGCGAACGGGAGAATCTTATCGCCTTTGCCGCCGAGCGACTCGTAAGTCAATATTGCGAGCAGCGGCCGCAAGCGCTTGCCGCCGGTGCCCATGTGGTAGCGGACTGCGTCGTGCAGATTGGGCACGTTTCCAGCGAATACTGCCTCTATTTCCCTGTCTATGAGATGGCCCTTCTCCCTCGTCAGCTGTTCTATGTCTATCATAAAACCCCTTTTCCCCGATAAGACCTTTGGGCAAAAAGCTTAAGAAACAAATCACTTTTGCGCATAATCCAGCAGATTTTTCCTTATTTCACGCTTTTTATCGCCAAGCGCCAGCGCATCCATACCCGACTTGGCAGATAATTCGTATTCCCTTCTGGCTTCCTCCAGATAGCTGTTTTCAAACTCTGTCCAGCCATGACGCCATTTGTATGCGCCAAACGGGCTGCTGGAGAAGTCATGCCCGTAAACAACAAGCGCCTCCTCAACGCCGTCGCCATCAAGGTCCCTGTAGAACACGTCGTCGCGGTATCTTCCATGGCCTGTCATGCCATGATATTTCAGGACGTCTTCTTCTGCATAGCCTTTACCGTCATGCAAATAATAAATCCGCCTGCCGTTATCCAATATTATCTCCACTTCTTTTTTGCCGTCATGTCCCATGTCTGTTATGCTTATTTTGTCCGCCTTGGCGCCATTCCATGACGGGCTTATGTACACCCTGGCGAGTTCGCCTTCGCGTCTTTCCAGTATAGTCATTCCCTGATGCCCGCGATTTTCTGTCAGCACAAATACGCAACCCGAGCCTTCCCTAAGATCTGCTGCATCCCACGTCAGCGCGCTGATGCCCGCCGGCCTGCTTAGCGCCTTGGCTATTTCCTCCACTGATGCATTGATATTCTGTGGCGTGCCGCCGCACGCCGCAACCAATGGGAGAGCCAGAAGAAATCTTTTCACTGCAGCTCCTCCAGAATAATGTATAAGCCGCTATACCCCACATTTCGCGACTCAATTTCCATGACACCCGCGTGCCTTCCGCTGTGTCCGGTTGCAGGGGACAGGTGCATTATGCGGCGCTGTCCGCCGAACGAAAGCTCGTCGAAAGCTGCATTGAAAGCGTCTATGTAGTCATCGTCTATTGCGCCTGGCGGGAGCCCAATATTGTAGTATGCACCAACGGCAAGCCTTTTCGGCGCCGCGTTGTTCTGGGCGCGGAACCCGTACTGTTCAAAACTGATAGGCTTGTCGCCCAGATACCTTGAAGTACGGGATACTTTGAAGCGTGCGTCGCCATCGAAACTGCCTCCCAACCTGTTTATGAATTTTGAAAACTCCCCAAACATCCATTGCCCTCTTTCGCGCAGCGTGTCCCTTTGCGTCTCCTGGAAATCCCCATATTTAAGAAGGCCGTCACGGCTGTACGAACTGTATGCCCCGCCGCCGCCAAAAAGCACGTAGCCGCCTCCCGGGAAAGAATAAAGACGGAACCTGCCTGATTCACTTTCAAGCCTCCCGTTGTCTGGCAGCGACGCATTCGGCCTGATTACTATAGTACCTTGCTCCCCGTAACTAACATTGAATCTGGGCCATATCGTGCCGCTCACATTCCAGCCGTCTATGTTAATATCCGCATTGATAGCATCCGGCAAGTTGCCTATGATATCTATTACCTGACTGGTCGTGCGTATCCTCCTGCCGGCTTCGCGCTTCGCATTCCTGGCATACGCATCCGCTGCTTCCCTCTGCCACCCTGCCTCCCTCACGACCGCAGCGGCCTGCTCGTCGTACGTGCCTGCCAGCGGCGGCTTCTTCCTTCCCATCCTTTCGTAAAATGACTCGCCTACAGGGTTAAATATCCCGTACACAGCGACGCATTCGCCATACCTCTGCGGCAGCCCGCGCAGTTCTGCAAGCTTATCAGCGTCAGAAAGGCTCGAATTGTAAACTATGTCCTGGACCTCCCTGCGCGCCTTAGTTATGCGCGCCACGAAATCCGTCAATCCCTTGTAATTAGACATCGCCTGCCGCACGCATGGCGCCCTCTCCTTTTCCCCGATGCTTTGCTCATATGTCTGCGCGCCCGCTGGCATGGAAAACAGCGACACAACGAGCGCGGCGGCAATAGGCAGTCTCATACTCATAGATTTTTGCGCAAGATTTAAATCCGAAGCTGCAAAAGCGGAAATCTTAATATACGCCACCGCCTATAATAATTTCGGTACAGGCAAGAGAAAACTCTTGCCGTACAGGAAGAACAAAGTTCTTCCTTGTATTACACAAGTTGGTCACATATAGTAAACCCAGTTATAATATCCGGATTATTTGCTGGGTTAACTATAAAGCTGGTTCTCCAGCTATCTGCATGGAGGTAATTAGTCATGTCTGCCCCTTATAGACGAGGATACACACATACGAAATCAAAAGGAAAGGAGAGCAACGTTGTCTGCACTTACTGCGGGCGGCAGGTGCCCAGATGGAAGACGTTCGTCCAGTACCGCGGCTTCAGGATAAGCGACCCGACTCTCAGGAAGCAGATTGATCCCAGAAGGGTGAGCGGGTTCTCGTCGAAGATGTATGTGTGCCCGTCATGCGCCAGGTACAGGGGCATAGTCCAGGTCGGACGCTCGCGCAAGTCCCGGAGAGGATAAGCAGTGCTGAATAAGATCAAGAAAATGAAATCACACTCCGCTTTGAGGGGCTCTCTCTACAGGAAGATGCATCACGCGCCCGTTGAAAAGCCGAGAACGCGGGCCGGCCAGCTTCTGGCAACGCTCAAGAGGGGCGAGGAGACGAAGTTCAAGATCGCTCC